>JBIOEF010000037.1:0-27613 GCA_044445785.1 Caulobacterales bacterium
ATCCAGGGTGGCGTCGGCGCCATCGACGCCACCCTGGATCTCGCCGCGGACTACGCCGAGACCGCCAAGGCAGCGCTGGCGATCTTCCCCCGCACCGAATGGCGCGATGCGCTGGAGTCGCTGGCCGATTTCGCGGTGAGCCGCCGGGCTTAGGTCCTCAGCGCACGCAGGTCGGCGGCCGTCCCATTTCGTCAATAAATTCAAATAAATATGTCTGTCATCCCGGAAGGCCGCGCAGCGGGCTGTCCGGGACCTACTTCCAGGCCTCGGCTGAGTAGTAGATCCCGGCCTTCCAGCTCGCGAGCGCGAGCTTCCAGCCGGGATGACAGGCAAAGGGGTGGTGAAAATGGGCGCGCGTCACCCCGGCCCGATCATCTTTTCCGGGCGGACGATCTCGTCGAACTCCGCTTCGGTGACATAGCCGCCGCCGACCGCTTCCTCGCGCAGGGTGGTGCCGTTCCTGTGGGCGGTCTTGGCGATCTTGGCGGCGTTGTCGTAGCCGATCCTGGGGGTGAGCGCGGTCACCAGCATCAGCGAGCGGTCGAGCGCGGCCTTGATGTTGTCGATGCGGGGCTCGATGCCGACGACGCAGTGCTCGGTGAAGCTCTCCGCCGCGTCGGCCATCAGCCGCACCGACTGCAGGAAGTTGTAGGCCATCACCGGGTTGAAGACGTTGAGCTCGAAGTGGCCGGAGGCGCCGGCCATGGTCATGGTGGTCTGGTTGCCGAACACCTGGGTGCAGACCATGGTCAGGGCCTCGCACTGGGTGGGGTTGACCTTGCCCGGCATGATCGACGAGCCCGGCTCGTTCTCCGGCAGCGAAAGCTCGCCCAGTCCCGAACGCGGGCCGGACCCAAGGAAGCGGATATCGTTGGCGATCTTGAAGAGGCTGGCGGCGACCGTGTTGATCGCCCCGTGGCTGAAGACCATGGCGTCGTGGGCGGCCAGCGCCTCGAACTTGTTGGGCGCGGAGGTGAACGGAAGGCCGGTGATCTGGGCGATCTTGTCGGCGACCATCTGGGCGAAGCCCACCGGGGCGTTTAAGCCCGTCCCCACCGCCGTCCCGCCCTGGGCCAGCTGCATCAGCATCGGCAGGCTAAGCTCGATCCGGGCGACGCCGTTCTCCACCTGCTGGACGTAGCCGCTGAACTCCTGGCCCAGCGTCAGGGGCGTCGCGTCCTGGGTGTGGGTGCGGCCGATCTTGATGATCTTGGCCCACGCCTGGGCCTTGTCGTTCAGCGCATTGCGCAGCGTCCTCAGCGCCGGCAGCAGGCGGTGGACCACCTCCTCGGCCGCCGCGATATGCATGGCGCTGGGATAGGTGTCGTTGGACGACTGGCTCAGGTTGACGTGGTCGTTTGGATGGACCGGCGACTTTGACCCCATCACCCCGCCCAGCATCTCGATGGCGCGGTTGGAGATCACCTCATTGGCGTTCATGTTCGACTGGGTGCCCGACCCGGTCTGCCACACCGCCAGCGGGAAGTGGGCGTCGAGCTTGCCCTCGATCACCTCCTGGGCGGCGGCGACGATCGCCTCGCCGAAATTCGGATCCAGCTCGCCCAGCGCCATGTTCACCTCGGCCGCGGCGCGCTTGATGATCCCCAGCGCCCGGATCACCGGCAGCGGCTGCTTTTCCCAGCCGATCTTGAAGTTCTGCAAGCTGCGCTGGGTCTGCGCCGCCCAATAGCGGTCGGCCGGAACCTCGATCGGTCCGAAGGTGTCGGTCTCGGTGCGCGTGGCGGTCATGGTGTCTGGGCCCGGGTAGCGAAGATTCAACCGCGGAGGTCGCGGAGGCGTGCGCGGAGTGCGCAGAGTAGAAATCCTGTCCTCCGCAGTCCTCCGCGTTCTCTGCGGTAAAATCCGTCGTCAGGCTAGACCGTGAACCCCTGGCTGGCGAAGGGGAGGGTGCGCACGCGCTTGCCGGTGGCGTCGAAGACGGCGTTGGCCAGCGCCGGGGCGACGCCGGGGACGCCCGGCTCGCCCGCGCCGCCGACCGCGGCGTCCGGAGTGTCGAACAGCAGCACCTCCACCTTCGGCGCCTGGCGCAGGCGCAGGATCTGGTAGGCGTTGAAGTTGGTCTGGTCGGCCTTGCCGCCGGTGAAGGTCATCGCCTCGCCCAGCGCCGCCGAGAGCCCCATGGTGGCGCCACCCTCGAACTGCGCCCGCACCTGCTGCGGATTGACCGCTGTGCCCAGGTCGCCGGCGACGGCGATCCTGGTCACCTTCAGCGCCTGGCCCTTGACCTCGACCTCCAGGCCGGTCGCCACCAGCGTGCCGAAGCACTGCACGAGCGCCAGGCCCCGGCCGGTTCCCTTGGGTTTGGGCGATCCCCAGCCGATCGCCTTGGCGGCGGCGTCCAGCACCTGGCGCCCGCGCGGATTGTCGCCGATCAGCCTGCGCCGGTACTCCAGCGGGTCGACCCCCGCCGCGTGGGCGCATTCGTCGACGAAGCTCTCGCGGCCGAAGCTCACCAGCCCCGGATCGACGCTGCGCCAGGGTCCCTGCGGGATGCCGGTCTTGACCGACGACTGGGTGGCGGCGAAGCGCTTGATCCCATAGGGGGCCGGGTCGCCGCCGCGAAGGGCGCTATCGGCGCCGGCGGTAATCGCCTCGTAGCCGTCGATCAGGCCGTCAGCGCCCAGGCCCGCGCGGAACCTGGTCACCACCGCGCGGCGATAGTAGTCGTGGGCGACGTCCTCCTCGCGGGTCCAGACCAGCTGCACCGGCGCGCCGTCGGTCTCCTTGGCGATCAGCGCCGCCTGGGTGGCGAAGTCGGGGATCAGCCGGCGCCCGTACCCACCGCCCAGCAGGGTGTTGTGCAGCACCACCTGCTCGAGCGGGCGCCCGCTCGCCTGGGCCACCGCCATGCGCGTCGCCGTCGGCACCTGGGTCGGCGACCAGACCTCGACCTTGTCGGCGCTGATCTGCACGGTGGTGTTCATCGGCTCCATCGCCGCGTGGGCGAGATGGGCGGTCTGATAGGTGGCCTCGACCTTCCGGGCCGCCTTGTCGTAGTCGGCGCGCAGGCCGGCGCGGGTCGCATCGTCACCGGATTTGGCGTCCGGCCCGTCGAGGGAGGCGACGAGGCTCTTGCCCACGTCCGCGGAGTTGGAGGTGAGGTCCGGCGTCGACCACTGCGGCTTCAGCGCCCGCACGCCCCTGAACGCCGCCCAGGTGCCGGTCGCCACCACGGCGACGGCGTTGTCGAGCTTCACCACCTTCTTGACGCCCGGCACCGCCAGCGCTGGCGCTTCGTCGACGGCGGTCAGCTTGGCGCCATAGACCGGCGCCTGGCGGATCGAGGCGCGCAGCAGGCCGGGCAGGCGTACGTCGATGCCGTAGGTCGCCTTGCCGCAGGACTTGTCGACGTTCTCCAGCGTCGGCAGGGGCTTGCCGATATAGCGCCGCTCGGAGGCGGGCTTCAGCGGCGGCGTTGCGGGCGCGGCGCAGGCGGCCGCCTCGGCGGCCAGCTCGCCGTAGGAAAACGTGGCGCCGGCGCTCATCCGCTTGACCGTCCCCATCTGCGCCAGGCAGTCGCTCTCGGCGCAATTCCAGCGCTTGGCGGCGGCGGTGACCAGCTGGGCCCTGGCGGTGGCGCCGGCCTTGCGCAGGTCGTTCCAGTGCCGGCTGATCGAGGACGACCCGCCTGTGCCCATGAAGGCGAACGGGCCGCCGGCGACAGGCGCCCCCATCTCCACGGTGATCGCGTCCCAGGAGACGTCCAGCTCGTCGGCCAGCACCTGCGCCTGGCCGGTCTTGGCGCCCTGACCCATCTCGCTCACTGTCGTGTAGAGGGTCACCTTGCCGTCCGGGTCGATGCGGATCCAGGGGCTGAGGGTCTGGTCGGCGGCGCGCGAGGCGCGCCCGACGCCAAGGCCCAGCAACATCGCGCCGCCGGCGCTCCAGGTGACGAACTGCCGCCGATCCAGCTTCATGGCCGCCTCCGGAAGGTGAGCCGCCAGCCTAACGCCGTCGGCCCGCCGGCGCCATCATCCAGGGGCGAAGGCCATCAGCGGCAGCACCGGTCGCAGCGCCGGCCCCACCCAGACCTGCGGTTCGGAGGGCGGGGAGACGCCGGTCTCGGTCTCCCGCTCGGCGACACAGGCCTGCACCTTCGGTCCCAACGCGATGAAATCGTGCGCATCCGGCAGCACCTTCAGCATGCAGGCGTCGAAGTAGGGGTACTTGTCGCTCTCGCTGCAGCCGAACGAGGACCGGTCCGGCCTGGCGGCGGTGAGGATCATCCGATTGGTCGCCGAAAGGCCCTGGACGAAGACGCCGGAGAAGCAGGCGGAGATGATCACCACCGTCGGCCGCTCGCCGCAGGTGGCGGCGATCATCTCGTCCATCGTCCCTGGCGGCAGCAGCTGGCCATCCAGCACCACGCCCTGCGGCGCGCCGTGGGAGGTGAAATAGACCAGGCAGCCGGCCTTGGCGTGCGCCGTCAGGTCCTTCAGGCCCTCGAAGATCGGCTGCAGGTCAGCCTTGCCGAGCTTGGCGCCCGGATAGAGCTCCGGACGGACCGAGAACTGGCGCAGATTGGCGGCCGAGAAGCCCTTGCGGATCAGTTCAGCGGCCACGTCGCGGCGGGCGTTGTCGAAGGTCTGGGTGGCGTTGTCGGTGTGGGCCGCGTGAAAGTCGCCGGCCACCACCACCGCCGCCCAGTCTGCGAACGGTCCGTCGGCGCTGGCTGGCGTCGGCGCCAGGAGCATCGCCGCGGACACGGCGGCGAGGATCAGAGACCAGAAGCGCATGACCTCTATTTGTAGTTCTTGAACGGCGTCGGCACCGCCGTGCCGGTCGCCTTGGCCACCAGGCGGCCCTCGGCGTCATAGAGTTCGCCCTCGGTGAAGGCGATCGTGCGGCCCCAGCGGGTCACCCGCCCGATCCCCTTCAGCACGCCCGGCATCGCAGGACGATAGAAACTGGTCTTCATCTCGGCGGTGGGCGCGACAGCGGTCATCTTCGAGGCGACCATGCAGGCCACCGACATGCACTCGTCCAGCATGGCGCAGAGATAGCCGCCCTGGACCTGCTTCATCGGGTTGGCCAGCAGCTCGGCCTTGGCCTCGAAGGCGACCTCCACCTCCATCTTCGCCTGGCTGACGCTGATCATGCGGAAGCCCAGGGTCTGGGAGCCGGTCGGCTGGTTCTTGGTGCGCAGGAAGCGCTGCAGGATCGCGTCGTCGGTGAGTTCCGGCTCGGCGGCCGCGGCGTCTGTCACGCTATTTCTTCCTGAACTGGTCCAGCGAAACGATGTTCGGCCCCTCGCCGGCGCCGGCGGCGCGGGCCGCCTTGGCCGCGGCGGCCTTGCTGAGCGCCGGCGCTTCCTGAGCGGTCAGCGGCACGGGCGCGGTGAAGTGCAGGCGATAGTCCACGCTGGGATCCCAGAACTGGGTGACCGCGGCATAGGGCACCGACAGGGTCTTGGGCTGGCCGCCAAACTTCAGGGTGACCGAGAAGAAAGTCTCGCCGGGCGCCAGATCCCAGTACTGGTGCTGCAGCACGATCATCATCTCGTCGGGGTATTGTCCGAGCAGCTCCTTGGGCCCGGAGACCCCCGCCGCGCGGGTCTTGAAGGTGATGAAGAAGTGATGCTCGCCCGGCAGCCCCTTGGGCGCCGCGGCCCGTTTCAAGGCGGCGCGGACCACGCCCCGAAGCGCTTCCTGCTGCAGCGCCTCGTAGCCCATCTGGTCCTTGGGGTCCCCGTCCTTGGACATGTCGCAAACGTAACGTCACGAAACGATGACGCAAGAGTTGGTGCGTCACGACGTGGCGGGAGCTATGAGCAGTATAAGGTGTGGCGACTTCGCAACGCGTTTTTTGCAGGAAAACCGCCCAGCAGGTCTAGTGACCAGATCGGGAAAGTGGGCGCTTCTGTCGCAAGACACCCCGAATGCGAGGAAGTGGGGGGCTTCTGTTGCCAGCGCCCCAAGAACGCATCGAATGGGGGCGCCTCAGGCGCGGTGGGGAAAGTGGGGGCTTCTGTTGCCAGGCGCCCCCGAGCCCCGCCTGGCGCTGCTAAGACACCAGGACTTTAGGTCGGTTATATCCGGACCGCTTACGCGGCCAGGGCATAGCCTTCAGCGAAGTTATCGTTCGCAGTTAGAAAATGGCCCGAGACGGTGAGCCACGCCGGGAGAAAGCAACGCCTTTAGACGTCTGTCGATGCTGATCGGCCCCATGACGCCCCGCCGATAACGCGAGGAGGAAGAGTGTTGGTGGAGCCGCCGGGAATCGCACCCGGGTCCAGTCCGCTTATTACGCGCGCGTTTATCTCCATAGTCCGGACAGAAGCCCGAACGGCTCCAATATAGGTCATCGGGGTTGCCGATAGAAGAACGTCGGCTCGCGAAGCGCGAACGGCGGGCTGATTTTCGTGAACGGCGGCAATGGCTGCGTGAGCTGGCTAGGGGCCCCGGACGGCGCGGCTATAGGGTCCGGGCGCCCAGCAAAGGAGGGGCGCGTCCGATGAAAAGCCTGTTCAACGCGGGGAAGTTCCTGGCCCTCGACATGGCCTCGACCATCTTCTTCCTCGTCCTTTTCGTTCTCACCAAGAACATCCCGCTCTCGATCGGACTCGGAATGACCCTGGGCGTCGCCCAGATCGGCTGGCAGTTCGCGCGCAAGAAGCCCGTCGACACCATGCAGTGGATGAGCCTTTTCCTGGTGCTCGCCACCGGGACCACCTCGCTCCTCACCCACGATCCGCGCTTCGTGATGGCCAAGCCCTCGATCATCTACGCCATCGTCGGCATCGTCATGCTCAAGCCCGGCTGGATGAACCGCTACCTGCCGCCGGTCGCCATGGAACTCGTGCCCGACGTGGCTGTCGTCTTCGGCTACATCTGGTCTGGCCTGATGTTCGCCTCGGCGGCGCTCAACCTGGCGCTGGTCCTGCGCCTCGATCCCCTGACCTGGGCCGCGGCGATGTCGGCGTGGGGCCTTTGCAGCAAGATCGGCCTCTTCCTCATCCAATATTTCACCATGCGCTTCATCGGCGTGCGCCGTCGCCGCAACGAAGGCCAGACGGTTCCGGCTGCGGCCTGAGGCCGGCGGACAGGCTGGCCAGCAGGGTGTACAATTGTGCCTCAGACACAACGAGCCCTGCGGGGAGGAACTTATGGACGGCGCGGCGGCCCTTCAGGCCACCACCGATTTCGATCCGGCGCCGCACGTCGAGCGGATGCGGCGCGACGGCTGGACGGTGATCGAGGATTTCCTCGACACTGAACGCCTGGCCGCCTTCCGCGCCGGCGTCGAGCCGCTGCTGGGCGCCTATCGGGGCCGCAACGACTTCGAGGGACGCACCACCGAGCGGATCTACACCCTGGTCGCGCGCGGCCGGGTCTTCGAGGACCTCAGCTGCGATCGGCGGCTGATGGCGGTGCTCTCGGCGTTCCTGAGGCCGAACTTCCTGCTCTCGGCCAGCCACGCCATCTGCATCTTCCCAGGCGAGGTTGCGCAGGCGCTGCATTCCGACGATTCTTTCTACCTCGTGCCGCGCCCCCGGCCGCCGCTGGGGATCAGCGTCATCGGCGCCATCGATCCCTTCACCGCCGAGAACGGCGGCACGGTGATGATCCCGGGCAGCCACCTCTGGAGCTCCGATCGGGTCGAGGCGTTCCGCAAGAGCCGCACGGCCGCCACGCCCCCGCCGCCGGAGGCCGTGTCGCTGGAGATGCCGGCCGGCGCCATCGCTGTCTTTCCAGGCACGCTGGTGCATGGCGCGGGCGCCAACCGCAGCGCGGCGCCGCGGCTCGCCTTCACCAGCCAGTACTGCGAGCCCTGGCTGCGCACGCAGGAGAACTTCTTCCTCTCCGTGCCGCGCGAGCGGGTGCGCGCCATGGCGCCGGCGCTGCAGGGCCTGATGGGCTACTCGATCACCCCGCCGTTCCTGGGCATGGTCACCGCCTCGCACCCGGTCAAGACGCTGGAGCCGGGCTGGGCCCCGCCGGTGGAACGGCCGTAGAATCCGTACTTGATGCCTCTAATTATCCTAAGAATTTCAATCAATTATAGTCTGTCATCCCGGAAGACCGCGCAGCGGGCTGTCCGGGACCTACTTCCCCGCCGGCGCTGAGTAGATCCCGGCCTTCCAGCTCGCTTAGGCGAGCTTCCAGCCGGGATGACAAACAAGGATGGCTGGGGACTATTTCAGTCCAGCCCCTAAAGCGTCTCCACCCCGCGCTCGATGGAGAGCACGCCGGTGCGGGAGACTTCCACCAGGCCGAGCGGCCGCATCAGGTCGGTGAACTTGTCGATCTTCGAGGGCGCGCCGGTGATCTCGAAGATGAAGCTCTGGCTGGTGGTGTCGATCACCTTGGCGCGGAAGATGTCGGCGATGCGCAGGGCCTCGACGCGGTCGGCGCCGGCGCCCTTCACCTTCACCAGCGCCAGCTCCCGCTCGACGCCGTTTGGGTCCTTGGTGATGTCCTGGACGTGGCGGGTGGAGACCATCTTCTGCAGCTGGGCTTCGATCTGGGCCAGCACCTGGGGCGTGCCGCGGGTGACGATGGTGATGCGGCTGGTGTGGGCGTTCCGGTCGGTCTCGGCGACGGTCAGGCTTTCGATATTGTAGCCGCGCGAGGCGAAAAGGCCGACCACGCGGTGGAGCACGCCCGGCTCGTTGTCGACCAGGATGGCGAAGGTCGCCAGGCTCTCGGCCTGCACGGCGTGGCCCATGTCATAGGCCGAGGCGGGGGGTTCGGCGGACATGGGCCCTCCTGATCGGGATTCGGATCAGCCTTATACCAGCTTGCGCCCCGCATCATCGATGACCGTGCCGACGTCCTCGACATCTTCGGCCAGGAGCATCTCGTTGTGCGCCTTGCCGGACGGGATCATCGGGAAGCAGTTCTCGGCGTTCTCCACCCGACAGTCGAAGAGCACCGGGCGGGGCGTTTCGATCATCTGCACGATCTTGGCGTCCAGCTCGTCCGGCGTTTCCGCGCGAAAGCCCACCGCCCCGAAAGCTTCGGCGAGCTTCACGAAGTCCGGCAGGCTGTCGGAATAGGAATGGCTGTAACGCTCGCCGTGCAGCAGCTGCTGCCACTGGCGGACCATCCCCATCCACTGGTTGTTGAGGATGAAGATCTTGATCGGCAGGTCGTACTGGATGGCGGTCGACATCTCCTGCATGGTCATCTGCACGCTGGCGTCGCCGGCGATGTCGATGACCAGGCTCTTCGGGTGCGCCACCTGCACGCCGACGGCGGCCGGCAGGCCATAGCCCATGGTGCCCAGGCCCCCGGAGGTCATCCAGCGGTTGGGCTCGTCGAAGTGGAAGAACTGGCCCGCCCACATCTGGTGCTGGCCGACCTCGGTGGTGATGTAGACGTCCTTGCCGCGCGTGAGCGCATACAGCCGCTCGATGGCGTACTGCGGCTTGATCAGGGTGTCCGAGGCCCTGTAGGCGAAGCCGCGGCGGGCGCGCCAGCGGTCGATCTGCGCCCACCAGGCCTTCAGCGCCCCGGCGTTGATCGAATACCGCTGCTGCTTCCACTCGGCGATCAGCTGGCCCAGCACATGGCCGGCGTCGCCGATGACGCCGACGTCGGTGCGCACCACCTTGCCGATGGAGGAGGGGTCGACGTCGATGTGGATCCGCTTGGAGCCTGGCGAAAAGGCGTCCAGGCGACCGGTGACGCGATCGTCGAACCGGGCGCCGACGGCCACCATCACGTCGCAGTCGTGCATGGCGTGGTTGGCCTCGAACGCCCCGTGCATGCCGACCATGCCCAGCCAGGCCGGATCGCTGGCCGGGAAGGCGCCCAGGCCCATCAGGGTCGAGGTCACCGGCGCGCCGGTGAGCGCCGCGAATTCGCGCAGCGCGGCGCTGGCCGCGGGGCCGGAATTGATCACCCCGCCGCCGGTGTAGAGGATCGGCCGCCGCGCCTTGGCGATCAGCGCCGCCGCTTCGGCGATCTTGCCGGCGTCGCCCGCCACGCGCGGGTGGTAGTTGTGGCTGGAGCGCGCGTCGGCCGGGCTGACATAGGCGGCGCTGGCGAACTGGACGTCCTTGGGGATGTCGATGACCACCGGGCCTGGCCGGCCGGTGGTGGCGATCTTGAACGCCTCGTGGATAACGCTGGCCAGGTCGGCGGCGTCCTTCACCAGGTAGTTGTGCTTGGTGCAGGGCCGGGTGATGCCGACCGTATCGCACTCCTGGAAGGCGTCGGTGCCGATCAGGTGCGTGGGCACCTGGCCGGTGATCACCACCAGCGGGATGGAGTCCATCAAGGCGTCGGTGATGCCGGTGACGGCGTTGGTCGCTCCGGGCCCGGACGTCACCAGCACCACGCCCGGCCGCCCGGTCGAGCGCGCATAGCCCTCGGCCGCATGGGTCGCGCCCTGCTCGTGGCGAACCAGGATGTGGTTCAGCCGGGGCTCGTGGAAAAGCGCGTCGTAGATCGGCAGCACCGCGCCGCCCGGATAGCCGAAAAGGTCGGTCACCCCCTGGTCCACCAGGGCGCGCACGACGATCTCGGCGCCGGTCATGATCTGCGGCGCAGCTTGGTT
The DNA here is from genome assembly GCA_044445785.1 of Caulobacterales bacterium. Lineage (GTDB taxonomy): Bacteria > Pseudomonadota > Alphaproteobacteria > Caulobacterales > Caulobacteraceae > Acaudatibacter. The sequence continues at coordinate 10,525 of JBIOEF010000037.1, forward strand.
CTGGGTTTGGGTGGAGGACTGGATGGAGGGCTGGATGGTCATGGGGCTAACTTGGGTTTCGGATTGATTGGGGCAAGAAAAAAGGCCCGCTTGAGGGGCCTTCGTGGACGCGCGACCGAGCGGCGGGGGAGGGCTTAGCCTCCTACCGATACCGGTCGCCTGATAAGTACGAGCCGCGCGATGCGCATCAGTCTTGCTCCGAAACGTCGGACTGGGTGATGCCATTCTCCGCCCGACCCGTCAAGGAAGGGTTGAGCGCAAGAAATTGCCGCCACTGCTCCTCCGGGTCGATGGCGGTGATCCTCGGCCAGTTCGGCGTCTGGTGGCGGAACCAGGTCAGCTGGCGCTTGGCGTAGCGGCGCGTGGCGCCCTGGGCGCCGGCGAGCGCGGCCTCCAGCGTCGTGCGTCCCGCCAGGTGTTCGGCCAGGTCATGGACGCCCAGCGCGTTCATCGCCGGCAGCCGCCCGTCCAGGCGCCGCGCCATCAGGGCCCGAACCTCTTCCAGCGCCCCGGCTTCGATCATCCTCGCCAGCCGGGCGTCGCAGCGGCGATAGAGCGCGTCCCGGGGCGGCTCGATCACCACCGCGCGCCAGGCCTCCGCCAGGCCAGGCGGGGTCTCCGCCTGCCACTGGCTGAGCGAACGGCCGGTCGCCAGCGCCACTTCCAGCGCGCGGCTCATCCGCTGGCGATCGCCAGGGTCGATCCGCTCGGCGGCGGCGGGATCCAGCTTGCGGAGCCGCTCGCGCATGGCGGCCCTCCCCACCCGGACGAAGGCGTCGGAGACCTCGCGGGCGATCGCCTCGGGAATGGGCGGGATGTCGGCCAGGCCCTCGGTCAGGGCGCGGAAGTAGAGCCCCGTGCCGCCGACGAAGATCGCCGCGCGTCCGCGGCCCGCGATCTCGGCCAGCACGCCCTGGGCCGCCCGAAGCCACTCGCCCACCGACCAGCGCTCCGCCGCATCGGCGACGCCGAACAGGTGATGGGGCGCGGCGGCCTCCTCCTCGGGCGTCGGCCGCGCGGTCAATATGCGCAGGTCGCAATAGAGCTGCATTGAATCGGCGTTAATGACCTCGCCGCTAACAGCCTGGGCCAACCGCAGGGCCAGGACGGACTTGCCGCTTGCGGTGGGGCCGGCGATCAGCCAGATGCGGGGCTCAACGCCTTGAGGGGCCATGCAGATCGTCCTCACCGTCGTCGCGCCGGACTTCGATGTCCTGCAGGAGGTTCTGCCGCACGCGGTGGAAGCGGTCGCAGGGGCGGGCTCGCCCGTCAAGGCGACCGAGATCCTGGGGACGGGCGCGGCCGACATCTTCGTCGACTGTGACGACCCCACCCTGATCCGCGCCAAGGCCGAGGATGCGTTCGAGCGCCTGCCGGTGGATATCTGCGTCCAGCTGGTGGAACATCGGCGCAAGCGCCTGCTGGTGGCTGACATGGATTCCACCATCATCGGCTGCGAATGCCTGGACGAGCTGGCCGACTTCGCCGGCATCCGCCCCGAGGTCGCCGCCATCACCGAGCGGGCCATGCGCGGCGAGCTGGAGTTCGATGACGCCCTGCGCGAGCGGGTGGCGATGATCGCCGGCCTGCCGCTGGACGACCTGCAGCGCTGCTACGACGAGCGGGTGAGGCTCAATCCGGGCGCGCGGACGCTGGTGGCGACCATGGCCGCCCATGGCGCCAGGTGCGTGCTGGTCTCCGGCGGTTTCGACTTCTTCACCAGCCGCGTCGCCCAGGCGGCCGGCTTCCAGTCGCACTGGGGCAACAAGCTGATCGACGACGGCGAGGCGCTCACCGGCCGCGTGGCCGAGCCGATCCTGGGCCGCGACGCCAAGCTCTCGACGCTGCGGGCCGAGGCGGCCGGCGCGGGCGTCGCCATGGTCGACACCCTGGCCATCGGCGACGGCGCCAACGACCTTGGCATGATCGAGGCGGCGGGCCTGGGCGTCGCCTATCGCGCCAAGCCGGTGCTCGCCGGTCAGGCCGACGCCAAGCTGGACAAGGCCGACCTCACCGCGCTCCTCTACTTCCAGGGCTACGGCGCGGACGCGTTCGTTACGGGCTGAGACCAAACTTTACTTCACCGGCGCGCGGCGGGGCCTTAGCCCGGCGCCATGGTCTTTCCCCGTCCGATTCGCGCGGTCGTCTTCGACATGGATGGCCTGCTCATCGACACCGAGAGCCCGATCCGCGACGCCCTGATGGCGGCGGCCCAGGCCATGGACCGCGAGCTGCCGCTGCGGGTCTTCCTGCGGATGATCGGCACCACCGACGCCGACAGCAACCGGATGCTGGCCGACCATTTCGGGCCCGGCTTTGACCTCGAAGCCTACCATCACGACGTGCGCCGGCGGGTGGACGTCGCGTTCGAGGCGGGCGTCCAACTGAAAGCCGGCGTCTTCGAGCTGCTCGACGTCCTCGACGACCTGGGCCTGCCGCGCGCCGTCGCCACCTCGTCCAGCCGCGCATCGGTGGAGCGGTGCCTGGCGCCGCCGCTGTTTGGCCGGTTCTCGGCCTTCGTCACCCGCGAGAGCGTGGTCAACGGCAAGCCGCACCCGGAACCGTACCTCAAGGCGGCCGCGGCCCTGGCGACGCCGCCGGGTGACTGCCTGGCGCTGGAGGACTCCCACAACGGCGTGCGCGCCGCCCATGCGGCGGGCATGATGACGGTGATGGTCCCGGACCTCCTCGACCCCACCGACGAGATGCACGACAAGTGCGTGGCGATCGCCCAGAGCCTGCACCACGTCCGCGACCTCATCGTCGCGCGCCAGCCGCGCGCCCTGAGCTGAACGGCCGTACTGTCGCAGAGAGCAACCGACGTGGCTGGGGGTGCTGACGGTCGGCGCTACGCCACCGGGTAGGGCCCGTGTTCGAAGGCCGTTGCGTGATAGCCTTTGGCGCCGACTGCGCAAGCTAGGGGGCTGCGGAAGTCCCTGCCTTCGGCCAAACAGTCCAACACGTGCTGGAAGTCGTACCTCGGCCGCCAGCCGAGCTCGCGCTGCGCCAGTTCGTTGACGTAGACCCGGTCGACGCTTGGGAACATCGTCCAGCCACGGGCGGCGAAGAGCGCGTCGTACTTCGGATATAGCCGGCGGACCACCGCTGGCGTGTCAGATCTCAATTGAGCCAGATCCTCTGACCCAAACGGCGTCGTCGCGGAAACAACATATCGGCCAAAGCCGATCGCCTGGGCTTTCTCGAGGGCCAGCAGGTGCGCGCTGACGACGTCGGCGATGTCCGACCGGCGATGCAGCAGCTCGTTGGCCTGGGCGTTGGCGGTCTCATAGGCGTCGCGGATCGCCGGATCGTCATCGGCTTCTGGAAAGAACCGCGAGGTCCGCAGCACGATGATCGGCAGGCCGCGCCGGCGATGGAAGAGTTCGCACAGGGTCTCGGCCGCCAGCTTGGTGACGCCATAGATATTCTTCGGGATCGGCGCGACGCCCTCGGTCACCCACGCCGCCGGTTCGCCCTGCGCCGGCGTCAGGGCCGCGCCAAACGCGCTGGTGGTGCTGGTGAAGACGAAAGCCTCGACGCCGGCGGCCACGGCTTCCTCCAGCAGGACCATCGTGCCGCTGATGTTGGTGTCGACAAAGGCCTGGTGGGTGTGGGTCGCCACGTGCGGCTTGTGCAGGGTCGCGGCGTGGATCACCGCGCGCACGCCGACCAATGAGCGCCGCACGAACTGCCGATCGCCGATCGATCCCACGCGCCCGGTGAACGCCGATGGGGCGATGTCTAAGCCGACCGCGTCCTCGCCCGCGGCCGCGAGGGTCCGCATCAACGCTTCGCCGAGGTGGCCCGCGCTTCCGGTCACGAGGACGGTCATGATCGCCTCCAGCGCGATCCGTACCCGCTCTCGGTTTCGCAAGGCAAGACGGCGCTCCGACGCCCCAAGCGCGCCACCCCACGGCCAAGTTTCGGCCATTTGATCCTTATCAAACAGCGCGCGGGCGAACCGAATCAGTCTGTTGATTCGGGTGCGGGGGCGCACGGAGTTTGTCCCATGGGTACAGTCATGACCCACACGGCCCTCGAGGCAGGAGTTGTCGAAGACGTCGCCGTCAAGGCCTGGCGGGCCAGGGGCGTGTTCGCCACGCGCGCGCAGATGGACGAGTGGCTGGCCTGCGTGATCCGCCGGCGCCTTCGCGGCGTCTCGATGGTCACGAACGGGCGCTGCAATCCCGTCGCGGCGATGGCCTGCGCGCTCTGCTTCGCTGGCGAGTGTCCCTTCTCCAGCGCCGCGCGCGAACTGGATGAGATCATGGGCGCCCTGCCGACGCCGCGCCTCGAAGCCCTGCTGAAGCCGGCCGCCTAACGCCGGCGCGGCGGAACCACGTCCTTGAAATCGCCGAAGTTTTTCCACGCCGGCTCGACCGGCGCGGTCGCCGGGCGTGGGGCGTAGACGGAAGGCTCGATCAGCTGCAGTTGCGGGATGTAGCGCGGGCAGTTGGGGAAGATGTCCGTTGGCGTCACTTCCACCAGCATCTGGGCGCCGTCGATCGTCTCGATCCGCGGATCCTCGAACACGATCCTGGCCGTCCCGTTGATCCTGAGGCGCCCGGGCTTTTCGCCAATCCGCAGGAAGAGCAGGCCCACGTGGGGGTTCGCGCGGATGTTGCCGAGGCTGCGGAACATGCCGTTGCCGTCGTAGTCGGGGAACACCAGGGTGTCCGGCGCGGCGATCCGCGCGAACCCCGGCAGCCCGCCCTTGAACGAACAATCCGGCCTACCCTCCGCATCCGCCGTGGCCAGGAAGAAGAACGGGCTTTCCTCGACGAAGGCCTTGTCGCTGTCGGTGAAGCGGTCGTGACGCAGCTTCTCCTCCAGCCGGTCGGCCAGGGCGCGGCTGGCGAAACGGTCCTGCAGCTCGCGCTGGCCCTGGTGGTACATCGCCGCTCGCTCCTGCCGCTTTGGTCCGCACGCTTGTAAAGCCGGCCCGGGGCGCGGATATGAGGCCCCGCAGCACGCAGCACTATGATCCCATGACCGCCCCCGTCCAACCCGACCGCGACCAGGTGATCGCCGCCCTCGACCGGGTGCGCGACCCGAAATCCGCCAAAGGCCTCTTCGAAGCGGGACTGGTCCAGGGCCTGATGATCGGCGAGGGGCGCGCCGGCTTCATCCTGGAGGTGGCGGCGCAGGATGCGGTCCTTTACGCCCCGGTGCGCGATTCCGCCGAGCGGGCGCTGAAATCGGTGTCCGGCGTCGACAAGGCGCAGGTGGTGCTGACCGCCGCCGCCCGCGCGCCGGGTCCCGGCGTCACCCGTGTGCGCAAGGGCGCCGCCCAGGTCGCCGACGATCCGCGCACCGATCCGGCTGGAAAGCCGCCGCCCCAGCCCTTCGACCACGTGGGGCGCGTGATCGCGGTGGTCAGCGGCAAGGGCGGGGTCGGCAAATCGACGGTGGCGGTCAACCTCGCCTGCGCCATGGCCCAGACGGGGCTGCGGGTCGGGATCCTCGACTGCGACATCTACGGCCCGTCGGTGCCGAAGATGATGGGGATCGACGATCAGCCGGCGTTCGAGGACGGCAAGCTGACCCCGCTGATCGCTCACGGTCTGAAACTGATGTCGATCGGCTTCATCGTCGACGAGGGCCGGGCGATGATCTGGCGCGGGCCGATGGCCACCTCGGCGGTGCGGCAGATGATCAAGGACGTCCGCTGGGGCTCGGAGGCCGAGCCGCTGGACGTCCTGGTGGTCGACATGCCGCCAGGCACCGGCGACATCCAGCTGACGCTCTTCCACGACTTCAAGGTCGATGGGGCGGTGATCGTTTCGACGCCCCAGGAGATCGCCCTGATCGACGCCCGCCGCGCCGCCGCCATGCTGGAGAAGCTGGGGACGCCGGTGCTGGGTGTGATCGAGAACATGGCCTACTTCCCCGACCCCTCGACCGGCGCGCGGATCCCGATCTTCGGCGAGGGCGGGGCGCGGGCGGAGGCGAAGCGCCTGGGCGTGCCGCTGCTGGCCGAGATTCCCATCGACATCGCCCTTCGCCAGGGCGGCGACGAGGGAACGCCGGTGGTCGTTTCCGATCCAGACGGCGCGGTGGCGAAAGCCTTCGCCGGCGCGGCGCGGGCGCTCGGCTAAGGTCCTGCCAGGAGCCGCGCCAGCCGCGGATCGGGGGTTGGGCCGAATGGATTCGTCACAGTGACGCTTCGCCAGACGAAGCCGTCCTGGAGGTCTTCTGAGGCCAGCAAATCGCATTGTGCTTCGGCCGCCGTGGCCAGGATGACAGCATCGTAGATTTGCAGGTTGTGATCGCTGGCCAACTCCAGAGCCGAGTCGAACGACTCGGCCGTGGTTGGCGCCCAGGCGGATAGGTCGCGCAGCCGCTGTATGCGCGAGGCGGCTAGGCGAGGATGCAAGCCGCGGCGGCGAACCAGGACGCTGTGCAGTTCGGCGAGCGCCTGGGTTGGTGTGACCCATGTCTCCGCTGAATTGGCGAGCGCTTCGATGAGCCGGCGACTGAGACTAACCTTTGGGCTGTCGGTCGGGGCGCGCTCAATCCCCTCGGCGTAGACCAGCACGTTCGTGTCGAGGGCGACGCGCGGCAAAGGCTCAGTCGCGCTCGTACAGTTCTTCGCGAGTCCAAGGTCCGATCACCACGGGCTCCAAGCTCGCCCAATGGACCTTGAGCGCCGCCAGCGCCTTGGCTCGCCGCTGACGCTCGGCGGCCTCTTTCGCCTCCGCCCCGGCGGGGATCAGTTCGGCGACAGGCACGCCATGGGAGGTGATGGTGATGCGCTTACCCTCCCGCGCCGCCCGCAGCAGCTTGGAGAAGGCTCGGTTGGCCTCGGCGGCGGGCACGACCATGTCAGACTTGGACATTCTCACTACAGTAGTGAGAATCACCCGACAATCAAGGGGCTCAGGTCGCGGCGTCCGGTGCGGGGGCGAGCGGGCCGGTGAGGGACTCTTCCGCCGCGGCGACGTCGCGCTCTTCCAGCGCCGCGCGGATTTCGCCGTGGCGCGTGGCGTCCAGCTTGTAGCCGATCAGCATCGCGCCGCCGACGAACACCAGGATGATCGGGGCGAAGAGGTAGCACATCTCCAGGCCGAAGATGGCGTGGGGGGTGTTCACCGCCGCTTCCTTGCCGTTGTAGCCGACCATGGCCAGGATCGGGAACACGATGGCCACGGTGATCGCCTGGCCGACCTTGGTGGTGGTGGTGACCAGCGAAAAAAGCAGGCTGGTGAGGTCGCGGTTCTTCTCCAGCTTCACCTCGTCGACCACGTCGGCGACCATCGCCCGGACGAGCAGGATGAAGGCGCTGGCGCAGAAGCCCACGGCGAACATTCCGGCGCAGGTCGGCAGACCGTCCGGGAAGAACCGATAGCCTCCTGGCCCGACCCGCGGCAGGGCCATCAGTGTGGTCTGCGTAATGGCGTAGCAGACGCAGGCGATCTGCACCGTGCGATGCTTGCCGAACCGCTGCGCCACCGCGCCCCAGAACGGCGCGCCGGCGATCCCGGCGCCGATGTAGAAGATCAGCAGGAAGCCGACGTCGGCGACGTTGAAGCCTTTGGCGTCGTGGAAGAAGTAGACGTAGATCGGCCCGGTCGTGCCGGGTCCCAGGGTCAGCACCAGGTCGGCCAGGACCAGACGCAGGATCGAGGGCCGGGAGACCGCGAAGGCGTAGTCGCTGACCGCGAACTTCGGCCTGGCCGCGGTGTGTGCGCTCCCCTCCCGGGTGAACAGCGAGCAGATGATCACCGCGATCGGAATGCAGGCCACCAGGATCAGGCCAACGGTCGGCATGCTCGCGCTCTTGCCCAGCACCACCTTGCCGTGGGTCATCAGCGGCAGCAGCAGCAGCGCCACCGACCCGACCACCGCCAGTCCCTGGGTCCAGCCGAAGAGGCGCGATCGCTCGTTGTAGGTCGGGGCCAGCAGCGCCGACCATGAGGCGATGCCGAGGGTCAGCATCGAATAGCCCGCGTAGGCCACCAGCATCCAGACGATCATGTGCGCCGCCCCTGCGTGCGGCGGCGGGATCAGCAGCTGATAGACGCCCAGCATGACGATCGGCGCGCCCAGGATCAGCCAGGGGCGGTAGCGGCCGATGGCCGTTCGGGTCCAGTCCATGGCGAAGGCGATGATCGGGTCCAGGGAGATGTCGAGCATCCGCACCACGAACACCGCGAAGCCGACGACGGCCAAGGGAACGCCGAGCGCCACATAGAACCTCGGCAGGTAGACGCCGAACACCAGCAGCATGCCGGCCAGCGGCAGGCCGACGCTGCCGAAGGCGAAGATCCCGGGCAGGGAAATCCTGCTCCCGGAGGGGCGAGAGGGCTCCGACATCGAACCTATGTCTCCAAAATCAAAGTTGGCGCCCCGAGGGGGCGTCTTGGTCATTGATTGAAATCAAGCGTCTCAAATTCATTCCGCCGCCGCGGCCGGCGGCAGGGGCGGCTCGCCCGTCAGGGCCTCGGCGAGACTGCCCTCGAGCAGCGCGGCGTCGCGCTCGTCCAGCGCCTGGCGGATTTCTCCGTGTCGCTTGGCGTCGAGCTTGTAGCCGAAGAAGAGGGCGCCGCCGATCAGCACGAAGAGGACCGGAGCGAAGAGGTAGACCATCTCCAGCCCGAAGATGGCGTGGGGCGTGTTCACCGCCCCCTCCGCGGCTTTGAAGCCGACGAACTGGAGAATCGAGAACGAGATGACCGTGTTGAACGAAGTCCCAACCTTCTGGGTCATGCCGACGAAGGAATAGAGCTGGCTGACCCGCGGCACGCCCTGCTCCAGCCGCAGCTCATCGCTGAAGTCGGCCAGCATGGCCCGCACCAGGAAGAGGAAGGCGCTGGCGCAGCCGCCGACGACGAACATCAGCACCGCCGTTGGCGCGTACTGCGCCTTGGGGATCGCCATCAGCGTAGTCTGAGCGACGCCGTAGCAGACGCAGGCGATCTGCAGCGTCTGATGCTTGCCAACGCGCCGCGCCACCCTAGACCACATCGGCGCCCACACCAGCCCGGCCACGGTATAGAAGGCCAGCAGGGTGGTCGTGGCGGCGGTCGAGAAGCCCTTCGCCTCGGTGAAGAAGAAGATGTAGATCGGCGCGGTCAGGCCAGGTCCCAGCACCAGGAAGAGGTCGCCGATGATCAGTCTGAGGGCGGTCGGCCGGGCGATCATCTCCCAGTAGTCGGACCAGACGATTTTGCCGCGCTCGACGGTGGGCGCGATCGGCTCGCGCACGGTGAGGACCACGATCGCCGTTGTCGCCAACGTCAGACCGATGATCATCCAGCCGATCAGCGGCACGCTCGCCGGATTGGCCGGGCTGATCCGCCCATGGGTAAAGGCCGGCAGCAGCAGCAGGCCGACGCCGCCGATCACTCCGACCGGGATCATCCAGCCGAACAGGCGCGAGCGCTGATTGTAGCTGGTGGCGAGGTTCGCGGCCCAGGCGCTGTGGGCGATGATCATGGTCGACATGCCGACCCAGAACAGCAGGTACCAGACGAACAGATAGCTCGCCGGCATGGGCCTGGGCGGATTGAACAGCATGTAGACGCCGAGGATCAGGATCGGCGCGGCGGCCAGATACCAGGGTCGGTAGCGGCCGACCCGCGTTCTGGTGTGGTCCATCAGCCAGCCCAGCGGCAGGTCGACGGCGAAGGTGTCCAGCAGGCGCACGCCCGCCAGCGTCCCGCCAACCGCGATCAGCGAAAGGCCCATGTGGCTGGCGAAGAACCTCGGCAGGAAGACGCCGAGCATGCCCAGGAGTACGGCGGAAGGTATGGTGGCGCTCACGAAGGCGAGCACGGTCGTCATGGAGAGGTTGTCAGCCGGGCCGGCGCTCGCCGGAAGCGGGCTGCTGCTCATTGCGACGTTCCTCACCCAGCGGCGTCTCTGCTGGACGCTTCGCTAGCCCAATCAGAGGGCGCCGGCGGCCCGGGCGCAATAGAATTTCCGGTTTGGCCGGTTCAGGTCGGCTCGGGGACGACGCCAGGCAGCGTCTGGCCGCCCGAGAGGCTCTCGACGATCGCAGCCTCGCCGATCATCGCTTCGCGCACTTCCAGGGCCGCGCGGATCTCGGCATGGCGCTGGTGGTCGAGCTTGTAGCCGATGTAGCAGGCGCCGCCGAGCATCACGAAGGTGATGGGCCCGATCAGGTAGACGAGCTCGAGGCCGTGGATCGCCGTGGGCGTGTTGTGCGCGCCCTCCTTGGCGTTGTAGCCGACCCAGGAAAGGATGGTGAAGGTGAGCCCGATGGAGAGGGCGCCGGCGATCTTCTCGACGCTGGTCATCATCGCGTAGAGCAGGCCCTGGCGGTGCTTGCCCTTCGCCAGCCGGATGGCGTCACCGACGTCCGCGCACATCGCCCGGCCCAGCAGCACGAATCCGGCCGCCAGGAAGCCCAGGCTGAACATGATGACGATCGCCGGCAGCAGCGCGCCCTTCGGCAGGAAGTTCAGGGTCATCAGACCCAGCGAGTAGAGGGTGCTGGCCAGCATCAGGGTGCGGTGCTTGCCCAGCCGCGTCGCGATCCAGGAAAGCCCGCCGGCGCCCAGAACCCCGGCGGCGATGTAGAGCGCCAAGAGGAAGGTCGCCGTCCTGAACGAGAAGCCGCGCGAGTCCTGGAAGTAGAAGAGGTACATGGCCGACATCCAGCCGGGCCCCAGCGTCAGGCAGAAGGCCGCGGCGACGACGCGCCGCATCTCCGGCCACGAGACCATCTCCCAATAGTCGCGCAGCGTGACCTTCTCCTTCGAGTGCTCCTGCACGATGCGTTCGGGCGTGAAGATGCTCGCCGCCAAGATGCCCAGCGGCGTCACCACGACGATGAACCAGCCCATGTCCTGGACATTGGTGATCGGGTTGCTGCTGAGCAGCGCCGGCACGATCAGCACCGCGGTCGCGGCGATGGTGCTCACCACCTGGATGGCGCCGAAGACGCGCGAACGGTCGTGGTAGTTGGACGCGATCACCGAGGCCCAGGAGGCGTGCGAGAGCGCGATCACCGAGGTGCCGAGGTAATAGATGAAGAGCCAGCCGATCAGGTAGAAGTACGAGACGCCCATGGGCGCCAGGAACAGCATGTAGACCGGGATGCCGAGCAGCGGCGCGCCGCCCAGCAGCCAGATCCGGTAGCGACCGAGCGGCGTCCTGGTGTGGTCCATGACGATGCCGATGAACGGGTCGAACAGCATGTCGGCGAGCCGCACGGCCATGAACGCCGTCCCCACCGCTGCGAGGCTCAGCCCAATGTGGCTGGCGTAGAAGCGCGGTAGATAGACCGACAGCGCCACCGCCAGCGCCCCGATGGGCAGCCCCGGCAGAGCGAAGGCGAGCAGGGTCGGCAGCGGCGCGCGATAGCCGGTCGACGAGGAGTCAGTGGTGGATGTCACGAACGCGTTCCTGGGCAGCGGTCATCGGGGGCGCCTCTGCCGGGCGCTTGTCCCTCACCAGACCCCGCCCTTGCGTCCCGCGCAAGAGGGTTCGTGACTGGCGATAACCTGGCCGGGCGGCGTCAGGCCCCCTGGTTCATCCGCGCGAAGAACTTCTGGGTCTGCTCGCCGCCGTTGACATAGGCCTTCTGGCCAGCCGGATCGGTGATCTTGGCCCAGTTGTCCCGCACCTCTTCCACCGAAAGCCCGCCTTCGCCCAGGTACACCCCCTCGGTCTCGTAGAGCCTGGCTAGCGCAAAGGCGCCGCCGCCGGCGGTGAGGATCGCGCCGGTCGGCGCTTCTTCGGAACAGAGATAGACCACGCCAGGGGTGACGTACTCCGGCCGCAGCTTGTCCAGGATCGCCGGCGGCATCAGGTTCTCGGTCATCCGCGTGCCGGCCACCGGGGCGATGGCGTTGACGTGGACGTTGTTCTTCTGCCCCTCGAGCTTGAGGCTGTTCATGAACCCGACCAGGGCCAGCTTGGCCGCGCCATAGTTGGTCTGGCCGAAGTTGCCGTAGAGCCCGGTGGAGGAAGTGGTGACCACGATCCGCCCGTAGTTCTGCTCGCGCATGATCTCCCAGACGGCCTTGGCCGGCTTCACCGAGCCCATCAGGTGCACGTCGACCACGAACTCGAAGTCGGCGATCTCCATCTTGGAGAACGATTTGTCGCGCAGCACCCCGGCGTTGGCGATCAGGATGTCGATCCGGCCCCAGGCGTCCATGGCCTGTTTGACCATCAGCGCCACGCCCGCGTCGTCGGTGACCGAGGAGCCGTTGGCGATCGCCTCGCCCCCCAGCGCCTTGATCTCGCCCACCACCTTCATGGCCGCATCGGACGATCCGCCCGAGCCGTCCACCGAGCCGCCCAGGTCGTTGACGATCAGCTTGGCGCCGCGCCTGGCCAGCTCCAGCGCATGCGCTCGGCCAAGGCCCCCGCCCGCGCCGGTCACGATCGCCACCTTCCCGTCAAAGCGGATGTCCGCCATGGGGTCTCTCCCAATTGCAAAGTCGGCGCGTATTGCGCGGGGGCAGGGGCAGCGTCAAGCCGGGCTTTGACGGGTCACCTGCGAACATGCCTCACCGCACCTCTCCCCACCTCCGGCGGGGAGAGGGATACTGATGGGGCAATGCCAGCTTCGCCGTCCCGCCGCCACTCCGCTCTCTGAAGTATCCCTCTCCCCACGCCAGTGGGGAGAGGTGCGGTGAGGGGTGGCGCCGCGCCTAGCTCTTCAGGAACTTCACCAGCACGCGTTGGCCGATCAGGAAGGGGGCGCCGTCGGCGGTGACGACGGTCTCCACCACCCGCTCGTCGGTGCGCTCGGAGGGATCGTCCGACTGCAGCTTGCGGGCGCCGAACACCGGGGCGATGCGCAGCACCGTGCCCGGATAGACCTTGCTCTGATCGGCTTCCGGAACCAGCTGCACCTTCTGGCCCACCAGCACGAAGGGCTCGGCCCCCTCGGAGACCTCCGCGCGGACGATCCGCTGGCCGGCCGGCTCCAGGTCGAACATGGTCGAGACGTTGAGCGTTGAGGCGCCGGCGCCGGGGTTGGCGTAGCGGCGGACGATCCTGCCGTCGGCGGGCGCGCGGATGATGGTCAGCTCCTCGGCGTACTTGGCCTGGTCCAGCTGGGTCGCGGCGACCACCACCGCGGCCTCCTGCGCCGCCAGGTTCGCCTGGGCGGTGTGGATCGCGTCCCTGGCCTGGTCCAGCGCCTGGCGGGCGACGAACTGCGAGGATGAGAGCGGCAGCAGGCGGTCGTACTCGCGCTGGGCGGCGGCCATCTGCACCCGGGTTAGGCCGATCTGGGCTCTGGCCTGCTGCAGGCTGGCCATCGCCGTGCGCGCGGCCAGCCGCTGGGCGTCGTCCTCCTGGCGGGCCAGGACCTGGCCCTTCGCCACCGTCTGGCCTTCCTGGACGTCGACCTCGCGGATCACGCCTGGCGTGCGGGCGGCGACATTGATGATCCCGCCCTCCACGTCGGCCTTGCCGTCGGCGATGGCGGAGTAGGGCGTGGCTGGCGGCGGCGGCGCGGCCGCCTTGGCGCCGCCGAGGGCGCCGCGCTGGCAACCGGCGAGGCCCAGGGCGATGGCGAGCGCAGCCAGGATCGGCAGGGCGGATCGGGACTGGGTCATCTTGGATTGGGTCATGTCGGCCTCAAGAGACTGCCAGCGCCAGCTCGGCGCCCGCCATGGGGCGCGGCGCGGCGGCGGTGCGCTGGTCGGAAAGGACCCGGCCGTCCTCGATGCGGATCACCCGGTCGGCGTAGGCCTCCAGGCGCGGGTCATGGGTGACGCAGATCACCGCCGCGCCATGGTCGGTGGCTGCGCGGCGCAACAGGCGCACGATCATCTGGCCGCTCTCGCCGTCCAGGGCGGAGGTCGGCTCGTCGGCGAACACCAGGCTCGGGGTCTTGGCCAGCGCCCGGGCGATGGCCACCCGCTGCTTCTCCCCGCCGGAGAGCTCGGAGGGGCGCTGGTTCAGCTTCTTCTCCAGCCCCACCTCGGTCAGCGCCTCGACCGCCCGCTCGCGCGCGGTGCGGCGCTTGACGCCCTTGTAGCGAAGCACGGTGGCGACCTGCTGCAGGGCGGTGAGCGCCGGGAACAGGTTGAAGCCCTGGAAGATGAAGCCGCAGTGATCCAGCCGGAACCGGTCGATCTTGCCGGCGCGCTGGCTCCACAGGTCCGCGCCAAGGGCGGTGACGTGGCCGACGTCCGGGCGCATCAGGCCCGACAGCGCCGCGATCAGCGTCGACTTGCCCGAGCCCGACGGGCCCATGACCATGGTCACGTCGCCGGCGCAGGCGTCGAAATTGACGTCCTTCAACACCTCGATCTGGGTGCGGCCGGTCTTGAAGCGCTTGGTCACGCCCTCGGCCTTGATCAGCACGGTGCGCGGCTCGCTCATCGCAGCAGGTCCGCGGGCTGGCTCTTCTTCAGGATGCCCATGGCCAGGGCGCCGGAGACGACGGCGATCACCATCAGCATGACGCACACCTGGATCATCGTCGGCAAGCGCATCACGATCGGCAGGCCGACCGATCCGGCCAGCAGGGAGATGCCGAAGGTGAAGGCCAGCGCCGCCGCCAGGCCCACCACGCCGACCCAGAAGCTGAGCTCCATCACGATCAGCCGCAGCGATCCCATGGAGATGCCCAGCGCCCGCAGCGAGGCGAATTCGCGGATGTTCGACAGAATCGCGCCGCGCAGCGTCTGGGAGGTGACGCCGATGCCGATCAGCACGGCCAGGAACACCGAGAATCCGAGCAGCAGGCCGATGATCTGCTCGCTCATCACCTTGTTTTCGTTGTTCTGATTGAACTCTTTGCGGGTGAGGACGTGATAGGCGCCGTTGGAGATGGCGTTCAGCTGATCGCGCACGATCTCGGCCCGCTTGGGGTCGCGGATCCGCACCATCATCGGCCCGACCTGGCCCTTGTCGCTGACCATGCCCAGCAGCCGCATCGTATCGCGCGAGGCGACGACGACCGGCCCGTTGGCGCTCGGATAGTTCTTCAGAACCACCCGCACCCACACCGTCCGGCCGTTCACCGAGGCCTTTTCGCCCAGCTTGGCGCCCATCTGCTCCAGGGCGGAGGCGTCCACGGCGACCGCGCCAGGTTCGGTGAGCGCGATGCGCTGCGCGTCGGTGAAATCGGTGGGCAGGTCCACCGACCCCGGCTTGGTGTCGACGCCGAAGAACTGCACGAACACCTGCACCTGCTTCTTGCCGGGCTTGGGGACGTTGATCCACATGGCGTTGGAGCCCTCCATGCTCTCCACATCGACCACGTCGGGGTTGAGGTAGATCAGCGGCTGGATGCGCGCGGGCAGGCTGGCGTTCGAGTTGGCCATGCTGTCAACGTTGGGCGGCAGCACGAAAAGGTCGGCGGGGGAGCGCTCGGTGGTCGCGAAGACCGAATGGATGATGCCCGAGAACAGCCCCGAGAAGGCCAGCACCATCATACCCGACAGCGCCAGCGAGATGACCGCCGCCAGGTAGCGTCTCCATTCGTAGACCAGCGTGGCCAGAGCCAGCGACATCGAACACCCGTCCCAACTTCGGGAGCGGTTTACGGTCGGCTCGCCAGGGCTCCCAGTTAATTCGGGGTAAGGCCGAGGGCCTCACGGAAGAAGGCGACGTTCGCCTCGCGCGCCGCCTGCGCCGCCTTCGGATGGAACGCCATCAGCACCGGACCGCCCTTTCCCTTGTGCGCGAAGGGGTCGTTGATCGTCCGCGCCGGCGCGTCGCGGTCGAAGCCGTGGCCGGCGCCCTTGTGCGTGATTCCACGGATCAGGGCGCGCGAGGCAGGCGGCACGCGCGCCAGCAGTTGGTCCAGGCCGTCAGGGTCGTCATAGGCGTCCGCGTCGCCTGCCTGGATCAACACCGGGGCGCCGGTGAGCTCGGCCAGCGAGAAGCCGGGCACGGTCTCGTACGACCAGCAGACCGGATAGAGCGCGGCGTGGGCGCGCAACGGCGGGGCGCCGCCGCCCAGCTCCTCGCGCCAGCGCCGCGTGGCGCTGAGCAGCGAGACCACCCCGCCCCAGGAAAAGCCCAGGATGCCGATCCGCGCCCCGTCCACCTCCGGCTGCTCGTCCAGGAACCGCACGGCGGCGAAGGCGTCGGGCAGGGTCTCGGGGACGGACCTCGGCCTGGCCGCCGCGCCGCGCGCGGGCCCTCTGGCCGCCCACATGTCGATCTCCAGCGTCGCGATCCCCGCCGCGTTCAGCGCCGCCGCGTGGAATTCGCCCCGCCCGTCGACGCCGTCCGAGCCATGGCAGATCAGCACCGCCGGACCGGGCGTCGCGGGCGCGCCGTCCTCGCCCTGCAGCGTCACCAGCTTGCCGGCCACCGTCAGCGGGGGCTGGGCGGCGGTTGGAAAGGCGACGTAGGAGACGCGCAGGCCGCTCACGGCGCGAAACTCGACCTGGCCTTGACGCCCCAGTGCCCGTTTTCCCTGGTCACCACATAGATCGAATCGAAGCCGCCGATGACGCTGCCGTCGGCGCGGTAGCGGGTGAAACGCGTGTCGATGTGCACCTTGTCGGCGCCGGCGTGGATCACCTCGCGGCGCTCCCACGCCGAATGGTCCCATTCCTTGAGAGCGCCGCTGACGAACCGCTCTGGCGTCATCGAGCCGGCCTCCAGGACTGCCAGGGTCCCGGAGGCCAGCCGCACGCTCGGGAAGTTGAACGTCCGCTCCCAGGCGGGGATGTCGCGGGCGTTGAAGGCGGTCATGAAGTCGTCGAGGCATTTCATGGCGCCGGCGACGGCGGCGGGGTCCTGCGGCACTTGGCGGCTCCTTGCAGCGAGGGCGGACGCCATTCATGGCGCCAAGCGACCCGGCGCGGGAAGCGCTGAATTTCACTTGCGGGCGGCGCTGGCCGCGCGCAGTTACGCCGCCATGCGAGCGGCGGGCCAGGTTCTTCGGCTGACAATGTTCGTCGCCTTCCTGGCGGCGGTCAGCCTGCGCCTGATGACCCCGCCCGGCTGGATGCCCAATCCGCAGGGCCCGGCGACCTCGCCGCTGGTGATCTGCACCGGCGCCGGCACGCGCATCGTCGGCGGCGAGACCCCACCCAAGCCGGCCAAGGCGCACGACGCCTGCGTCTTCGCCGGTTTCGCCGCCTCATCCGCGCCCGACCTGCCGACCCTGACCGCGTCCGCCGCCGTCGAGGTC
>JBIOEF010000038.1:0-26425 GCA_044445785.1 Caulobacterales bacterium
AAGGAAGCCGGCGAGTTCCTGGCCTACCAGGGCGGCGGGGCGGTGATGCTGAAGGCCCTGGCCGGCGGCGGCGGGCGGGGCATGCGCCCGGTGCTCAACATCGACGACCTCGCCGAGGCGTTCGAGCGCTGCGCCTCCGAGGCCAAGGCCGCATTCGGGGACGGCTCGCTCTACGTCGAGCGTTTCTTTCCCAAGGCCAGGCACGTCGAGGTGCAGATCGTCGGCGATGGGACGGGCGCGGTGGTCCATCTCTGGGACCGCGAATGCAGTCTCCAGCGCCAGCGCCAGAAGCTGATCGAGATCGCCCCGGCGCTCGGCGTCGATGAGGCGCTGCGCCAGGCGCTGCAGGGCTGCGCCGTGAAGATGGGCGAGGCCGCGGCCTACAAGGGCCTGGGCACCATCGAGTTCCTGGTCAATGAAGGCGAGGGCGAACCCAGCTTCGCTTTCATCGAGGCCAATCCGCGCCTGCAGGTGGAGCATACGGTGACCGAGGAAGTCACCGGCCTCGACCTGGTGCGACTGCAGCTGGCCATCGCCGGCGGCGCGAAGCTGACGGACCTGGGGCTCCCTGCGCAATCGGCCGTCCCGCCGCCGCGCGGCGTGGCGCTGCAGGCCCGGGTCAACCTGGAGACCATGGGCGCTGAGGGCCAGGTGCGGCCGGCCGGCGGGATTCTCACCGCCTACGAGCCGCCGTCCGGCCCCGGCGTGCGCGTCGACGGCTTCGGCTACGGCGGCTACCGCACCAGCGCGCGCTACGACTCGCTGCTGGCCAAGGTGATCGTCCACGCCCCCGGCCTCGCCGACGCGGCGGCCAAGGCCTACCGGGCGCTGGGCGAATTCAAGCTCACCGGCGTTTCCAGCAATATCTCCTTCCTCCAGGCCTTGACCCGGCGCTTGGCGGACGGCGAGGCGGGCGTGCACACCCGCTTTGTCGAGGTGCACATCGCCGAGCTGGCGGCCGAGGCGGCGGGCGAGCATCCGCGCCTGCATTTCGCCCCGCCGGAGGCCCAGCGCCGCGCCGGCGCCAAGGTCGATGCGGTCGATCCGCTGGCGGTGCTCGATCATGGCCGCAGCGGCGCGACGGCCGCTCCCGAGCCGGCGGCCGAGGTCGCGCTGGCGTTCGACGACATCGCCGGCCCGGAAGGGACCACGCCGCTGCGCGCGCCGCTGCAGGGCACCATCGTCAGCTTGACGGCGCAGCCCGGCGAGGCGGTGGCGGCGGGTCAGGCCGTGCTGATCATGGAATCGATGAAGATGGAGCACGTGGTCGCCGCCCACGTCTCCGGCTACGTGCGCGAATTCACCGTGGCGCCCGGCGACACCGTCTTCGAAGACCATCCGCTGGTCTTCATCGAGGAGGCCGACATCGGCGAGGCGGGCCGCCACGAAGCCGAGGAAATCGACCTCGACGCGATCCGCCCGGACCTGGCGCTGATCCTCGAGCGCCAGCGCCTGGCGCGCGATGACGCGCGTCCCGACGCCGTGGCGCGGCGGCGCAAGACCGGTCAGCGCACCACCCGCGAGAACGTTGACGACCTCCTCGATCCCGGCTCCTTCGTCGAATACGGCGCCCTGACGCTGGCCGCGCGGCGCCGTCGCAACACTGAGGAAGAGCTGATCGCCCAGACGCCGGCCGACGGCATGGTCATGGGGCTTGGGCGGGTCAACGGCGCGCTCTTCGCCGACGAGGCGGCGCGCTGCGCGGTGATGGCCTACGACTACACCGTCCTCGCCGGCACCCAGGGCGCCTACAATCACAAGAAGATGGACCGCCTGATCGAGGTCGCCGAGCGCTGGCGCCTGCCGACGGTGTTTTTCTGCGAGGGCGGCGGCGGGCGGCCCGGTGACACCGAAGGCGGCGGCTTCACGCGCGGCTTCGAGTTCTGGGGACGCATGTCGGCCGTCGCCCCGACCGTCGGGGTCACGTCCGGGCGATGCTTCGCCGGCAACGCCTCGGTGCTGGGCTGCTGCGACGTGATCATCGCCACCAAGGACTCCAACATCGGCATGGGTGGCCCGGCGATGATCGAAGGCGGCGGGCTCGGCGTCTTCCGGCCCGAAGACATCGGCCCGGTGAGCGTGCAGGAGCCCAACGGGGTGATCGACTTCCTGGTGGAGGACGAGGCGGAGGCGGTGGCGACCGCCCGCCAGTATCTCTCCTACTTCCAGGGCCCGGTGGCCGACTGGACCTGCCCCGACCAGCGGCTGCTGCGGCGGGTGATCCCGGAGAACCGCCTGCGCGTCTACGACGTCCGCGAGCTCATCGCCACGCTCGCCGACGAGGGCTCGGTGCTGGAGATCCGGCCCAAGTTCGGGACCACCATGGTCACCGCCCTGATCCGCATCGAGGGCCGGCCGATGGGGCTCATCGCCAACAATCCCAAGGTGCTGGGCGGGGCGATCGATTCCGACGGCTCGGACAAGGCCGCGCGGTTCATGCAGATCTGCGAGGCCTTCGACATCCCCATCCTGTCGCTCTCCGATACGCCTGGCATGATGGTCGGGCCGGAGGTGGAGAAGACCGCGCTGGTGCGCCACTGCTCGCGGCTCTTCATCATCGGCGCCAACCTCACCGTGCCGCTCTTCACCGTCATCCTGCGCAAGAGCTATGGCCTTGGCGCCATCGCCATGACCGGCGGCAGCTACCAGGCCTCGATGTTCGCGGTCTCCTGGCCCACCGGCGAATTCGGCGGCATGGGCCTGGAGGGGTCGGTGAAGCTGGGCTACCGCAACGAGCTGGCCGCCATCGCCGACCCGGCCGAGCGGCGGGCGAAGTTCGACGAGATGGTCGCCAGGGCCTACGCCGCCGGCAAGGCGCTGAACCGCGCCACCGCCTATGGCCTGGACGACGTGATCGACCCCGCCGACACCCGCCGCTGGGTGATCGGCGGCCTGCGCAGCCTGCCGCCAACGCCGCGCCGGACCGAAAAGAAGCTCCGCTGGATCGACGCCTGGTGACCGCAGCGAAGGACTCGCAAATGCTCAAGACCGTTCAGCTGGGCCGCAACAGCGGCCTGATCGTCTCGCGCCTATGCCTGGGCACAATGAACTTCGGCGAGCCAGGCCGTGGGCACCAGGGCGACTGGACCTTGGGCATCGACGAGGCCCGGCCGTTGTTCAAGGCGGCGATCGAGCGGGGCCTCTTCTATTTCGACTGCGCCGACATCTATGGCGTCGGCGCCAGCGAGACGGTGGTCGGGGCGCTGCTGCGCGAGCTGCTGCCGCGGGATCAGTACGTGCTCTCCACCAAGATCTCGGCGCCGATGGGTCGCAACCCCAACCAGGGCGGGCTGTCGCGCAAGCACGTGATCGAGGGCGTCGACGCCTGCCTCTCGCGGCTGGGCCTCGACTATGTCGACCAGCTGATCATCCACCGCCATCCCCATGGCCGGGTGGGCTACGAGGCCTCGCCGATCGAGGAGACGATGGAGGCGCTGCATGACGTAGTGAAGGCGGGCAAGGCGCTCTACCTCGGCGCCTCGTCGATGTTCGCCTGGCAGTTCGCCGAACTGCAGCTCACCGCCAAGATGAACGGCTGGACGCCGTTCGTCTCGATGCAGAACCACTACAATCTCGTCTACCGCGAGGAAGAGCGGGAGATGATCCCCTATTGCGCCAGGAGCGGGGTGGCGATCACGCCGTGGTCGCCCCTGGCGCGCGGCATTCTGGCCGGCGCCTACCAGGGCGGATTCTCCGGCGGTTCGACGGCCCGCTCGAAGGGCCGCGACCGGGCGCGCACAGAGAGCCTCTACCAGGGCGAGGCGGTGTTCGACATCGCCGCGCGGGTGATCGAGACGGCGGAGAAGTACGGCCAGGCGCCGGCCCAGATCGCGCTCGCCTGGCTGCTCTCCAAGCCCGAGGTGACGGCGCCGGTGGTGGGGGTCTCCAGGCTGGAGCAGCTCGATCAACTGGTCGCGGCGAGCGAGATCGCGCTCGAGCCGGCCGATGTCGCCTACCTGGAAGAGCTGTACCAGCCGGTGCAGAATCTGCTGTCGATCGGTTCGTCCTGACGACGCCGACCGTGGGCGGCGCGTCAGCCGCCGATCAGTCTTCCGCCCGCAGTCCGGCGACCCAGGCGTCCTCACGCGCCTTTTCGGCGGCTTTCAGGGCCTCGTGCGCCTGATCTACCGCCGCGTCGTGCTTGCGCCGCGCCGCCAGGCCCCGCTCGCGGGCGGCCTTGGCCCCTTCCATGGTCGCAAACCGCGCCAGTACGGCATAGGCCGTGTAGCTGACCCGCTCGTCCGACTCGCGGTCCGGATAGAAGCCCGTGACGCCGCCGTCGGCCGTCTCGGCCTCGACGTGGAAGATATCCGCCCATCCGGCGTGATGGCGCATCAGCGCCCAGGGTTTTTCGATGCTCATCACACGACCTCCGCCTTGCACCGTTCCAACCATCTCCGGCCGCACCTAGGGGAGGTCAAGTCATTCCCGGTGACGCTGGGCCGGGCGACCAAGGGCGCCTGCGGGGCGATCAGGCCGCCAGCGCGCCGCGGCGCAGTTTCAGCAGCTGCTTCTGATAGTCGTCGATGCGCTTGGCCAGGCGCGCTTGCCAGGCCTCGCTCGCCGCCCCGCGCAGGGTCAGCGCATAGCCGTAGCCGACGGCCGGCGCCAGTTCCTCCGCCGTCAGCCCGCGCAGCACCCAGTTGAGCATCACCGCGGCGAAGGTGAGGTCGAGGTCGCGCAAGAGGAGCTGGGTGTCGATCTCGACAAGCAGCGCGCCCTCTTCGGCGGCGGCGTTCACCAGGCTCAGCCAGAAGGCGTCGCGCTCCGGCCGCGCGAGGGCGGCGCGCACCTCCTTGCCGCTCATGTCGAAGACCCCGTTCCAGAGGGTGCGGTAGAACTCCGGATCCTCGACGTAGTAGCTGATCGACATCGACGCGGCCTGGAAGATCCGGTCGACCGCGCTCACCGACTTCAGCCGCGAGAAGCGCTCGTGGAAATCCTCGATGTCCTCCAGCACCGCCAGCACGATCGCCCGCTTGGAGCCGAAGAGGTTGTAGGGGGTCGAGAGGCTGACTTCGGCGCGGGCGGCGATGGCGCGCATGGAAAGGCCGGTGTCGCCGGTCTCGCGGATCAGATCGCGCGCGGCGGTGACGATCCGGTGGCGGCGCTCGGCCTTGGCTGTCTCGCGTCTGCTCATGGCGCTCAGTTGCATAGTGGCCTTGCCTAGCCGCAACGGCCGCCGCGGACAATGATTGCGGCCGGTTTGCCGACCAAATATCATAACGCGTACTGGAAATCCCCTCGTCCCTGCTGAAACACCCGCGAACTGGATTTGGACCAATGACCCAAGGCGATCCCGTCTGGCCGGCCGTGAGCCTGGCCCAGGCCCATGCGATCCTCACCGCGCCCGGAATGGCGTTCGAGATGGAGACGCTGACGATCAACGGGCGCCCGACCCGGGTCTACAAGAACGCCCCGCCCAATTTGCGCGTCCTGTTCGAGGCCAGCCGCCAGTGGGGCGAGCGGGAGTTCATCGTCTACGAGGACGATCGGCTCACCTTCGATCAGCACTACCGCGCGGCCTGCGCCCTCGCCAACGTGCTGGCCGAACGCTACGGCGTGGCTAAGGGCGACCGCGTCGCCATCGCCATGCGCAACCTGCCGG
Source organism: Caulobacterales bacterium (assembly GCA_044445785.1). GTDB lineage: Bacteria > Pseudomonadota > Alphaproteobacteria > Caulobacterales > Caulobacteraceae > Acaudatibacter. Next base: position 5,609 of record JBIOEF010000038.1, read on the forward strand.
AGTGGTCGATCGCCTTCTGGGCCGGGATCGCCATGGGCGCGGTGGTGACGCCGCTGAACGGCTGGGGCACGGGCGACGACCTGGCCTACGCCGTCGCCGATTCCGGCGCCAAGGTGGTCATCGCCGACGTCGATCGGCTGAAGCGCCTGGAGCCCCACCTCAGCGACCTCAAGCTCTCCGGCCTGATCGCGGTGCGCGCCTCTCCCGAAGACCTGGGCTCCGCGACCGCTCTGGAGGCGCTGATCGGCCCGCCGGCCGACTACGCGCGTCTGCCCGACCGCCCGGCGCCGGAGCGCGATCTGCAGCCGGAGGACGGAGCGACGATCCTCTACACTTCCGGCACCACCGGCCGGCCAAAGGGCGCGCTCGGCACCCACCGCAACGCCGTCTCCAACCTGATCAGCATCGGCTACGCCGGCGCCCGGGCCGTGGTCCGCCGCACCGGCGCGTCGCCGCCGCCCCCGCCGGCGGATATGCGCCAGGGCGTCAGCCTGCTGCCGGTGCCGCTCTTCCACGTGACCGGCTCGCACTCGATGCTGATCCCCACCCTCGCCGGCGGCGCCAAGCTGGTGCTGATGCATCGATGGTCGCCGGCCAAGGCGCTGGAGCTGATCGGGCGTGAACGGATCAATGGCCTGACCGGCGTGCCGACGATGATCTGGCAGCTGCTGGAATCGCCGGACTTCGCCACCCGCGACACTTCTTCGCTGGAAGCCATGGGCTATGGCGGCGCCGCCGCCGCGCCGGAGCTGACCGTGCGGGTGCGCGAGCTCTTGCCCAACTTCTGGCCGGGCCAGGGCTATGGCGCCACTGAGACCACCTCCGTCGCCACCGCCAACGCCGGCGAGGACTATCTGCGCAGGCCCGACAGCGTCGGCCTCGCCGTGCCGGTGGACAACATCCGCATCGAGGGGCCGGACGGCCAGGTGCTGGCGCCGGGCGAAGCCGGCGAGATCTGCGTCTTCGGCCCCAACGTGGTGCAGGGCTACTGGAACAAGCCGGAGGCGTCCGCCGCGGCGTTCGTCGACGGCTGGTACCATACCGGCGATGTCGGGCGCATGGACGAGGACGGGTTCGTCTACATCATGGACCGGATCAAGGACATGTTGATCCGCGGCGGCGAGAACATCTACTGCGTCGAGATCGAGGACGTGCTCTACGCCCACCCGGCGGTGATCGAGGCGGCGGTGGTCGGCCTGCCGCACCGGGTGCTGGGCGAGGAGGTGGGCGCGGCGGTGCGCGTGCGCGAGGGCGCCGAGATCGAGGCGGCGGACCTGCGCCGGCACGTGGCCGAACGGCTGCCCGCGCACAAGGTCCCGGTGCTGATCGACGTCCGCCGCGAGGAGCTGCCCCGCAACGCCAGCGGCAAGACCCTGAAAAACGTCCTGCGCGAACAGCTGCAGTCGACGCCGACCCCCGCGTGAGGGCCCAGGTCGCGTACCCATAAACGCCGTGGCGTAGGCGGGGTAGCGCAAGCGGACTCTCTGAACGTCCGAGAAGGGTGGAAACCGGTCCTTGCCTTGCGGGTCAGGGTGGTGAGCGGACAATAGGTTGCGGCTCGCAACGCACGCGAATTGAGTTTCTCCGGGCGAGGATCGGCGCCCCTATTTGTAGTTATCCGGCGGATACAGCGTCACATATTGGAAGTCACTGTTCCGGAGGCTCAACCCCTCAATCGAGTCTGGATCGCCATCGTCGTCGACCGAAATCGACATCGAAACGTCGACCGTTAGCTCGACCTCCGACTCGCCGCTGACATCGTCAAACGGGATGAGCACCTTGTCCTCGGAATCATACATCGCCTCGTCCCAATTGGGATGCGTGTAGGAAACGAGTGCCTGCACATCGAGCTTGCCAACCACTAGGATCGAGTCGCCCTCCTCGGTTGGCCTAAAAGCAGTGAGCTTTTTGACCTCGATTGAGTTGACGGTGATCTCGTCGATCTCTGCGTCCATGACATCGTCGCTGCTCAGGCCCCAGTTGTTGAGTTCTTGGTCAACCAGTTTGATCAGATCGTCGTTGTGCATCTCAACGAACTCATCAATCTCCGGCACTTTCATCTCTAGGCCGAGCGCCGCGAACAGTTCGGGCAGTGACTTTACCAGTGAGATATTCTTCGCCGATTCCACCGGTCCCGCGAAATCGCCGTCTTTCGAGACGATGATCACCGGTTCCTTCTTCGACGCTTCCTTCTTGAGGCACTCGAAGGCGAACGCATCGGGAAACTGGTCCTTCTTGCCGTCGCCAGAGAAGAAGCCTTCGCCTGCCGCATATGCGTTGAACACGACCGATGGCTTCACCTCGTCAATCGCCAGCGTCTTGGCCTTCAGCGACTTGAACATCTCCGCCGTCGATTCGTCGTAAGCCGCTTTCAGCTTTTGCCGAAGCTGCGGCCGCTTGAGGTCGGGAAGGACAACTCCGGTCGCACCTTCGACGATCTTGCGGAAGTGCGGCTGGCTGATCTCTTTGATTGCATCGAAGTCGTTCTGGACGTGCTTTTTCGCAACTTCCGTGATCGTTAGGTCGGTGGTCAGCACCGTCACCAGCCCGGCGTCTACAAGGTCGATGACCCGCACAATCTCTGGCCCGCCCGGTGGCTTGCCCGCGCCGATGAGGATGTTGGCGTCAAGGAAGACCTTAAGCGTTGTCTTGGGCACCGTCCGGGCACGTCCATGTTGATGCTAGGCTTGGGTCTTGCTCCCACAGCGCCGAAATATCCGCAATGGGTCGATCTTCGCCGTTAGCGTCACTGCCGAGCCGATAGTCACCATGACTTGCCCGAACGCCCCGCAATAGGGCTTTGTTTTGCTGTCAGTTCTGACGCTTTAGATCCTGAACTAGCGCATCTGCCGCGCGATGCATCTCATCTAGCGGATGCGCAGTGCAGTAGGTGTCGAGCCAAGCCGTGACGCCTGCGCTGTCGGTGTGCTTGGCGACCATGCCGTTGCGCGCAACGAAGCGGTCGTAGGCGGACAGGTAGCCGAGGACCCATTCCAGGTCTTCGCTCCAAGCGCCGTGGCTTGTTGCGCGATCCTGGGTCCAAACCCCGCACGATCCGACGCCCGCGCCAAGAGACTCGTAGGAACGGCTCGGCTGCGCCCAGGCGCACGCCGTCCACAAGGCTGCCACCGCGCCGATGACCCCCGCAACTAGCACGGCTCGGTAATGCTTAGGCGTCATCCACCCCTCCGGTAGCAGCGCAAACGTCACCATCCTAGCAGGTTCGGGCCAGGCCGACCTTTCCGTACGTGCAGGATCGCGGAGAAGCGGATCAATCGCTGCTGCTCTGCATTAGCTTAGCCAGGCGTGCCGTTTCGTCTCCATTCATTTGGGCCTCTTGAGCGATAGGCCGACGTCCGCTCAGGGTCGAACACGGGCATTGGCTTCGCGCCCGGAAGCGGACACTGGCCGCCGAGCCGATGAGCACACGACCTAGGTCGTCGCCTCGCGTGGCAGCAGCCGCAGGAACGAGGGATCGCGGAAGGGATCGCCGGTCTTCATCCGCCGATGGAACCCGTCGACGGTGGGGCCCGCGCGGCCGGGGCGCTCGTCGTAGACCGCGTCGGTCCCGAAGAAGCGCAGGGTGAGGGTGCGCCGGCGCTGGCCCGGATGGGTGGGCGCCCCGCCGTGCAGCGTCGCGGGATGAAAGATCACCAGATCGCCAGGCTGGATGGCGTAGGAGACGATGTCCCACTCGCCGCGCGTCTTCTCAATATCGGGCAGGCGCGGCAACGGCGAGGAGGGATTGATCGGGGCGGTGTCGTCGCCGAGCTCGAAGCGCGAGCCGTTGTAGAGCACGCCCCGGTGCGAGCCGCGGACGAACTCCAGGGAGTCCGCCGCGGAGACCGCGTCGAAGGTGATCCAGGCCACCGCCAGGTGCGCCCCGGCGACCGCCAGGTAGGAGCTGTCCTGATGCCAGGGCGTGCGCCGGGTCTCGCCGCCCTCCTTCAGGAACACCTGCTCGTACATGAACCAGACGTCCGGCGCGTCCCACAGGGCGGCGATCAGGCCCGGCAGCGGGGATGCCTCGAGCATGGCGCGATAGCCGGTGAGGCAGGTCGGATTGTAGAGGTCGTTGTAGAAGGTCGACGTCGTCGCCTGGGCGAAGCGGGTCGCGCCCGGTCCCGGGTGCGCCAGGCTCCAGTCGTAAGCCGCCTCTGCCGCCTTCAGCGCCGCCGCGTCCAGCGCGCGCGGGACGAACACCACGCCGTCGCGGGCGTAGGTTTCACGGGCCTTGGCGAGGTCAAAGGTGATGGCAGGCTTCTGCATGGTCGAACTCACAGGCCCAGAATCGCTTTGGCCATGATGTTGCGCTGGATCTCGTTGGTGCCGGCGTAGATCGAGCCGGCGCGGTCGTTGAGGTATTTGGGCAGCACCGTCCAGCTGTAGTCCGGCCCGACGCCGGCGCCGTCGGCCGGCGGAGCAAAGCCGGGCGAGGGGCCGCCGGGCGCGGTCAGGTGCGGCTGGTAGGCGAAGGCGTAGGCGCCGGTCGCCTCGATCGCCAGTTCGGTGAGCCGCTGGCTGAGCTCGGTCCCCACCGTCTTCATCATCGAGGATTCCGCGCCGGGCGCCTGGCCCTGGCTGAGGCTGGACATCACCCGCAGCTCCACCGCCTCCAGGGCGTCGATGTCGATCTCGGCGGCGGCCAGCTTGGCGGAAAAGGCGCGGTCCTCGGGCCCTGGCGCGTTGAGCCCGTGCCGCTCGGCCGCGGCGATGGCGCGGATCTTGGCCAGGCGCATGCGCAGGCTGGGCGCGCTCACCCCGCCGCCGCGCTCGAACTGCATCAGGTACTTGGCCACCGTCCAGCCCTCGCCGACCTGGCCGACGACGTTGGCCTTGGGGACCACGACGTCGGTGAAGAAGACCTCGTTCTGGATGTGCTCGCCGCTCAGCGAAACGATCGGGCGGACCTCGACGCCGGGCGTCCGCATATCGATCAACAGGAAGGTGATGCCGAGCTGGCGGATGCGCTCCTCGGACGTGCGCACCAGGCAGAAGATCCAGTTGGCGACGTTGGCGTGGGTGGTCCAGATCTTGTGGCCGTTGCAGACGAAATGGTCGCCGGCGTCGCGGGCGCTCATGGTGAGCGAGGCCAGGTCCGAGCCCGACCCCGGCTCCGAATAGCCCTGGCACCAGAAGTCTTCGCCCGACAGCATCGGCGGCAGGAAGCGGGCCTTCTGCGCGTCCGTGCCATGGCCGATCAGCACCGGGCCGCACATGCCGATGCCCATGGGCGAGACCGGCGGCGCGCCCGCCCTGGCCGTCTCGGTCGCCCAGATGTAGCGCTGGCTCACCGACCAGGCGCAGCCGCCGTATTGCTTGGGCCAGGCCGGCGCGACCCAGCCCTTGCGGTGCAGGATCCGCTGCCAGGCCAGGCCCGGCTCGTGCGGCGCGTAGACGCTGGTCAGGCCTCGGCCGACCTTGCGCAGGTCGTCGGTCAGTTCGGCGTCAAGGAAGGCGCGCACCTCGCCCTGAAAGCCGAGGTCCTCGGCGCTCCAGCTTAGCTCCATGTCAGCGCATGTCGAAGAGATCGAGCGCGGTCTTGCCCAGGATCTTCTGGGCGTTCTCCACGGTGGTCGCGTCGAACACCGCCTGGATGGCGCTGCGGCTGTAGCCGAAGGTCGATTCCTGGTGCGGATAGTCAGATGACCACATCACCCGGTCCGCGCCGATCCGGTGCAGCAGCTCCAGGCCCGCCGGGTCGGTCATGAACGTCGCATAGCAGTGGTTGAACCAGTACCAGCTGGGCGGATGGGCGAGCTTGGGGTTCATCGCCGAAGGGAAGGAATTGTAGATCATGTCGGCGTCGTGGATCATCGAGGCGACCCAGCAGATGCCTCCCTCGACGAACACCACGCGCAGTTTGGGGAACCGGTCGAAGACGCCGCCGAAGGTGAGCTGGCCCCAGATGTGGCGGAAGCCCTGCATCTGCGTCAGCACGAAAGTGCCGGCGGCGCCCGGCGCCGCGGTGGGAATCGCCTCGCCGATGTGGAAGCAGAGCGGGATGCCCGATTCCGCCACCGCGTCCCAGAACGGATCGAGCTTGGGGTTGGAGTACTGGATCGGCTCGCCGTCGACGTCGTTGCCCGGCTTGATCGGGACCATCAGGCAGCGCGCGCCCAGCGCCTGGCAGCGGTCGACCGAGGCCTTGGCGCCGGCGGGATCCCAGTAGTTGGGCACCATCACCGGGAAGAGCCGGCCCTTGCCGGCGGCACAAGCCTGCGCGATGTGCTCGTTGTAGGCCGCGAAGGTCTCGGGCCGGTTCTTCATCTCGCCGAACATGTAGAGGCCGAAGAGCCGCTGCGGGAAGATCAGCTCCTTTTCCACCCCCTCGACGTCCAGGTCCGCCAGCCGCGCGTCGATGTCGGTGAAGCCCGGCGTGCATTCCATCGACGTGCAGAGCGCCGCGGCGATGTTCGGCGGGGTCATCTGCTTGCCGCAGACGCTGAGCTGATAGCCGCCGTCCTTGAACTCCATCCTGGGCGCCTCGTCCTTGAGGTGCTCTGGGAAGCGGCCCACCCAGCAGTCGGTCTCCAGCATGTGGCTGTCGGCCGAGATGATCAGCGTGCCCTCCGGCCAGGCCTTGGTCGCCGCCTGCGCCTTGCGCTCGGGCGAGAAGGCGATCCCGACCATTTCCGGGATCTCGAGCACGAAACCGTCCGCCATCGTAGTCCTCCCTGGCCCTCGCCGCGGCCCGGCCCTTAGCCCAGGCCGCAGATCATACCCGAATGGGCGCCGGTGTAGGCGCCCTTGGCCCACGCCACCTGGCCGTTGACCACCACCGTGTCGATCCCGATCGAGTCGCGCACATAGCGCATGCCATGGCCCGGCATGTCGAAGATCGGCCGCTCCTCGCCCCGGGCGATGGTGGCCGCGTCGAAGACGACGATGTCGGCGGCGAAGCCCTCGCGCAGGGCGCCGCGATCCTTCAGGCCCCAGATCTCGGCGGTGTCGGAGGTGATCTTCTTCACCGCCTGCTCCAGCCCAAGGGCGCCCGATTTGCGCACGAACTCGCTGAAGAGATAGCCGGTGTCGCCGTAGGTGGCGAAGGAGGCGAGGTGGGCGCCGCCGTCGCTGGCGCCGATGTGTGTCAGCGGGTCGGCCAGCATCGGCCCGATCCGGCCGGTGTCGTCATGGCCGCGGCTGGCGGCCAGGAAGGCGACGTCGAGGTCGTGTTCCAGCGAAAGCGTGATCAGCGCCCGCGCCGGCGTCTCGCCCCGTTCGGCGGCGATTTCGCCAAGCGTCCGCCCGGCCATCGCCGCCGGCGCCTTGTCGCCGCCGCGGACGACAAGCCCGCTCAGCATCTGCGCGCCGCCGTCCGGTCCGGCGTCCTCCACCAGCTTGTCTGCGGTGGCCGGATCCCTCAGCGCCGCCAGCCGCTCAGCCAGCGGCAGGCGCAGGGTGCGCACCCACGTCGGCAGCCGGGCGAAGAAGAGGCTGGGCCGCAGCAGTGAGAAGCTGATGTCGATCGGCCGCGTCTGCATCTGCGGCCACACGCGCGCGCCCCTGGCGAACTGCTCGGCGACCCTGGCCAGCTGGCGCGGCGCGGCGTTGGGGGTGAAGTGGCTGTCGAACACCGGCGAGAAGGTGGTCGGGATGTTGTGCTTCAGCGATAGCTCGGCCAGCTGGTCGATACGGGCGATGGTGATGTCGGTGTCGTAGAACTCCGGCACGATCTGCAGCATGCGGCCAAACTCGCCCAGCACGGCGCAGAGCGCGTCCAGCTCGTCGAACTGGGCGAAGCGGCTTGGCACCGGACGGGCGTTCTCGTCCACGTCGACGAAGCTGGTGGAGAGCCCCACCGCGCCCGCGTCCAGGCACTCGCGCAGCAGGCTCTGCATGGCGGCGATCTCGTCCGGCCGCGCGGCGCGTTGCTGGGAGTCCGGTCCCATCACCCAGAGCCGGATGACGCTGTGGCCGACCAAGGGCGCGACATTGATCGAAAGGTTCTTCTCCAGCGCCGCGCGATAGCCGGCGAAGTCTTCCCAGGTCCACTCGAACGCCTCGGTGAACGCCGCCGGCGGCAGCTCCTCGATCTGCTGGAACATCCCCACCAGCGCCTTGCGGTCGCCGGCCTTCAGGGGCGCCAGCGAGAGCGAGCAGTTGCCGGGCACCACCGAGGTGATCCCGTGCTCCAGCGCCGGCCGCGCCGCGCCGTCCCACAGCAGCTGGACGTCGAAGTGGGTGTGCGGATCGATGAAGCCGGGCGCCACCACCCGTCCGCCCGCCAGCACCACGCGCCTGGCCTCCGCGTCGATCGTGGGCGCGATACGGGCGATCTTGCCATCGTTCACCGCCACGTCGGCGGCGTAGCCGGGCGCGCCGGAGCCATCCACCACCACGCCGCCCTTGATCAGGATGTCGTACATTCGCTTTCAGAGCCCCTTGGTGATCTCGCGCCAGGCGCGGCCGACGAGCCCGGCAAGGCTGTCGGCCCCGCAGGCCCGCATCAGGTCAAATCCGGTGGCGGCGTCGAGCGATACCGCCCCGACGGCGCCGTTCTCATAGGCCAGGCGCACCAGCAGCTCGGCCGAGCCGTCGTGGCCGGCGACGATCTCCGCGCCCACGACCACCGCCTCGCCAAGCTCGGGCGACGGGTCGGGCAGTCTGCGGGCGGCGGCGGTCATCCTTGCGGCGGCTCGACGAAGACCACGTCGCTGCCGAGCAGCAGGCCGCGCGGCCGGCGCATGGCGAAGATGTGCAGGTTCCAGCTCTTGATCCGCTCCACCGCCGCCTCCACCGCTTCGCCCGGCAAGGCGCGGGCGGCCAGGGCTTCGACGGTCTCGTCAGGCTTTGGCGTCACGAACCGGCGCTGCCGCGTCAGGGTCATGGGGAGGGACTCGCGAAAATGAGAACACGTTTCGAAAATTCATGGCGCCAATCGGCCGCTCGAACAACGCTCCAGATCGAGGGCGCGCGCTCACGGATGGGTGTTGGAGGCCGCCCGCCGCCGCGATATGGCTCGCGTTGAGCGGCAGCTTCCCGAGAGGCCGAAGTGGCGAGCCAGAGCAATCCCTTCCCGGTGCAGGGCCAGTGCGACCCCAGGTTCGAGGGCGTGCGGGCGGCGTTCACGGCGAACCTCGAGCGCGGCGCGGAGGTGGGCGCCTCGGTGGCGATCACTCTGGACGGCGAGAGCGTCGTCGACCTCTGGGGCGGGGCCCGGGATGCGGCCCGCACGCTCCCCTGGGAGGCGGACACGATCACCTGGGTGGCCTCCACCACCAAGACTGCGCTGGCGATGAGCGCGCTTCTGCTGGCCGATCGGGGCGAACTCGACGTCGAGGCGCCGGTCGCGCGCTATTGGCCGCAGTTCAAGGCCAAGGACGTGCTGGTCCGCCACTGCCTTGGCCACACCGCCGGCCTCCCAGGCTGGGACGCGCCGATCGCCTTCGAGGACATCGCCGACTGGGAAAAACTCACCGGCCTCCTGGCTGGGCAGACGCCGTGGTGGGAACCCGGAACTGCGTCCGGCTACCATGGCCTCACGCAAGGCTACCTGGTCGGAGAAGTGATCCGCCGGATCACCGGCCAGAGCGTCGGGACCTTCTTCGCCCGCGAGATCGCCGGGCCGCTGGGCGTCGACTTCCACATCGGCCTCGCCGACGAACACCATCATCGGGTGGCGCAGAGCGTGCCGCCGGCCATCCCCGAAACGCCGGTCGGGGGTCCCGGCAGCATCGCCATGCGCATCCACGACAACCCGCCCCTGCCGCGCGAGCGGTTCGGCGAGGCCTGGTTCCGTCGCTGCGAGGTCCCGGCCGGCAACGGCTTTGGCAATGCCCGCGCCGTCGCCCGCTTCAACGCGCTCCTGGCCTGCGAGGGCGAACTCGGCGGCCGGCGGTTGATGTCGCGGGATGGCGCCAGGCGCGCGCTCTACCAGCAATCGGATGGCCCGGACCTGGCGTTCATCGCCCCGGTCAGGTTCGCGCTCGGCTACGCCCTCAGCCTCGCCGGCATGAACTTCGACGGCCACGAGGTCTGCTTCTGGGGCGGCTCGGGCGGCTCGCTGATCGTGGTCGACTTCGATAGGCGGATGACGCTGGCCTATGTGATGAACAAGCTGGAGGGGAGCCCCTTCGGCGACCCCCGCAACAGCGCCATCCTGCGCGCAACCTATCAGGCGCTGGCGTAGGCCTCGCGGCGGTAGCGCAGCATCTTTCCTGACCCCGCCGCCGTGTGCGTCCCGTGGCGGTAGGCGACCTTGCCGTTGACCACCACCGCCTCGATTCCCGCCGGCTCGCGCTTGGGATCGTCGTAGGTGGCGACATCGATGACGCTCGCCGCATCGAACAGCACCAGATCGGCCCAGTAACCCGGCTTGATCGCGCCGCGATCCACCAGCCCGAACGTCTGCGCGGCCACCGAGGTCATCCGGTGCACGGCTTCTTCCAGCGAGAGGATCCCGCGCTTGCGCACATATTCGCCCAGCACCCGCGGGAAGGTGCCGAAGAGGCGAGGGTGGGGCTTTCCGCGCAGGTCGGGGATGCCGTCGGAGCCCACCATCATCGTCGGGTAGCGCAGGTTGGTCTCGACGTCGGCCTCGTCGATGATGAACTGGATACAGATGGTCCGATCGCCGCCGGGCGCGGTCAGGATCGTGCGCACCATCTCGGTGACGTCGACGCCCCGCTCTGCCGCCAGGTCCTTCACCATCCGGCCCTCGAACTCGCGGAACGCCGGGCAGCTGGCGATGCGGATCACCTCGGCCAGTTCGCGGCTGATGTTGTTCAGGTTGAAGTACTCGATCATCCGCCCGCTGCCGGCGGTGTAGGGATAGACGTCCAGGGTCACCGGCTGGCCGGCCGCCTTGGCCTTGTCGACCAGGGCGAGCGAGGTTCCGACCTTGCCCCAGTTCGCCGGCCCCGCCGACTTGTGGTGCGAGATGTGGACGTGGACGCCGGCTTCCCGGCCGATCAGCAGCGTCTCCTCCACCGATTCCAGCAGCCGGTCGCCCTCGTTGCGCATGTGGGTGGTGTAGAGGGCGTCGAAGGGTTGGGCGGCGCTCGCCAGCTCGATCACCTCGTCGGTCTTGCTCCAGCGGCCGGGGCGATAGATGAGGCCGGTGGAAAAGCCGCAGGCGCCCTGCTCCATGGCTTCGCTGACCTTGCCGCGCATCTCACCCAGCTCCGCGGCGGTGGGCGCGCGCTCCTCGAAGCCCATGACCATGGCGCGCACGGTGTTGTGGCCAACCAGCATGATGTTGTTGATCGCCGGCGCACGCGAAAGCGCCATGTCGAAGTAGCCCTCCAGGTCGGTGAAATCCCCCTCCAGCCCGGCCAGGATGCCGCCGCTGGAGGCCGCCTGGTCCGCGCCCGGGATCGCCGGAATGGCGGAAAAACCGCAGTTGCCGCAGACGCAGGTGGTCACCCCCTGGGCCAGCTTGAAGCCCATGTCCGGGTGGCGGATGAAGGCGCCGTCGTCGTGGGCGTGGACATCGATGAAGCCGGGCGAAAGGCACAGCCCCTTGGCGTCGCTCTCCTCCGGCGCCGAGGACGTGGACGCGCCCACCGAGCGGATCCGCCCCTCGTCGACCTCGACGTCCCCCTCGAACGCCGCCCCGCCGGACCCGTCGAGGATTCGCGCGCCCCGGATGATCAGATCAATGGTCATATTCGCACTTCGTCCCTTATCGACTCGGCAGGCGCTCGAAGGTCGGCAGGCCGGCGGGGATCTCGTGGAAGGGCTGCTTGTCGATGGTGTAGATGGCCATCTGCGGCAGGCCGAACTGGCTGGGATCGTCGAGCGTGCCGACCTTCAGGATCACCGCCGGCAGGCCCGGGCTGCGGGTGGTCAGGTGCGTGCCGCACTCGGCGCAGAACTCCCGCGTCACCGGCCGCTCCAGGTCGCTGCGGGTGAAGCTCTTGGGCGCGCCCTTGGTGTAGGCGAAGCCCTCCGGCGGCATCATCATGAACATGTTGGGCCCGCCGCCGGTCATATACTGGCATTCGCGGCAATGGCACTGCGCCTTGAACGTCGGCTCGCCCTCGGCGACGTACCGCACCTTGCCGCAATAGCATCCGCCTTCGAGCTTCATGGCCGTCTCCTGATCTGGTCGCGGCTATTAGACGGAAAAGTCGGCCGTAGCGCCAGCCGTCGCCGCCCACCCCCTGCTTGTCATCCCGGAAGACCGCGCAGCGGGCTGTCCGGGACCTGCTTGTCGCTGTCGGCGCTGAGTAGATCCCGGCCTTCCAGCTCGCTGGCGCGAGCTTCCAGCCGGGATGACAAGCGGGGAGGAGGTCGGAGCAACCGGCCTCAGTTCTACAGCCCATACATCCCCGGCCGCGTCCGCAGCCACTCGCCGACTCTTTCACCGATCATGATGGCGGTGAGGTTGGTGTTGGCTCGGGGGACGAAGGGCATGATCGAGGCGTCGGCGACCACCAGCTGGTCGACGCCGTGGCAGGCGCCGTACTGGCCGACCACCGCCATCGGGTCCGACGCCGGCCCCATCTTCACTGTGCCCGAGGGGTGGTAACCGCTCCCCGCATAGCGGCGGCAGAGACCGGCGATGGCCTCGTCGTCGACCTCGCCACGCGGGAACGCCATCGCTGACGCCATCTCCTTGATCGGCGCGGTCTCGGCGAAGGCCAGCACGTCCTTGTAGCAGCCGACCAGGCGGGAGAGGTCCCGCTCGTCCTCGCAGAACCGGTTGTCGATCAGCGGCCCCACGTCGGGATCAGCCGATTGCAGGGTCAGCTCGCCTCGGCCGTACTGGTATTCCACCACCCCTGCGATGCCGAAGGTCGGCGCGCTGCCGGGACGGCCGTTGAAGGTCAGCATCTCGATCTGCAGGTCGTTGCGCTTGTTCGAACCCTCGGCGGTGTAGCGCAGGATGGACTGGATGATCGGCTGGCTGGGATCGACCAGCGCCGGGTCCTTGGCCTCGAAGCTGACCGAGAGGGCAGGGTGGTCGCAGAGGTTCTGGCCGACGCCTGGCGTGTCGCGCGCCACCTCGATCCCGTGCGCCTCCAGCTGCGCGCGCGGCCCGACGCCGGAGCGCATCAGGATCGCCGGCGAGAGGATCGCCCCGGCGCAGAGCACGACCAGCCGGCCTTCGATGATCTCGATCTCGCCCTCCGCCGTCCGCACCTCGACGCCCGTGCATTTCCCGCCCACGATGATCAGCCGGGTGACGAACGTCTGTGCACGGATGGTCAGGTTCGAGCGGGCGCGCGCCGGCGCCAGGTAGCCAATGGCGCAGGAGACGCGCAGGCGCCCCAACTTGTTCATCGGCTGCGGCCCCGATCCCCAATCGTTCGGATCGTTGGCGTCCGGGCAGTCCGGATAGCCCAGCCCCCGCGCCGCTTCGAGGAAGGCCTGGTGCTGGCGGGCCATTTCGCCGACGGGATAGCGGCGGATCGAGATCGGCCCGGCGTCGCCGTGATAGTCGCGCTCGCCGAAGTCCAGGTCCCGCTCCAGGCGGTTGAACGCCGGCAGCACCTTCGCCCATTCCCACTCCGGGTTCCCGAGCTGGGCCCACTCGTCATAGTCCTCGGGCATGCCGCGAAGGGCGATGGCGGTGTTGACGGCGCTGGACCCCCCAGTCACCCGCCCGCGGGGAAAGCGCACCTGGCGCCCGCGCGTCGGGGCGTAGCTGAGCGCCCAGTCGTGGTCGGTGTAGGAATTGTTGTGGCCGTTGACGAGGTCGAAGGGCGTCTCGGCGATCTGGCTGTAGTCGGGGCCGGCCTCGATCAGGAGGACGGTGCGGTTCGGGTCTTCCGAGGCCCGTGCGGCGATGGCGCAGCCGGCGCTGCCGGCGCCGATGATGACGATGTCGAACATGCGGTTGTCTCCCGCCTTCGGCGTCGGGCAGCGGGCTGCTATTGTCAATCCGCGTCTGGTCTTTCGGGCGAAGGAGACGGTCATGGACGGCAAGGTCGTGGTCATCACCGGCGGCACCTCGGGCATCGGCGAGGTGGCGGCGCAGCGTCTGGCGGCCAGGGGCGCGCGGATCGTGCTGGTGGCGCGGGACAAGGCGCGGACGCAGGCGACCATGGCGGGTCTCGCCAAAGCCGGACCTGGCCAGGCCCACACCGCCCACTTCGCCGATCTTTCCAGCCTCGCCGAGACCCGCCGGGTCGGCGCCGAGATCGCCGCCGCCGAGCCGCGCATCGACGTCCTGATCAACAACGCCGGCGCGCTCTTCAACCGCCGCAACCTCTCGGTCGATGGCCTGGAGATGACCTTCGCGGTCAATCACATGGCCTACTTCGTCCTCACCGAGGTCCTGAAGGACCGGCTGATCGCCGCCGCGCCGGCGCGTATCGTCAGCACCGCCTCCGGCGCCCACCAGGGCGCGCGGCTGGATTTCGACGACCTGCAATCGGCCAGGAGCTACAGCGGCTTTTCCGTCTACGGCCGGTCGAAACTCTGCAACATCCTCTTCACCCGCGAGCTGGCCCGGCGCCTCGCCGGGACCGGGGTCACCGCCAACTCTCTGCACCCGGGCTTCGTCGCCACCCGCTTTGGCGACCGGTCCGGGGGCCTCACCCAGATGCTGATGCCGGCCGCCAGGTTGGGCGCGATCAGCCCGCAGAAGGGCGCCGAGACTATCGTCTACCTGGCCTCGTCCCCGGACGTGGCCGGCGTCACCGGCCTCTACTTCTACAAATGCGCGGCGGAAACGCCGAGCGCGGCGGCGCAGGACGACGCGGCGGCCCAGCGCCTCTGGTCCGAGAGCGAGCGGCTGGCGCACGTCGCCGCTTGAGCGCGTGACTGACGTTGCGTCGCCCCTTCTAGGCTGACGCCAAAGCTCAAGAAGATGGAGAGACGTTGATGGCGGGATTGTGCGAAGGCCGGGTGGCGATCGTCACTGGCGGCGGACGGGGCATCGGGCGCGAGTATTGCCTGATGCTGGCCGCCGAGGGCGCGAAGGTGGTGGTCAATGACCTCGGCGGTTCGCGCGATGGTTCGGGCGCCGACCAGGGGCCGGCCCACGACGTGGTGGCCGAGATCAAGGCCGCCGGCGGCGAGGCGGTGGCCAACGGCGCCGACGTCTCCGATTTCGCCCAGGCCAAGGGCATGATCGACCAGGCGGTCTCCGCGTTCGGCAAGCTGGACGTGCTGATCAACAACGCCGGCATCCTGCGCGACCGCATGCTTGTGAACATGACCGAAGCCGAGTGGGACGCGGTGATCAAGGTGCACATGAAAGGCACCTTCGCGCCGGCCCACCACGCCGCCGCCTACTGGCGCGACCTCGCCAAGGAGACGGGAGCGCCGGTGAACGCGCGGCTGATCAACACCAGTTCGGTCTCCGGCATCTACGGCAACATCGGCCAGACCAACTATGGCGCGGCCAAGATGGGCATCGCCGCCTTCACCATCATCGCCGCGCGCGAGCTCGGCCGCTACGGCGTCACCGTCAACGCCATCGCGCCCGGCGCGCTCACCCGGCTGACCGAGGACCTGGGCGGTCCGGTGACCGACGAGCGGCGCGCGGCCATGGACCCCAAGTGGGTCGCCCCGATCGCCGTCTGGCTGGCCAGCGAAGACTCCAAGGACATCACCGGCCGGATGTTCGAAGCCAGCGGCGGCGTCCTGGCCATCGCCGAGAGAGCTGGCACCGGGGACCCAGGGCCAAGCCGGTCCAGGACCCGCACCAGATCGGCCCCATCGTCGCCGAGCTGATGAAGACGGCCCGCAAGAACGCCGGGATGAACGGCGAGGACCTGGACTAGCGGCGTCCGCCGCGCCAAGACACCAACCGCCGAGCAAAGCCAAAGGCGAGGAGAGCCCCATGTCGATCAATTTCGAAATCCCGGCCGAGGCGAAAGCCGTCCGCGAGAAGGTGCGCCAGTGGGTGCAGGACGAGTGCATTCCGGCGGAGAAGAAGCTGCTGAGCGGCGCGGACTACAAGGAGACCCTTGGCGAGCTGCGCACGAAGGCCCGCGCCCAGGGGCTCTGGTGCCCGTTCATACCCAAGGAATACGGCGGCATGGGCCTTGGCCCGCTGGCCAATGCGCTGGTGCAGATGGAGCTGGGCGAGAGCTACCTGGGCGCGCTTTCGATGAACACCCAGGGTCCCGACGACGCCACCATGCTGACCCTCCTGGCGCACGGCACCGACTTCCAGAAGGAGAAGTTCCTCAAGCCCCTGCTGAACGGCGAAAAGCGCATCTGCTATTCGATGACCGAGAAGGCGGCCGGCGCCGACGCCACCGGCATGCAGACCCGCGCGGTCAAGGACGGCAACGAGAACTATGTGCTGAACGGCGAGAAGTGGTTCTCCAGCGCCGCCTCGGTGGCCGACATCGCCCTGGTGATGGCCAAGACCGACCCGGACGCGCCGCGCCACCAGCAGTTCTCCACCTTCATCGTCGAACTCCCGAACCCCGGCTACAAGATCAAGCGCGACATCGAGACGATGGCCGCCGACGGGCCGCTCAGCCACATCCTGGGCGGCGGCCACTCCGAGATCGAGATCAAGGATCTGGTGGTGCCGGCCGAGAACCTGCTCGGCGGCGAGGGCAACGGCTTCAACATGGGCCAGCACCGCCTGGCCTACGGGCGCCTGCGCCACGGCATGCACAACGTCGCCATGGCCCAACGCGCCCTCGACATGGCCGTGGGCCACGTGACTCAGCGCTCCACCTTCGGCAAGCCGCTGCACGAGCGCCAGGGCGTCCAGTTCATGCTCGCCGACTGCGCCAGCGAGCTCTACATGGCCCGCCTGATGATCCTGCACATCGCCTACAAGGCCGAGAACGGCATGGACCTTCGCCAGGAGAACTCCATCGCCAAGGTCTTCCTCGCCCACATGGTGCACAAGGTGGTGGACACAGCCATCCAGCTGCACGGAGCGCTGGGCTATTCGATGGATACGCCGCTGGCCCGCTGGTACACCCACATCCGCTCCCAGCGCCTGGTCGATGGGCCCGACGAGGTCCACCGCTGGACCGTGGGGCGCAACGTGATCAAGGCCTACCAGCAGTTCGGCACGACCGCGTCCGCCGCCGGCGGCGATCTGCTGTAGCGATCCCGCCGCGCGCCGGCCTCAGAGCCGGTTCTTGCGGAACCGGGCGGCCTCGGCGGCCAGGGAGTCGGAGAGCTGGTCCGATTTGGCTTCCGGCTGGAACGGCAGCTGGCCGGCGACGCCGCGCAGGGCCAGCCACAGCTGGGCGCTGAACTGGGCCAGCATCCTGAGCGGCCGGCGCTTGTCGTCGGTGACGTCCCAGCCCTCGGCCTCGAACTGGGCGACCTGGTCGCGCGGCGCGCGCCGCTCGATCCCGTCCCAACCCGCCGGCCGGGCGACATCCTCCGCCTCGTCGGCGGTGAGGCCGAAGATCGCGCGCGAGCATTCGTCGATCTCCGGGAAGTCGGCGCGGCAATCCGGATCGGCGTAGCGTGTGTTCATCAGCGCCTTGAATTCCAGGTCGCGCACGCCCGGCAGGTCGATCAGGCGGCGAAGCGGCGGGGTTTCCATGCCGCGAGCAACGCGCTTCTACGGCCATGCGTCAAGCGGTCTTGCGTTCGAACCAAGACAGCCGGGCCGCCGAAGCGCTAGGGTCGCGGACGCGGGGGTCGCAAGGAGTGTAAGTCGGGCGATGAGCGCACCGGGCGGTCGCTTTGTCTGGGCGCCGGCGGCGATCGTGCTGCTGGCGGCTGGTTTGGCCAACGCCGACCCGCCGGCCGCGCCCGCTCCGCCGCCGCCAACCGCGGCCTCTGCATCGCTCGGCCCTTTCCTGGCGGAGTTCCTGCGCCTGCAGCAGCAGAGCGACTGGGCCGGGCTCGAGCGCGCCGCGCGGGCGGCGCAGAGCGCCCTCGCCGCCGCCAGGGGCGAGGCCAGCGCCGATGTCGCGACCGCCGAGGGCTGGCTCGCCGAGGCGCTGCTGCGGCAGGGCCGGGCGAGCGAGGCGGAGGCGCTCTGCCGCCACGCCCTGGCGATCAATGAGAAGGCGCTGGGGCCGAACAGTGCGGGCGTCTCGCAAAGCCTCACGAACCTTGCCGCATCGCTGCTGGCTTTGAAGCGGTACGACGAGGCCGAGCCCTTGATGCGCCGCGCCCTGGCGATCGATGAAGCAGCCTTGGGCCCCGAGCATCCCGCCACCGTGCAGAACCTCAACACCCTGGCCGGCTTCCTCGACGCGCGCGGACGCCATGCGGACGCCGAGGCGCTCTATCGGCGGGTGCTGGCGATCTACGAAAAGGTCCTTGGCGACAACAATCTCGGCACGGCGATGGGCGCCTATCGCCTGGCCGGCGTGATCGAGGCGCAGGGCCGCTATGCCGACGCCGAGCCCCTGTTGCGCCAGGTGCTGGCGATCGACGAGAAGGCGCTCGGCGCCGAGCATCCCACCACCGCCATCGCGCTTGGCAACCTCGCCGTCGCCCTGGAAGGGGAGGGCCGCTACGCCGACGCCGAACCCCTGGTCCGCCGCGCCCTGGCGATCGACGAGAAGGCGCGCGGCGTCGACCAGCCCGGCGAGACCACCGACCTCAGCAATCTCGCCGAAATCCTCCAGGACCAGGGCCGCGCGGCCGAGGCTGAACCGCTGCTCCGCCGCGTGCTGGCGATCGACGAGAAGGCGCTGGGTTCGGACGCGCTGGGCGTCGCGGTCGACCTCGGCAATCTGGCGGCCGTGCTGCAGGCGCAAGCCCGCTTCGACGACGCCGAGCCGCTCTTCCGCCGCGCGCTGGCGATCAACGAGAAGCAACTGGGCGACGAGGATCCGACCACCGCGGTCAGTCTGAACAACCTCGCCGCGCTCCTGCAGGCCAAGGGGCAGTACGGCGCCGCCGAGCCGCTTTTCCGCCGCGCGCTGGCGATCCGGGAAAAGGCGCTGGGCCCCGACCACCCGGTGACCGCCGTCGGGGTCAACAACCTGGCCGGCGTGCTGATCGCCGAGGGCCGCTACCGCGACGCCGAGCCCCTGATGCGCCGCGTGCTGGCGATCGATGAGAAGACGCCGGGGCCTGCTAGCCCGAGCACGGCCACCGCCCTGCGCAACCTCGGCGACGTGCTGGAGAACGCGGGCGCCTACTCAGAGGCCGAACCCCTCCTGCGTCGCGCCCTGGCGATCGACGAGAAGGTGCTGGGGCCCGACCATCCGACCACCGCCGTCAGCCTCAACAACCTGGCCACCCTGCTGCAGGACGAGGGTCACTATGCCGACGCCGAGCCGCTCTTCCGGCGCGCGCTGGCGATCCGGGAGAAGGCGGCCGGTCCCGACCACCCTGACACCGCCACCGGTCTCAACAACCTCGCCAACCTGCTGCATGCCGAGGCGCGCTATCCGGAGGCCGAGCCGCTGCTGCGCCGGGCGCTGGCGATCGACGAGAAGGCGCTGGGGCCGGAGCATCCGGGGACAGCGCTCGACCTCAACAACCTGGCCGGCGTGCTTTCGGCCGAAGGCCGGCTCGGCGAAGCCGAGGCCCTCTACCGGCGCTCCCTGGCGATCGAGGAGAAGGCGCTGGGGCCAGATAGTCCGCAGACGGCCCGCGCCCTCAACAACCTCGCCGAGTCGCTGCAGGCTCAGGGCCGCTATCAGGAGGTCGAGGCCCTCCACCGCCGGGCCCTGGCGATCGATGAACAGGCCTTCGGGCCGGAGCATCCCGAGACCGCCACGGCGGTGAACAACCTGGCCCGCGCGCTGGAGGAACTGGGCCGCGCCGGCGAAGCCGAGCCGCTCCTGCGTCGCGCCCTGGCGATCCGCGAGAAGGCGTTGGGGCCAGACCATCCTTATACGGCCCTCAGCCTCAACAACCTCGCCGAACTGGTGCGCGACCAAGGCCGGTATGACGAGGCCGAACCGCTGCTGCGCCGGGCGTTTTCGATCGACGAGAAGGCGCTGGGCCCCGACCACCCGGACACCGCGACCGCCCTCAGCAACCTCGCCCAGGTGCTGCACGCCAAGGCCCGCTTCGCCGAGGCCGAGCCGATGATGCGCCGCGCCCTGGCGATCGATCAGAAAGCCTACGGTCCGAAGGACGCTGAAACCGCGCTCGGCCTCAACAACCTCGCCGCCCTGCTGCAGGATGAGGGCCGATTGGACGAGGCGCGAGGGCTCTTCCAACAAGCGCTGGCGATCGACGAGGCGGCGCTGGGGGCCAGGCACCCCTCGACCGCGCTGGTGGTGTACAACCTCGCCAGGCTGGCGTCGCAACAGGGCCGCTACGCGGAGGCCGAGCGGCTGCACAGCCGGGTGCTCGCGATCTACGAAGACCGGCTCGGCGCCGACCACCCCTACACCGCCGACGCACACCAGAAGCTCGGCTTCGTCGACAATCAGCTGGCCAGGTTCGCCGAGGCCTCACTCCACTATCGCAAGGCGTGCGCGGTCAGCGCCTTTGCGCTGGCGCCGGACCGGAACGCCAACGCCACCCAGCCTTCGGCGAATGCGATCAACGATTGCTCGATGGGCCTGGACCTGGCGCTCTGGGGCTGGTCGGGCCAGGGCGGGGGATCCGACGCCGGCGACCGCCCGGCCGCGCTGAAGCTGGAGGCGTTCGTCGCCGCCCAGAAAGCGGCGCAGTCGGCGGCTGGCGACGCCTTGGCGCGGTCGGCGGCGCTGACCGCGGCCAAGGCCGCCGGCGTCGGAGCGGAGGCGCAGGCCTACGAAGCGGCCCTGGCCCAGAAGGACGTCCTCGACCTCGCCTTCGCCAACGCCGCCGGCCAGACCGGCGCCGCCGCCGCCGAGCAACGCGCGGCGCTGGGAAAGGCCCACGATGACATCGTCGCCAAGATCGACCAGCTGACCGCGACATTGAAAGCCAAGGCGCCCCTCTATTGGGATTACCGCTCCCCCGAACCGCTGAGCGTCGCCGCTTTGCAGGCCAAGACGGGTCCGGACGCGGCGCTGCTGCATGACGACGAGA
>JBIOEF010000039.1:0-26349 GCA_044445785.1 Caulobacterales bacterium
CGAGGGCGCGCCATTGTTTAGCCTCGCCAGGCCCGGCCCGCGTCCCCGCTCCGGCGGCCACCACCACGGCTGAAAACCCCATGCCGCTGTCTTTAAGAGACTTCGCCTCCAAGTCCAGGCTTTACGGCGCCGCAACATTTGCCTAAAAAGACGGCGATGGGGATGCGTATAAAATGTGCATAGGGCTTGGGACCGCGGCCGCATGACCGAGAGCCGCAGCAGATTGGCGCCCAGTCCGGCGGCGCTGGACGCGCTCAAGGCGGTCGCCTTCGACCTGATCCCGGAGCCGGCCATGGTGGTCGACCGGGAAGGCGCGCTGGTGGCCGTCAACGAGGCGGCCGAGGCCCTGTTCGGCCAGGGCCTGGCGCTGCTGGCGCGCGGCCGGTTCAAGGCCGCGCTGCCGGCGGACTCGGCGCTGGTCACCCTGATCAACCGGGCTTTGGGCGAGGATGGCGCGGTCAGGGAGCGCGGGATCGAGATCGCCCTCTTCGGCCATCCGCCCTTCGAAGCCGATGGCGCCGCCGCGCCGCTCAGCGACGGCGCAGTGCTGCTGACCCTGCACGTCCGCGGCGGGGCGCTGGGCGTCGACCGGGCCGGCGACCCAGCCGGCCTGCGCTCGGTCGTCGGCCTTGGCCGGATGCTGGCGCACGAGATCAAGAACCCGCTGGCCGGCATCCGCGGCGCCGCCCAGCTGCTGAAGACCGGCGTCAAGCTGGACGACGCGCCGCTGGCCCAGCTGATCGTCGATGAGACCGACCGCATCCGCCGGCTGGTGGATCGGATGGAGGCCTTCTCCGACGACGCCGCGCCGGAGCGCGCGTCGATCAATATCCACCAAGTGCTCGACCGGGTCCGGGCGCTGGCCGCCAACGGCGTCGCCGAGGGCCTGCTGCTGCGGGAAAGCTACGATCCCTCGCTGCCGCCGGTCTGGGGCGAAGAGGACCAGCTGATCCAGATCTTCCTCAACCTGGTGAAGAACGCCGCCGAGGCCGCCAACAGCCGCCGCGACGGGCGGGGCGAAGTCTTCATCTCCACCGCCTACCGCCACGGCGTGCGCGTGCGCGCCGGCGAGGGCAAGGCGGCCCAGAGCGCGCCGCTGGAAGTGCGGGTGCAGGACAACGGCCCGGGCGTGCCGCACCATCTGCGCGACCATCTCTTCGAGCCGTTCGTCACCACCAAGGCCAACGGCGTCGGCCTGGGCCTGGCCCTGGTGGCCAAGCTGGTGGCCGGCCACGGCGGCCTGATCGACTTCGAGTCCGAGCCCGGCCGCACCACCTTCCGCGTCCTCCTGCCCGTCGCGCCCGCGCCGGGCGCCCCCATGGTGATTTGATGAGCGCCCAGCCGCAGAAGATCCTGATCGCCGACGACGACTCCTCGATCCGATTGGTGCTCAGCCAGGCGTTCAGCCGCCTGGGCTACCAGGTCCGCGCCACCGGCAATGCGGCCACTCTGCTCAAGTGGGTGACCGAGGGGGAAGGCGATCTGGTGATCACCGACGTGGTGATGCCCGACGAGAACGTCTTCGACGTGCTGCCGCGTATCCGCAAGCAGCGCCCCAAGCTGCCGGTCATCGTCATGAGCGCCCAGAACACCCTGCTGACCGCGGTGAGCGCCGCCGACGTCGGCGCCTTCGACTACATCCCCAAGCCTTTCGACCTGGACGACATGACCGCCACCGCCCGCCGGGCCCTGGCCAAGCCGGCCGACACCGAGGCGGCGAGGGCCCAGGCGCGGGCCATGCGCGACGAGCGCCTGCCGCTGATCGGCCGCTCGGCGCCGATGCAGGAGGTCTACCGCACGATCGCGCGGCTGGTGGGCGCGGACCTGACCGTGCTGATCCTGGGCGAATCCGGCTCGGGCAAGGAACTGGTGGCGCGGGCCCTGCACGACCTTGGCCGCCGGCGCGACGGCAAGTTCGTGGTCATCAATCTGGCGGCGGTGCCCCGCGAGCGGGTCGAGACCGAGCTTTTCGGCAAGGGCGACGGCGACTTTGGCAAGCTGGTGGAGGCCGATGGCGGGACGCTGTTCCTGGACGAAATCGGCGACATGCCGCTGGACGCGCAGACTCGGCTGCTGCGGGTGTTCGACGGCGCCGAGCCGGCGATCAACCCCCGGACCGGCCGGCGGCCCAACGTGCGGGTGATCGCCGCGGCCAACCGCGACCTGCGCGGCCTGATCCAGCAGGGACTGTTCCGGGAAGACCTCTATTTTCGTTTGAACGTCGCGCCGGTGCGCCTGCCGCCCCTGCGTGAGCGCACCGAGGACATCCCCGATCTGGCCAGGGCCTTCCTGCTGCGCGCCAACCGCGAGGGCCTGCCGGCCAAGACTATCGACAACGGCGCGCTGGAGCGGCTGAAGACCCACAGCTGGCCGGGCAATGTGCGCGAGCTGGAGAACCTGATCCGCCGGATCTGCGCCCTCTATGCCGAGGAGTTGATCACCGCCCGGATCATCGAGCGCGAGCTCTCCGAACAGACCACCGCGACGCCCAGCGAGGATGGCCCGCTGACCCTTTCGATGCTGATCGAGCGGCACCTGGCCTCCTATTTCGCCGACCAGCCGGAGGGCGTCCCGCCGCCGGGGCTCTACGACCGGGTGCTGGAGGACGTGGAGCGGCCGTTGATCCAGCTGACCCTGGCCGCCACCCGCGGCAATCAGGTGCGCGCGGCCGAGGTTCTGGGGCTTAACCGCAACACTTTGCGCAAGAAGATCCAGGATCTTGGCGTGGAGATGGTGCGCGGCCGTCGCTGAGGCCGAACGGCCACAAGACTGTTGAAAATAGGGCACAGTTCGCTAGGCTCCCGCCATGGAGTCCGAGCAAGTTCTGCCCCTGGCCCCGGCGCGAGAACAATCGCGCGTCTGGCTCAATCGGCTCGACTCCCCGCCGCTGATCGGCGCCGGCTACGCGATCTCGGCGGCGCTCACTGCGGCGGCCGTCGGCCTCGGCTCCTCACCGACCCTGGCCGGGCCGCTGGGACCGGCAAGCCCGCTGGTGCTCTCGCTGCTTGGCGTCAACCTGGCGCTGATCCTGGTGCTGGGCGGGCTGATCGGCTGGCGGCTGATCCGGCTGGCGGGAGAGCAGTCCGGCGACGCCGGCGCGCGCCTGCACCTGCGCTTCGTCGCCCTCTTCGCCATCGCCGCGGTGCTGCCGGCGCTGATCATCGCGCTCTTCTTCGGCGTGCTGGTGACGCGTGGCGTCGAGCGCTGGTTCGACGCGCGGGTGCAGACGGCGGTGGAGAACTCCGCCACCGTGGCCAGCTCCTACGTCGAGGAGCAGAAGGGCTACATCGGCGATCACGTCGGGCGAATGGGCCGCGACCTCAACCTGGCCGGCCCCTCGGCGCTCGCCCAATCGCCGGTGGTCTATTCGCAACACCTGGGCGATCTGGCTTCGGACAACAGCTTCGCCGCCGCCTATGTCATCGACCGAGAAGGCCGGATCCTCGCCAGGTCCGTCGCCAGCGGCGCTCCGGTTTTCCTGACGCCGCCGGAGCGCTCGTTCAAGGCCGCCGACGACGGCGATGTTTCGCTGATGCCGTTCGAGCGGGCGGACCTCTTCCGGGCGCTCTATCGCCTGCGCGCCTATCCGGACGCCTACCTCTATGTGGTCCGCCCGGTGGACCAGGGGATCTTCACTCACCTGCGCGACACCGAGGCGAACCTCGCCGCCTATCGGGAGGCCAAGGCCAGCCGGGCGCGGATCCAGGTGGGGTTCTATCTCAGCTACTTCGAGGCGGTGCTGGTGGTGCTGCTGGGCGCGGTCTCGTTCGGCATGTCGGCCGCCAACAGCATCGCCGGACCGGTGGCGCGGCTGGTGCAGGCGGCCGGCAAGGTGGCGGCGGGCGACCTCTCGGTGCGCGTCGACACTCATTCAGATCCTGAAGAGATCGCCGTGTTGTCGCGTGCTTTCAATAGCATGACCGGCGATCTTGAGGCGCAGCAGAAAGCGCTGGTGACGGCGCACAAGGAGGCGGAGTCACGCCGCCAGTTCGTCGAAACCATGCTCTTCGGGGTCAGCGCCGGGGTGATCGGCCTGGATCGTTCGGGGCGCATCTCGGTGGTCAATCGCCAGGCGGCCAGCCTCTTGGAGCTGCCGCCGGCCAGGGTCGGCCGCCCGCTGAAGGCGCTGGCGCCGGAGTTCGAAGCGGTCGTCGCCCGAGCGGCCGGAACGGGGATGGAGGTCGAGGAGGACGTGGACGTCGTCCGCGGCGCTGACTCGCGACGTCTGCGGCTGCGCGTCAGCCACAGCGACGATGGCCTGGTGCTGACCTTCGACGACATCACCCGCCTGGTCGCCGCCCAGCGCAACGCCGCCTGGAAGGACGTCGCCCGGCGGATCGCCCACGAGATCAAGAACCCGCTGACGCCGATCCAGCTCTCGGCCGAACGGCTGCGGCGCAAGTACCGCAAGGAGATCTCCCACGACGTGGAGATCTTCGACCGCTGCACCGAGACCATCATCCGCCAAGTGGGGGACATCGGCCGGATGGTCGATGAGTTCACCAACTTCGCCCGCATGCCAGCGCCCAGGTTCGCCGAAGCCGACGCGGGCGAGCTGCTGCGACAGGCGGTGTTCGCCCAGCGCGTGGCTTCGCCCGAGATTCAGATCGAGATCGTCGAGCCTCCGGCGCCGGCGGAGATTGTCTGTGACGGGCGGATGATCGGCCAGGCGCTGGCCAATGTGCTGAAGAACGCGGCCGAGGGAATCTCCGCGCGGCGCGGCGAGGACTCCTCGGTCACCGGCAAGATCACCGCGCGCCTGGCCCTGGAGGGCGACACGGTCGTGTTCGAGGTCGAGGACAACGGCGTCGGCCTGCCGGCGAAGAACCGCGATCGCCTGGCCGAGCCCTACGTCACCACCCGCGAGAAGGGCACCGGCCTGGGCCTGGCCATCGTCAAGCGGATCATGGAGGAGCACGGCGGCGAACTGGCGCTGGCCGACGCGGTCAAGGCGCCCGGCGCCCGGGTCGCGCTGCGCCTGCCGCACGCCGAGGCCGCCGCCCGCCCCAAAACCACCGCCCAGCCTGCCCTGAAGGACGCGTAGATGACTGGCGATGTTCTGATTGTCGACGACGAGGCCGATATCCGCGAGCTGGTGGCCGGCATCCTGGCCGACGAGGGCTATTCGGTGCGCACGGCCGGGGATTCCGAGCAGGCGCTGCAGGCCCTGCGCGCCCGCCGGCCCTCGCTGCTGATCCTGGATATCTGGATGCAGGGCGGCGGGCTGGACGGCCTGGAGCTGCTGGACCTGATCAAGTCGCTGGATCCCGACATGCCCGTGGTGATGATTTCCGGCCACGGCAACATCGAAACCGCGGTCAGCGCGATCAAGCGCGGCGCCTACGACTATCTGGAGAAGCCGTTCAAGTCCGACCGCCTGCTGCTGGTGGTGGAGCGGGCGATCGAGGCGGCCAACCTGAAGCGCGAGAACAAGCGGCTGATGACCCTGAGCGCCACGCCGGGCGGGTTTCTGGGCGGCTCGCCCGCCGCCCAGCAGCTGCGCCAGACGATCGCCAAGGTGGCCTCCGCCAACAGCCGGGTGCTGATTACCGGCCCGGCCGGCGCCGGCAAGGAGACCGCCGCGCGGATGATCCACGGCGCCAGTCCCAGGGCCAGGAGCGAGTTCGTGGTCGTCAGCGCCGCCGGCATGGCCCCAGAACGCATGGACCAGGAGCTGTTCGGCGAGGAAGGCGAGGGCGGTCGGCCGCGCAAGATCGGCGTCTTCGAGCGCGCCCACGGCGGCACTCTCTACATCGACGAAGTGGCCGAGATGCCGCGCGAGAGCCAGAGCCGGATCCTGCGCGTGCTGGTGGACCAGCGTTTCCGCCGGATCGGCGGCGACACCGACGTGCAGGTGGACGTGCGGGTGATCTCCTCCAGCTCACGCGACCTGCGCGAGGAAATCTCAGCCGGGCGGTTTCGCGAGGACCTGTTCCATCGCCTGAACGTGGTGCCGCTCAGGGTGCCGGGCCTGTCTGAGCGGCGCGAGGATATCCCCGAGCTGATCCGCGACTGCGTCGAGCGCATCGGCGCGGCCTCGGGCCTTCCCCGGCGGGTGTTGGCCGGCGACGCCATCGCCACCCTGCAGGTCCAGGCCTGGCCCGGCAACGTGCGCCAGCTGCGCAATGTGGTGGAGCGGATCCTGATCCTGGCGGCCGGCGACCCAAGCGAGCCGATCACGGCGGACACGCTGCCCCCCGACGCCAGCAGCCAGCCGCCCACCGGCGGCCTTGGCGCCGAGCGGATCATCGCGCTGCCGCTGCGCGAGGCGCGCGAGCTCTTCGAGCGGGAATACCTCAACGCCCAGATCATGCGCTTTGGCGGCAACATCTCGCGCACCGCCGCCTTCATCGGCATGGAGCGCTCGGCCCTGCACCGCAAGCTGAAGTCGCTGGGCTTCGGCGGCGCCCGGGCGCTGGAAGAGCTGGAGGACTGATGTCGCGCGTCGCTTACGTCAACGGCCAGTTCGTCCCTCACGGCCAGGCCGCCGTGCACATCGAGGACCGCGGCTACCAGTTCGCCGACGGGATCTATGAGGTCTGGGCGGTGCTGGGCGGCAAGCTCGCCGACGCCGCTGGCCATTTCGAGCGCCTGGCGCGCAGCCTTGGCGAGCTTTCCATCGAGAAACCGATGTCCGAGGCGGCGCTGAAGGTGCTGCTCAAGGAGACCGTGCGCCGCAACCGCGTCCGCGAGGGGCTGGTCTATCTGCAGATCACCCGCGGCGTCGCCCCGCGCGACCACGCCTTTCCGGCGCCGGGAACCCCGACCAGCATCGTCATCACCGCCCATTCGGTGGACCGGGCCAAGGCCGACGCGCGGGCCGAGAAGGGCGCGGCGGTGATCACCGTTCCGGAGACCCGCTGGTCGCGGTGCGACATCAAGACGGTCGCCCTGCTGCCCAACGTGCTCGCCAAGCAGCAGGCGCGGGCGGCCGGGGCGGTGGAAGCCTGGTTCGTCGACGAGCTGGGGCTCATCACCGAGGGCGCTTCGAGCAACGCCTGGATCATCGACAAGGCCGGCGCGCTGCGCACCCGCGACACCCAGGCCAACATCCTGCGCGGGATCACCCGCAAGACTCTGCTCGGCGTCATGGCGCGCGAAGGGTTCAAGGTGGAGGAGCGTCCGTTCTCGCCAGAGGAAGCCAGGGAGGCTCGCGAGGCCTTCATCACAGGCGCCGGCACGCTGCTTTTGCCCATCGTGAAGGTAAATGGCCAACCGGTGGGCGACGGCAAGGTCGGACCGGTGGCGAAACGGCTCCGTCAACTCTATATCGATGAGGCGCGGCGAACGGCGCTCTGAAGCCGCTTTCGTTGCGCGCGAACTCATGTGTGGCGGCGTCTTGCCGCCGGTCAATAACCAATGGGGGATCAACCCGATGACCACCACCACCGCCATCGAAAAGAAGCAGAACCTTCAAGACACCTTCCTCAACAGCGTGCGGCGCTCCAAGACGCCGCTGACCATCTTCCTGGTGAACGGCGTGAAGCTGCAGGGCGTGGTCAGCTGGTTCGACAACTTCTGCGTCCTGCTGCGCCGGGACGGCCAGTCGCAGCTGGTCTACAAGCACGCCATTTCCACGATCATGCCGGCTCAGCCCGTCCAGCTCTACGAGCCCGGCCCAGATGACGCCGATTGAAGCCAACTAGCATCGACCGCAGCGCGCCGGTTCAGTCCGCGCTCGTCATCCATCCGGACCACGCGCGGAGCGTCGATCTGCGCGCTGCGCCGGCGCGCCTGGCCGAAGCGGTGGGCCTGACCGAGGCGCTCGACCTGAAGATCGTCCAGACGATGATCGCGCCGCTGCGGCGGGCCACCCCCGCGACCCTGCTGGGCGCCGGCAAGGTCGGCGAGATCGGGCGGATCTGCGAGGCTGAGGCACTCGACGTGGTGGTGGTCGACGATGCCCTCTCGCCGGTCCAGCAGCGCAACCTGGAGCGCGCCTGGAAGGCGAAGGTGATCGACCGCACCGGCCTGATCCTGGAGATCTTCGCCCGCCGCGCCCGCACCCGCGAGGGGCGGCTGCAGGTGGAGCTGGCCAGGCTCGACTACGAACGCTCGCGCCTGGTGCGCACCTGGACTCACCTGGAACGCCAGCGCGGCGGCTTCGGCGTCATGGGCGGCCCCGGCGAGACCCAGATCGAAACCGACCGGCGGCTGCTGGCGGAGAAGATCAAGCGCCTGAAGCGGGAGCTCACGGATGTCCGCCGCACGCGCGGCCTGGCCCGCCAGGCCCGTCGGCGCACGCCGTTCCCGACCATCGCGCTGGTTGGCTACACCAACGCCGGCAAGTCGACCCTCTTCAACCGCCTGACCCATTCGCGGGTGGTGGCCGAGGACAAGCTTTTCGCCACCCTCGATCCGACCCTGCGCCGCCTGAAGCTGCCGGATGGCCGCCCGGCGATCCTCTCGGACACCGTCGGCTTCATCTCCGATCTGCCGCACGAACTGGTGGAGGCTTTCCGCGCCACGCTGGAGGAAGTGCGGGAGGCCGATATCATCCTCCATGTCCGCGACATCGCCAGTCCCGACAGCGACGCCGAGGCCAAAGACGTCGACCGCGTGCTGGAGGAGCTGGGCGTCGGCGAGGAAAGCGAGCGCCGGCGGGTGGAGGTCTGGAACAAGATCGACCTCTTGTCGGAGGCGGAGCGCGAAGCCCTGACCGAAAGGGCGCCGCGCCGGCGTGGCGGGGCGGTCGCGGTCTCGGCGGTGACCGGCGAAGGCTGCGAGCGCCTGTTGGGGCGTCTGGCGAGCCTGGTCGACGAAGGTCCGATCCTGATGATCGCGCTGGCGGCCTCGGACGGCGAGGGGCTGGCCTGGCTCTACCGCCACGGCCGGATCCTCTCGCGCCGCGACGAAGCGGACGGCGCCGTCGCGATCACCGCTCAGCTGGAACTCGCGGCGCTCAACCGCTTCGAGCGGCTGCGGCCGAACGCCGTCACCACGGCCGCCGCCGAGTAGGCGTCAGGAGAACACCTCGGCGATGTCGCCAGCGCCGCCCTCCTTGGCGGTGCGCAAGGCCGCATACACCGCCGCCGTCCCCACCGCACCGAAGATCGAGACGGCCGAGACGATCAGCGGGCTCCAGAAGAAGTCCAGGAACCGGTTGGCGAGGACTTCCTGGTTCGCCATCGACCCGAGGAAGCCGAAGGGGAACGCCGTGCCGACCAGCAGCACCGCACCGGCGACGTACAAGCCAAGGAGCGCCGCCAGTCGCCAGCGGGCGCCCTTTGTAAGCGACCAGGCGCGTTGCAGCGAGGCGTAGGCGGGCTTGTCCTCGACCATCAGCACCGCATTGGCCGGCATCCAGCCGACCAGCAGGATGATCCCCGGAACGATCAGCAGGACGAGGCCGACGAGCACGGCGATCCCGCTGATGATGCCAAGGCCCCAGAGGCTGCCGAACCGTCTCATCGCTGCGCGCATGGCTTCGTTCGCGCCCAGACTCGGTCCGCCGGAGAGCTCGCGGTAGGCGAGGAGCGCGCCCGCGCCGTCGAAAATCAGCCCCGGCAGGTTGGCGGCCATATCCAGCCGCGAAAGACTCTCCGGCAGGAAAGCCGTGAGCGACTGGGGAAGAAAGTCGAAGACCGCCGCCAGGATCACCAGCGCTGCGGCCCGCTTGCGCACGATGGCGAAGGTCGAGCGCAGCACCCAGCCGATATCGACCTGCGTCGCCTCGACCTGCGCCGGGAGCGCCTCGGTCATGGATATCCCCTTCGCCAGCCGGTCGGTTCAATCACGATTTGCGCGGTGCCGTCCAATCAAGGAACGACGACAGTTCTTGTTTTGTTCTTGACGTGTTCGGGCTTGGCCATCAATGTGGGCGGACAGAGGAGTTGGGCATGGTCAACAGCCTTTCGCGCAGCCGCTACGAGGCGGCCTGCGCTTTCGTCGAGCGGGAAGGGCGGCCGCTTGACGCCGCGCTGCTGGCGCGCAAGCAGGGAAACGCCTCGGCCGATGAGGTGCTGAGCGCACTCTCCGCGTTCCAGAACGCCGACGGCGGGTTCGGCCATGGCCTGGAGCCCGACACCCAGAGCCCCG
The DNA here is from genome assembly GCA_044445785.1 of Caulobacterales bacterium. Taxonomy (GTDB): domain Bacteria; phylum Pseudomonadota; class Alphaproteobacteria; order Caulobacterales; family Caulobacteraceae; genus Acaudatibacter. Next base: position 10,039 of record JBIOEF010000039.1, read on the forward strand.
CCTCGACCGCCATCGCTACCAGTCTCGGTTTGCGCCTGCTGCGCGGCACAGGGGCGGTCGCGGGCCATCCCATGGTGCGGGCCGCGATCGACTGGCTGGGGGAGACCATCGATCCTGACCGAGGCGTCTGGCCGATCGTGCCGCGCGAGGTGGAGCTGGCGCCGCACGCGCCCTGGTGGGGCTGGTCCGAGGACCTGGCGCAGAGCTGGAACGGCTTCCGCTTCAATCCCACGGCCGAGATCCTGGGCCTGCTCTACGGCTGGCGGGAGCGGACTGAGCCGGCGCTGCTGGCGGCGGCGGAAGCGGGCATGCGGCTCACGCTCTCGGAGACGACGCTCATCGAGGGCGCCTATGATCTGAAGTGCGCTGTCCGGCTCGCCGAGACGCCGGCGGCGCCCGCCGACCTGCGCCAACCTCTGGCCGACCTCGTCCGCCGCTCGGTCGCCGCCCACGATCCCGCCGACGAGCACGCCTCGGCGCTGGAACTGGCGCCGCGCCCGGACAGCCTGGTCGCCGACCTGGTGGCGGACCGCCTGGACGCCGCGGTCAGCGCGCTGATCGAGGGCCAGCAGGCCGACGGCGGCTGGATTCCGTTCTGGGACTGGAGCTTCGTCGACGCCACCGCCTGGGCCAAAGCCAAGCAGGACTGGCGCGGCTGGCTGACGCGCGAAGCTCTGGAATTATTGCAGGCTCACGGCCGAGTGGAGTCGCCTTAACTACCCCAAACAATCCGCTCATCCCGGCGAAAGCCGGGACCCAGCGGATCAGTGGAATTAAAAACAGAGCGGTTTCCCACCCGAGAACCGACGCTCTGAGAAGGGGGTCAGCGGACCGTAGGAATGTCACCCCAATCCTCTGGCAGCGCGGGAGCCGTCCAACTCGGATCGGGCCTCCATAGCGTCCAGCGGTCATCGAACGGCGGAGCGCCGGCCTTGGCCGCCTCGACGACCGCTTCGCCTTCCTTGTAGAGGGCGCGGGCGCGGCTCTCTGCGATCCAACCCAACTCGACCATCCTCGCCAAATGGTCTTCGTCCTTCCAGCGCCACTGGCGATCCGGGGCGATGACGATGTCGAGCGCCTGGTCGCAAGTCACAATCCCGCCGGGGACGCGCTGGAACGGCTCCTGGAGATCGACGTACCAACACAGGAACGGGCCGCCACCGCCGTGAAACATGAGCGAGACGGCGTGCGATGCGCCTGGTTTCGACATGGTGAGCCGGTCGGTCGTGTGCCGTTTCTGTTGGTGGGGACCGTCAAGTGCTCCCGTCGTCCAATCGACACGGCTGGTGCGCATGTCGGTCCCGAGCGGTTCGAAGAGCACCAGCCGCGCCGGGCAGTCCTCGACAACGATGGCCGCGCTTGCGTGCGTAACGCGGCCACGGTGTGGACCAGCCTGTTTGACATCCCGAACGACCACTGTGTCGCCGGGCGACAACAAGGCCGACGGCGGAAGGGGTTGCCGGGCCTGATCGGCCTTCAGCTTCTTCGCCTGCTGTTTATCTGAGCGCACCTGCACGCCGCCAGGATGCCAAGCTTGGGCGCAGATGGGAAGGTCCGCCCTATCGCAAGCCGACGCCGTCGGCTTTCCGGGAACCGGACGGCCGACTCCATCGCGAGGCCTAGCAAACGCCGGCGATTTGGGCTCGATGTTCTATACCTACATCACCGCCAATCGCCGCAACGGCGCGGTCTATACCGGCATGACCGACGACCTCGCGGCGCGCATTCAGCAACCCAAGTCCAAAGACGTTTCGCGGCTTCACGGCCAGGTACGACGTGGACCAGCTGGTGTGGTTCGAGGTTCATCCAACCCGGGACGCCGCCTTTCGGCGCGAGCGGCAGATCAAGGAGTGGCGGCGGCTTTGGAAGTTCCGGCGGATCGAGCGGACCAACCCGAACTGGCGTGATCTCTATCTCGATCTTGCGAGTCTGCTCACGCAGTGACGCCCTTTGGGCGAGGCTTGCCTGGGTCCCGGCTTTCGCCGGGATGAGCGGGTGTCGGTGGGTGACCTGTTGTCTGTTCAACCACCCGTTCCGCCGCTTTCGCTTGGTCCCAGAGCGCGTCCATCTCCGCCAAATCGGACGCCTCCGGCGATGAGCCCCGCTCGGCCAGCTTCGCCTCGATGTACTTGAAGCGGCGGACGAACTTGGCGTTGGCGCCGCGCAGAGCGCTTTCCGGATCGACGTCGAGCTCGCGGGCGAGGTTGGCGCAGACGAAGAGCACGTCGCCCAGTTCCTCGCGGGCCTTGTCCGTCTCGCCCGCCGCGATCTCGGCCTCCAGTTCGCCGATCTCCTCGTGCAGCTTGGCCAGCACCTCCTTGGCCGAGGGCCAGACGAAGCCCACGCGGGCGGCGCGCTTGGAAAGCTTCACCGCGCGGGTGAGGGCGGGGAGGGCGGAGGGCACGTCGTCGAGCAGACTCGTCGGCGCGGACGCCCGCCTGGCGGCGCGCTCGCCCGCTTTGATCGTCTCCCAGGCTACGGTCTGTTCGGCGACATCGCGGTGGACCACGTCGCCGAAGACGTGCGGGTGGCGGCGCACCATCTTGTCGTTGATCGCCGCCGCCACCGCGTCAAAATCGAAGGCCCCCAGCTCCTCGGCAATGCGCGCGTGGAAGACCACCTGCAGCAGGAGGTCGCCGAGTTCGTCCTTCAGCTCGCCGAGGTCGCCCCGTTCGATGGCGTCCGCCACCTCATAGGCTTCCTCGATGGTGTAAGGGGCGATGGTGGCGAAGGTCTGCTCCAGGTCCCACGGACAGCCGCCGTCCGGCGAGCGCAGGCGGGCCATGATCTCGATCAGCTCGAAGATCGGGCGCCTGGACGTGGCGGGGTCACCCGGGCGATTCTGCGCGTCGCTCATGGTCCATGCTTAGACGAGCGCGGCGGCGAAGGGGAGGGCGTGACGGTGGCGGAGGAGGGGGTTCGGCTCTTCCACTTCAGCGAAGACACCTCGATCGAGGTCTTCGCGCCCAGGCCCGTGCGCGTGCCGGCCGAGCGGGCGCCCGGGCAGGGCTGGCTGAACGGGCCGCTGGTCTGGGCGATCGATGAGCCCCGCCAGCCGATGTACCTTTTCCCCCGCGACTGCCCGCGGATCCTGCTTTGGCCAACCGAGCGGACGACGCCTGAGGACCTCCAGCGCTGGTTTGGCGGTTTCTCCGGCCGGATGGTCGCCCATATCGAGGAAGCCTGGCGCGAGCGTCACCGACGCGCCCGCGTCTTCCGCTACGAGCTCCCCGCCACCTCGTTCCAGTCGCTGAGCGACGCCGGCATGTGGGTCAGCCGCCAGGCGGTGGAACCGCTCTCGGTCGAGGCCCTGGACGACTTGCCGGGTCGGCTGGCGGGCGCCGACGTGGACCTGCGCATCCTGCCGGACCTGCTGCCGCTGAAAGGCGTCTGGGAAACCAGCCTGCACGCCAGCGGCATCCGCCTGCGTAATGCGCAGGGCTGGGATCCGCCCCTCGGCGCGGTGCTGGAACGGCGAGACTAAAAAGAGACTGGGCGCGCGGGCCCCGCGCCCAAAGTCCGCTAGGACGGTTTGGCCGGCGCTGGCGGCGTGGTGGCGGCCGGCGGCGGACCGGACATCGAGAACGGCGGCGGCGGGGGAGGCGGCGTCCAGGTTCCGCTGGCGATCTTGCCGCCCTTGGCCGACGCCGCCAGCTTGATGATCTCCTCGGTGACGTTGGGTTCGTACCCCTCGGTATGGCCCTTGGCGATCTTGACGATATCGGCGACCACCCGGCCGTCCTTGCAGCGGGGGAACTGGTAGACGCGGTATGTGGAAGCTATAGCGCCGGGTGGGGAGGAAGCCAACCGGCAATGACGCCACGTCTGCTGCCGCTTGGTTCCGCGGTTTTGCGGATGCTAGGCTTCGTACAGAGCGGGGGGCCTTCATGTCTGCGGTGGGTATTGGCGGCGTCTTCTTCCGGGCGAACGATCCGGAAGCCCTGCAAGACTGGTATCGAACGCACTTGGGCGTGGCCGCCGACTGCGCCTATCAATGGGTGCAGCAGGCCGGTCCAACCGTGTTCATGCCGTTCCCGCGAGACACCAACCATTTCCCAGCGGGCAAGCAGTGGATGATCAATTTCCGGGTCACAGAGCTGGATAGGCTGCTCTCGGCGTTGCGCGACGCTGGGATCGCGGTCACCACGGACCCTGACTGGGACACGCCTGAGACCGGCAGGTTCGCCCGCATCCACGATCCTGAAGGAAATCCGGTGGAACTGTGGGAGCCGCCGTCCGAATAGGGGGCGCGCGCCGCGGAACGGTCAAAACGTAAGTCGATTTTCAGTTCCCGAAAGCAGCCTTTGTAGGTTTGCTCTGTGCTTGAAGACGATTGTAAGTGCGATGAGGCATGCAAACGTTCGAAAATACACGGTGGTCTCAAATACAGGCAGAAATGAAATAGCCACAAAGAATCCTGCGGCGCATGTCGTGCCCAACGAAACATAGCGGGTCAAAGCGACCACTGTCACGAAAACGCCGAGGGATATGAGGGCCATCGGCCAGTCGATCACAAACATCACGGCCGCGGCCGTAAGCATTCCCTTGCCGCCCTTGAAGCCAAAATAGACCGGCCAGTTGTGCCCGATGACCGCGCCTGCGCCGGCGGCCAGGAGGCTGACGCAATCTCGAGCCTCACCCGAATGGACATAGACGCCGAGGCGCAACCCGATGAGGCAGGCGATCACGCCTTTCAACACATCTCCCGCAAGAACGAACGCCGCCGCAGTTTTTCCCAGCACCCGCAGCGTATTGGTCAGCCCGGCGCTCTTGCTTCCGTGGGCGCTGATATCCTTGCCGTATATCTTCCCGACGATCACCGACGTATTCAGGCTGCCCAGGAGGTAGCCCAGAACCAAGGCGGCAAGGGTCTTCAGGATATCGATCATCAATTCTCACGCGTGGAGTGAGGTCAAAATCGGTGGGGCGGGTCTCTGCGGGTGATTTCTAAATCGCGTCTAAGGAAGATTATCGGAAATTATGGGGCGATGTTACACTTGCCATAGCGGGGACTATGGGTTGTGTGGTAGATGAGCGCCAACGCGGACATGCGCGTGGATGGCTGGGGTTCATCGATCATGAAGTTCACGCTGACCTATGACGGGTCCTTACCGGCCTCCGGTAACTCGTCGAAGGGCGCGGCCAAGTGGGCGATACGCCATCATTTCCACCCGCAACTCGTCGATCTCTGGGCGAACCATCCGGCGCTCGCGTCGGTCCCAACGGAATTTCCGCTAGGCGGCGCCGTTTTCATAGCGGCGCACCACATGTACCCAGGCGAAGTAAAAGAACCCTGGGTTCCCAGGATCGTGCCAGCTGGGGAGATTACAAAGGGCTCTCTGGACCTAGCAGCGCCGATCGACAAGCACGGCCGGCTTTTCAAGCCGCTGGTCCGAGAAACGTTCGCGCTCCAGTGCGGTTTGAAAGTCCTGATGCTCCGGCAGGAACAGCCGGGACGCGTTTACCAAGGGGGAGACCTCGACGGGCGTGTGAAGACGCTTCTCGATGCCTTGGCGATGCCGCAGCACAAGGAGCAGGTGGACGGAGACCCTAAGCCGCCAGACCTGATTCACTGCCTGCTGGAGGATGACTCACTCGTCTCCGGCCTGAATGTCGAGACCGAGCGTCTTTGGGGCGGCGAACAGCCTCGCGACTACGTCAAAGCCATCATCGAAGTGGACGTGCGGGTTCGCTTCGGCACCGTCTACAACCAGTCATTCAGATGACCCAGAACGAGAAGGAGTAGCCTTCCCCTTGATGGCCAGCCTATCGAACGCCCGATCAAACGCCCCCGGACTCTCGTCCACCTCAACCTGTCGGGCGGTCTCGACAAACCGGGCGTGGCGCTCGGCGTCCGTGGGCTTGGTTTTCGGTTTGCTGCTCATGAGGCGTGTCCTATGGCGCTGACGATCAAGCGCATTCTCGGCCGCCGGCTGCTTGCGGAGCTGAGCGACGGGCGCATTGAGTGGGTCATTGATCCGGTCTTTTCCCTGCCTGATGGGATGTCACTAGAGGGTCGGGAATGTCGTGGATCGTCTGACAGTACGGACAATTCACCAGAAACGGCCCCGGTGGAAACGGGGCAAGCCCACGATTTGGATCTTCATCGAACACGATAACGCGACCCGTATCAGGGCAATCAACTGTCCAGTACCACTTCCCCGGTTCGGTCGGAAAATTGGAATAGTCATCGGTCATATGCAGCCCCGTCATTCATCAAGCGGCAATTCCAATTGGGCGCACTCGGGCTCCGGCTTGTCCCATCGGCGACGCGACACCCGGCGGGGTTTGGGCTTGGGCTCACGCTTCCCCACGAGTTGTTTCGTAGGTGAGGCGCTTTCCGACGATGCCTTGCAGGGCGATGTCGGCGCGCTCGGCGTCATCGATGCCCAGCTTGGCGCGGGTGTTCTGGCGGAAGTCGAACTCGGCCAAATAGCGCCCGAGATGCTTGCTATCCATGTGCTGGTAGGTGCCGACCAGCCCACGCTTGAAGACCGAGAAGAAGCCTTCGAGCGTGTTGGTGTGAACGTCGTCGCGGACGTACTCGGCCTTGGAGTGATCGACGCTCTCGTGTTGGCCGTGGGGCATGAAGCCGCGATAGGTGACGTGGCCATCCGTGACCAAGCGGCTATCTCGGTCCAGATGCTCCCACAGGGCGCTGCGAACGCTCCGATGGTCGACGAAGACCGAACGCACGTTGCCGCCGCGCTCAACCAAGCTGAGCACCTGGCGAGCCTTTTCACCGGCATAGCGGCGGCTTTTGGGCGATTTTCCGAGATACATTTCGTCGGCCTCGATGGTCTTGCCGGAGCCGCCGACAGGCCCGCCAAAGCCGCCGAAACCCTCGTCCATGGCGGCGCGGATGCGGTGCATGAGAAACCAAGCGGTCTTCATCGAACCGCCCAAGGTGCGCTGCATCTGGCGGGTGCTGATGCCCTTCTTGGACGAACAGATGAGATAGATCGCTTGCAGCCAGACGTGCAGCGGGACGTGCGAGCTTTCAAAGATCGTCCCAATCCGCACGGTGAACGGCTTGCGGCACGCCCGGCAGTTCCACAGTCCCGTGCGCGTGGTCTTGCCCTTAGCCTTCGACGCTTCGCCCACAACGCCACAGTGCGGGCACGTCGCGCCATTCGGCCAAAGCTTGGCTTCGACGTAGGCGAAGGCGGCTTCTTCGCTGATCAGGTGCGGGGCGTTCAGGGCGGATTGCATAGCGGTCGGTCTCCTTGGCCGACACACTACCAGTGGGGTGTTCTATGTCAAGTGTAACATCGCCAATTATGGCTGGGGTTCGCGGGACCAGACGGTCAGGCGCCCCACGGGCTCGAAACCGCAGGCCAGCGCGTCCTCCAACGCTTCGCTCCGCTCGTAGCCCACCAGGTCGTGGCGATCGAACTGCGCGGTGGCGGCGCGCACCACATCGCCGTAGTCGCCAAAGACGTGGCTGAGGCCAACGACCCGCCCAGTCACGGAAAGTACGCAGCCAGCGACAATGCGGCCGCTCGAAACGCCCGCCAGGATCCCGAGGCTGCGATCAGCGAGCAGCGATGGCAGGAAGATGCGTGGGCCGCTGGGCTGGCCGTCCTGCCAGGCCAGTTCCCAGGCCGTCAGGTCCTCGGCGTCCTCCACCAAGCGCCAATCGAGCCGTCGCGGGCCCGCAGCCAGTCGGGCGTCACGACGGATCCAGCTGGCCTGGAAGAGCTCCGAATAGCCCTCGGCGGCCAGTTCCAGCGTCTGGAAGCTGTCCTTGACGGCCACGGCGGCGTCAGCGGCGCCGGCCAGTTCGGCCAGCCAGGCTCGCTGGGTCGCCGGATCGGTTTTCGGATCCACGGTGACGGCGTTCGGGTAGAACCGTGGCGGCGCGCCGACGCAGGCGACCATGCCGTGCTGGCGTCTGACTTCCAGGCCATGCGAGCGCCAGATGGAGATGCACCAGGCGGCGTTGTTCGCGGCTGCAAGCCGTTGAGAGTCCCCGCTATTCATCTCACGGACGGGGCGTCGGCAGCATCAGTTCGCCCTTCGCCAGGCGCTGGAGCACGGTGACGAAGAACCCCGGCTCGGCGGCCGTCACCTTGCGCTCGATGGCCGCCGCATCGTCTCCGGGCGTCAGCGGCAGTTCCATCTGCGCCACGACCTGGCCGTGGTCGTATTCGTCGTCCACCAGATGCACGGTGACCCCGGTGAGCGTCACGCCGGCGGCGGCGACGGCCTGGTGCACCCTGCGGCCATACATGCCTTCACCGCCGAACCTGGGCAGCAGCGCCGGATGGATGTTGAGGATACGGCGCCCATAGGCGCTGAGTGTTCTGGGTCCGAGCTTGCGCAGATATCCCGACAGGATCACCAGCTTGGCGCCGGCGGTTTCGAGCGCCAGCGCCAGGGTCGCGTCGGCGCTCTCCGGGTCGGCGCGCGTGGGAATGAAGAAGGCCGGAATGCCGTGCTCGTCGGCGAAGGCCAGCGCCGGCGCGTCGCGGCGGTTGCTGACGACGATGCACGCCGTCGCCTCCAGCGTCCCAGCTTCGATCGCCGCTACGATGGCGCGCAGGCTGGAGCCGTTGTTCGACGCGAGGAAACCAAGATTAAGCATTGTGATTTTTAGGCATTATCGGAATTCAGAGTTATCTCGACGCGCATCCCATCGTAGGCCGGTTCGACGCCTTTTGGCAGACGTGCGGCCAGTTCGCGATAGTCGAGGTCGATGTGCAGGTTGGTGAGGATCGCGCGCCTCGGCTTCACATGATCGATCCAGCCCAGGGTGCGGTCGACGTGGGCGTGGGTCGGGTGCGGCGCATAGCGCAGGGCGTCGACGATCCAAAGGTCGACGCCGCGAAGAGCCGCGAAGGCCTCGTCCGGCAGGCTGAGCACGTCGCTGGAATAGGCGACGGAGCCAAATCGATAGCCGACCGATCTTACCTCCCCGTGATCCTGGTCGAAGGTGACGATCGGGATCGCCCCGGAAGGCCCCTCCACCTTCCAGTGGGCGCCGTGGGCCGGAATGCGGACGAAATCGGCGATGGCGGGGTAGCTCTTCTCGCCACGAAAGATGTAGCCGAAGCGCCGGGTCAGGGTCTCCTGCGTCTCCGCGTCGGTGTGAACCGGAATGCGGGCGCGCTGGCGCAGGGCGAAGGCGCGAATGTCGTCGATCCCATGCGACTGGTCGGCGTGGTCGTGGGTCATCAAGAGGGCGTCCATGCGCTTGGCCCCGGCCGCGGCGGTCTGCTGGCGAAACTCGGGCGAGGCGTCGACCACCACCGTCGTCCAGCGCTCCGGCCCCTCCTCCGACAGCCGGCGGACCATCAGCGAGCAGCGGGTGCGCCGGTTGTGCGGATTGTGCGGGTCGCAGACGCCCCAGTTCCCGTCGGCGCGCGGCACGCCGCCCGAGGAGCCAGAGCCCAGGATAGTGATCTCCAGCTTGGCGCTCACGGGTGGGGGATCTTCCGGAAGAGGTTGAAGAACGCCGCCTCGGTCCGCGCCTCGGCGTCCGCCGCGCTCCAGCCGCGAATCTCCGCCAGCTTGGCCAGGACCAGGGGGACGTAGGCCGGCTCGTTCCGCCGCCCCCGGTGCGGTAGGGGGGCCAGATATGGGCAGTCGGTCTCGACGATGATCCGCTCGCCCGGCATGGCCCGCACCGACGCGCGGACGTCCTCGGCGTTCTTGAAGGTGGCGATGCCGCTGACGGAGAACCACGCGCCCAGCGCCGCAGCTCGCGCCAGCAGTTCGGGGCCGGAGGTGTAGCAGTGCATCAAGAGCGGGAAGGGTCCGGCCGCGTGCTCCTCCTCCAGGATGCCCGCCATCACCTCATCGGCCTCGCGGGCATGCACCACCAGCGGCAGGCCCGTGCTTCTCGCCGCGGCGATGTGGGCGCGGAAGACCCGTTGCTGCACGTCTCTGGGCGAGAGGTCGTAGTGGAAATCCAGCCCGGTCTCGCCGATCCCGACGCATTTTGGGTGCCTGGCCAGGGCGATCAGATGCTCGGGCGCAAGGTCCGGGTCTTCCTTGGCCTCGTGGGGATGGGTTCCGATGGTGAACCAGATGTCCGGGTGCGCCTCGGCGATGGCGATGACCGCGTCCGCCGACGAGAGCTTGTCGCAGATGGTGACCATCAGCGTCACCCCCGCCGCCCGCGCCCGCTCGATCACCGCCTCGCGGTCGGGATCGAACTGCGGCGCGTGCAGATTGACGTGGCTGTCGATCACCATCGCGGCGGTCAGACCAACGCCTTGAGGCGGCCAAGGGCGGTGTAGAAGGCGTCCGTGCGGTCCAGGTTGAGCCCCTCCACCTCGCCCGGCAGGTCGGCCAGGAGTTCCCAGGCTTCGGCCCAGCGGTCCAGCGCGCCGCGCCCGTCCAGGGCCGCACTGGTCGTGCGGGCGTGCACGGCGGCGGCCAGGCGGTCCATCATCAGATCGAACCTGGCCTGGCCCTCCGGCCCGCGGAAACTGTCGGAGACCGCCAGGGCCGCCGATCCATCCACCGCCGGCAGCCCCTCCACCAGTTGGCGCGCAACCTCGTCGACCTCAAGCGCGCCGGCGCTGGCCAGCCGCAGCGCGCGGCCGGGCGCGCCCCTGGCGATCCGCAGTAGTCCGTGGGCGTCCTCGACGCTGACGTCCGCCGCCCGCATCAGCCAGGCCGCGGCCAGGTCGGTCGGCGGCGGGGCGAAGGCCAGGCGCCGGCAGCGCGAACGGATAGTCGGCAAGAGCGCGCCCGGCGCATGGGAGACCAGCAAGAGGACGCCGCGCTCTGGCGGCTCCTCCAGCGTCTTCAGCACGGCGTTGGCGGCGCTCACGCCCAGATCGTCGGCGGAATCGATGATCGCCACCCGGAACGCCGCCGTCGCCGGCGACTTGGAGAAGAACTCCGGCAAGAGGCGCGCCTCGTCGACCGGGATCGACTTGCGGGTTCGGCCCTCCTCCCCTTCCCGCTCCAGGACCAGCAGGTCCGGATGGGCGCGGGCGGCGACCTGGCGCGAGACCGGATCCTCCGGGTCGGCGCCCAGGAGACCGAACTCCGGCGCGGGCCTGGCGCCCAGCAGCCGGCGCGCGGCGCGATAGGCGAAGCTCGCCTTGCCCACGCCCTCGGGACCCACCAGCAACCAGGCGTGATGCAGCCGGCCTCGGGCCAGCGCGGCGAGGAACGCCTGCTCGGGCGCCTCTGCCCCTTCCAAGCGATAGACGTCCCGCGGATGGGCGATGGCCAGCGCCTCGCTCATGGCGCCAGGCGGTTGCTGACCGCGTCCCAGATCGCCGCCTCGACGGCCGCGGGCTTGACCGAAGCGTCGATCACCGCGCAGCGATCGGCCTCCACCCGCGCGATGGCCAGGAACCCCTCGCGCAGGCGGCGATGGAAGTCCTCGCCCTTGGCTTCGAAGCGCGTCTCGGCGTGATTGCGCCCGCCGATGCGGGCGTGGCCCACCTCCACCGGCAGGTCCAGGATCAGGGTGAGGTCGGGCCGGACCTCGCCCAGCACATAGCGCTCCAGCGCCTGGATGAACGAGGCCGGCGCGCCGCCGCCGGCGCCCTGGTAGGCTCGCGTGGAGTCGGCGAAGCGGTCGCTGACCACCCAGGCCCCGCGTTCCAGCGCCGGCGCAATGGTCCGCTCGATGTGATCGCGGCGGGCGGCGTACATCAGTAGCGCCTCGGTGATCGGCGACCAGCGGTCGGTCCCGCCGGTGACCAGGAGGCCGCGGATGGTTTCGGCGCCGGGCGAGCCGCCGGGCTCGCGGGTGAGGACCACCTCGCGTCCGTCGGCGCGCAGCCGCTCGGCCAGGCGCCGCGCCTGGGTCGATTTGCCGGCCCCCTCCCCGCCTTCCAGGGTGATGAAACGTCCCAAAGCCACAGCGCCAAATGGGCTGCTTCCGGCGGCTTTGTCCAGCCAAGCAGATACCCCGGCCGCCGGCGCGCTTGCGCCCGCGTCGGCAACCGCGACAATGACCTTGGACGGGATCAAGGCTCAATTGACGCGAACACCGCCTACGACCGGCGAGGGCGCACGCAGGCGACGCAGCCTGCGCCGGCTGGTCTATGGTCAGCTGAACCCGAAAGCGCGCCGGCGCGGGCTCTCGGTGAGCAACGGCGTCATCCTGGCGATCATCATCCTCTCGGTGACCTGCACCATCCTGCAGACCGAGCCCACCATCGCCGCCGGGCGCGAGCGCCTGTTCGATACGCTGGAGGCGATCTTCGCCTGGACCTTCGCCGCCGAGTACGCCTTGCGGCTCTGGATCGCGGTCGAGGAGGCGTCCTATCGCGGCGCGTTCCTCGGTAGACTGCGCTGGGCGCTGACGCCGATGGCGCTGATCGATCTGATCGCCTGGGCGCCGTCGCTGATCCTGCCTGGGCTGGTTCCCACCTACGTCCTGCGGATCTTCCGCCTGGCGCGGATCCTGCGGCTGGCCAAGCTAGGGCGGATGTCGAGGGCCTGGTCGCTGATCGTCGAGGCGGTGGCGGCGCGGCGGTTCGAGCTGATGATCGTCACCTGCGCCGGCGGCTTTGTCATGCTGCTCTCGGCCACGGCGCTCTACATGGTCGAGGGTCAGATCCAGCCGGAGCATTTCGGCAGCATCCCCCGCGCGCTCTGGTGGTCGGCGATGACGCTGACCACCATCGGCTACGGCGATGTCTATCCGCTGACGGTGCTGGGCAAGGTGCTGGCGGTGCTGACGGCGGTGACCGGCATCGGCCTCATCGCCGCGCCCACCGGCGTCCTCGCCGGCGCCTTCAGCGAAGCTTTCCAGCGCCACCGACAGGAATTGGAAAAGCAGGACGAGCCTTAGCCGGCCGGCGCCAGGCGGCTTGCACGCAGTGGGTCAACCGCGCCATTGATCGGGACGACGCCTCGAGGGATCCCAGCATGATTGAGCGCCAGATCGATATCGCGACGGCGGATGGAGCCACCACCACCTTCATCTGCCACCCGGAACGCGGCGGGCCGCATCCGCCGATCCTTTTCTACATGGACGCGCCGGCGATCCGCGAAGAGCTGCGCGACATGGCCCGGCGGCTGGCCACGGTGGGCTACTATGTGGTGCTGCCCAACCTCTATTACCGCGCCGGAGTGATGGAGTTGGGCGCGCTCACCGATCCTGGCATGCGCGAGCGGATGATGGGGCTGATGAACGATCTCGCCATCGCCATGGTGATGAGCGACACCCGCGCGCTGATCGACTTCATCGACGCCGACCCTGCGGCCAAGGCCGGCCCGATCGGCGCGGTCGGCTACTGCATGAGCGGTCAGTTCGCCATCAACGCGGCCGGGACGTTCCCGGACCGGATCGCGGCGGCGGCCTCGATCTACGGCACCTTCCTGGTCACCGACCGCGCCGACAGCCCGCACCTGATGGCGCACAAGGCCAAGGCCGAGCTCTACTTTGGCTGCGCCGAGACCGACCGCTGGGCGCCGCTGGAGACGGTGGAGGCGCTGGCCCAATCGCTCGTCGGCTCGAAGGTCAAGGCCGAGGTGGAACTCTACCCGAAGGTCGAGCACGGCTTCGCGTTTCCCCAGCGCCCTGCCTACGACAAGGCGGCCGCCGAACGACACTGGGAGCGGCTCTTCGCCCTCTATCGCCGGCGGTTGGGCTAGATGTTCCGCATCGGCCTGCTGGGCGCCTCGAAGATCGCCCCGCCGGCGGTGATCGCGCCCGCCAAGGCGCACCCGGACTTCGAAGTGACGGCCGTCGGCGCCAGCGACATGGCGCGGGCGCGGGCCTATGCGGCGACCCACGGCATCGCGGGCGTCGCGGCGAGCTACGCGGAGCTCATCGCCCGGGACGACGTCGACGTCGTCTACAACGCCCTGCCCCCGGCCGCCCACGCCGAATGGACCATCGCCGCCCTGGAAGCCGGCAAGGCGGTGCTCTGCGAAAAGCCCTTCGCCATGGGCGCGGGCGAGGCGCGGCGCATGGTGGCCGCCGCCGAGGCCGCCGGCCGGCCGCTGCTGGAGGCGTTCCACTATCGTTTCCACCGGGTCATGCTTCGAGCCGAACAGCTGACCAAGGGTGGCGCGCTGGGGCCGCTGAAGAGCGCCTCGGCGGAGTTCAAGGTGGCGATAGCGCGGTCGCCGGACGAGCTGCGGTGGCGCGCGGAACTGGGCGGCGGCGGGCTGATGGACCTGGGCTGCTATCCGCTGCACGCCCTGCGCACGCTGGTCGGGTCGGAGCCCAGGATCGTCTCGGCGCGGGCCGACTTCGAGGGACGGGTGGATACGGACCTGGCCGCGCGCCTCGACTTCGGGGGACTGGAGGCCGAGATCGCCTGCGCCATGACCCCAGCCACGCCCTCGGCCGTCCTGCGCCTGGAGGGCGAGCGCGGCCGGCTGGAGATCTTCAACTTCCTCGCCCCGCAGCTGGGCTGCCGGTTCACCACCACCATCGATGGGGCGACCCAGACCCATCCCACCGACGGCCCGACCACCTACGAGGCGCAGCTCGAACACCTGCGGCTGGTGCTGCTGGGCGAGACCGTCCCGCTAACCGGCGGCGCCGACGCCATCGCCAACATGGCCGCCATCGAAGCGATCTACGCCGCCGCGGGACGACCTGCGGCGTGACGGAGCGGCGGCGCCCCGCCGGCTACTGGTGCACCGCTTCGAGCTTGTAGCCGTCCAGGTCGGTGACGAAGGCGGCGTAGTAGGTGGGGCTGTAGCGCGGCCGCTCGCCGGGCGCGCCCTGGTCCGTCCCACCGGCGACGATCGCGGCGGCGTGGAAGGCATCGACGGCGGCGCGGCTCGGGGCGTCGAAGGCCAGGTGGAATCCGGGACCCGGCGCACTTGCAGCATCGCCGACAGGGAACAGCGCCAGCTTGTCCCCGCCGCCGGACGCTCCGAACCCGACGCCAGTGGGGCTGGTCCAGACCCGGACGAAGCCTAGCGGCGCCAGCACCAGGTCGTAGAACGCCGCGGCGCGCCCCAGCTCACGGACGCCGAACGACAAATGCCCGAGCACGGCTGATCACCTGACCGCGCGAAGGCGAGGCGTCACACTCAAGCATCCTCCAGGAAGGTGACGCCGGGCGCGGTCTTCAGCGCGCCGCGGGCGGCGGTGTCGAGGGAGAACCGCCCGGGGAGCTTCAGCTCCACTTCCCGCCCGCCGGCGAATCCGGCCACCAGGATGATGTCGCCGCCCCCGGAGGTCGCCGGTTTCAGATGCTGGCGCAGGGCGGACGCGTCGGCGGCGGCGGGGGAGATGTGCACGCGCACCGCGCCGGCGGCGGTCTCGATGGCGCGGTCCAGCGGCTCGGCGTCGTCGCAGAAGAAGCGCACGTCGCCATCGGTGGATCTGGCGCGGACCTTCAGCATCACCGCCGCGCCGGCCTCCAGCACCTCGCGGCGGCGGCGCAGGACCTCGGCCGGGACCATCACCTCATATTCGCCGGTGGGGTCGGAGAGGCTGACGAAGGCGAACTTCTCGCCGCTGCCGGCGGAGGTGCGTTCCTGGCGGCGGCGGACCACCCCGGCCATGCGGAACGCCTCGACGCCGGTCACGGCCTGGGCCAGGGCGTCGATGATCATCGTCGTGCGCCGCTTGCGCAGCAGCTCCATCACATCGTCCAGCGGATGGCCGCTGAAGTAGAACCCGACCGCCGACAGTTCCTCGTCGAGTTGCTGGGCGGAGGCGAAGGGCGCGGTCTTCGGGAGCCGCGGGCGGCCGGCGTCGGCATGCTCGCCGCCGAAGAGGCTCCCCTGCGCCGAAGCGCGCTCTGAGGCCATGCTCTGGGCGTAGGCGATGAGGTCGTCGGCGGCGGCGAGGATCTGGGCGCGATTGGGGTGGATAGCGTCGAAGGCGCCGGCCCTGGCGAGGTTCTCCAGCGCCCGCTTGCCGACCTGGCGCGGGTCGATCCGCTCGAGGAAGTCGAAGAGGTCGCGGAAGGGTCCGCCCTCCTCGCGCACCGCCACCAGGTGCTCCATCGCCGCCACGCCGACGTTGCGCACGGCGCCCAGGGCGTACAGCACCTCGCCGCCCTCGACCTCGAAGTCGGCGCCGGACCGGTTCACGTCCGGCGGGCGCACGCTCACCTTGAACCGCCGCGCGTCCTGGTAGAACACAGCCAGGCGGTCGGTGTTGGAGATGTCCAGGCTCATGGAGGCGGCGAAGAACTCCACCGGCGCATTGGTCTTCAGCCAGGCGGTCTGGTAGGAAATCACCGCATAGGCGGCGGCGTGGCTCTTGTTGAAGCCATAGCCGGCGAACTTGCCCACCAGGTCGAAGATCTCGCCCGCCTGCTCCCTGGAAACACCCTTGGCCTCGGCGCCGTCGGTGAACTTGGCCCTTTGCTGGGCCATCTCGTCCTTCTTCTTCTTGCCCATGGCCCGGCGCAGCAG
>JBIOEF010000040.1:0-25828 GCA_044445785.1 Caulobacterales bacterium
CGGGGAGGGGGGACCGCGCGGGCCCGGCGAAGCCGGGGCGTCGTGGTGGAAGGGGCGCAAGGTCGCCGCCCGCTCCTGCCATCCCGCTGTCAGGAGGGGTGCTGGCGTTCCGGATCGCCCTCCCCTACTTTCCACCCATGCCCAGCACCCCGATCGCGGGCGTGGCGGACGCCTCGCGCGACTTTGTCGTCGACCTGCCGGCGACCTTGTGGACGCCGCACCGGCCGGCGCGGCCGGAGAAGGCCGAGGGCGGGCGGCGGTTCCAGCTGGTCAGCGACTATCAGCCGGCCGGCGACCAGCCCGCGGCGATCGCCGAGCTGGTGGCGGGGGTCACCGCGCGCGAGCACGAGCAGGTGCTGCTGGGCGTCACCGGCTCGGGCAAGACCTTCACCATGGCCAAGGTGATCGAGGCGACCCAGCGCCCGGCGTTGATCCTGGCCCACAACAAGACCCTGGCGGCCCAGCTCTACAGCGAGTTCAAGGCCTACTTCCCGGAGAACGCGGTCGAGTACTTCGTCTCCTACTACGACTACTACCAGCCGGAGGCCTACGTCGCCCGCACCGACACCTACATCGAAAAGGACTCCAGCCGGAACGAGCAGATCGACCGCATGCGCCACTCGGCCACCCGGGCGATCCTGGAGCGGGACGACGTGATCGTGGTCGCCTCGGTCAGCTGCATCTACGGCATCGGCTCGGTGGAGACCTATTCGGCGATGACCTTCACGGTGAAGGTCGGCGACCGCATCGACGAGAAGAAGCTGATGGCCGACCTCGTCGCCCAGCAGTACCGGCGCAACGACAACGCCTTCGAGCGCGGCACGTTCCGGCGCCGCGGCGACACCATCGAGATCTTCCCCGCGCACTACGAGGACCGCGCCTGGCGCGTCTCGCTCTTCGGCGAGGAGGTGGAGGGGATCGCCGAGTTCGATCCGCTGACCGGCAGGAAGACCGGCGATCTCACCTCCGTCAGGGTCTACGCCAACAGCCACTACGTCACCCCGCGCCCGACGCTGATCCAGGCGGTGAACCATATCAAGGCGGAGCTGAAGGAGCGGTTGGACTGGCTGGTCGCCAACGGCAAGCTGCTGGAGGCCCAGCGGCTGGAGCAGCGCACCACCTTCGACATCGAGATGATCGAAGCCACCGGCAGCTGCGCGGGGATCGAGAACTACAGCCGCTACCTCACCGGCCGCCGACCCGGCGAGCCGCCGCCGACGTTCTTCGAATACATCCCCGACAACGCGCTGCTGTTCGTCGACGAGAGCCACCAGACGGTGCCGCAGATCGGGGCCATGTACCGGGGCGACTATCGGCGCAAGTTCACCCTGGCGGAGTACGGCTTCCGCCTGCCCTCGTGCCTGGACAACCGGCCCCTGAAGTTCGAGGAGTGGGAGGCGATGCGGCCGGACACGCTGTTCGTCTCGGCGACGCCCGGGCCGTGGGAGCTGGAGAAGACCGGCGGGGTCTTCACCGAGCAGGTGATCCGCCCGACGGGCCTGATCGATCCGCCGGTGGAGGTGCGTCCGGCGGCCAAGGGTGGCTTCTCCCAGGTCGATGACGTGATCGCCGAGTGCCGCGACTTCGCGCTGAAGGGCTATCGCGCCCTGGTCACCGTGCTGACCAAGAAGATGGCCGAGGACCTCAGCGAGTACATGCACGAGCAGGGCCTGCGCGTGCGCTACATGCACTCCGATATCGACACCCTCGAGCGCATCGAGATCATCCGCGACCTGAGGCTCGGCGCCTTCGACGTGCTGGTCGGGATCAACCTGCTGCGCGAGGGCCTGGACATCCCCGAGTGCGGCCTGGTGGCGATCCTGGACGCCGACAAGGAAGGGTTCCTGCGCTCCGAGACCAGCCTGGTGCAGACCATCGGCCGGGCGGCGCGGAACATCGACGGCAAGGTGATCCTCTATGCCGACACCATCACCGGCTCGATGGAGCGGGCGATGGCCGAGACCAACCGCCGGCGCGAGAAGCAGGAAGGCTACAATCTCGAGAACGGCATCACGCCCGAGAGCATCCGCTCCTCGATCAAAGACATCCTCGCCAGCCCCTACGAGCGCGGCGACCGGGTCAACGTCGACGCGGGCGTGGCCGAGGACGCGCGGCCGTTCCTTGGACACAACTTCCAGACCACCCTGCGCGATCTGGAAGCGAAGATGCGCGCCGCCGCCAGTAACCTGGAGTTCGAGGAAGCCGCGCGGGTGCGCGACGAGATCAAGCGGCTGAAGATGCTCGACCTGGAGTTCGCCAACGACCTCCTCACCCCCTCCGGCGAAGCCCCGGACAAGGGCGCGGTGACGCGGGTGCGCGCCGAAGCCCGCGCCGAAGCAGCCGAGCGCTACCGCAAAGGCGGCCGCCGACGGCGGTAGGACCAGACCTACGGCGCCGCGGCGTTGGCGGCCGGCGCGGCCGCGTTGGTGGCGGCGGCGCCGGCCAGCGGCTTGGAGAGGTGGAGCTTTGGCGATTCCTGGATGAACTGCCATTCCTGGGCCGGGGTCAGGCTTGGCTGGTACAGGAGGACGCCGATCTCCAGCTCGAAGCGAACATAGTAGATCTCGCCCGCGTCCACCTGCAGCTGCATGTTGTCGTGCCGTTCGGAATGCACCGTGTAGGTGTGCAGGCCCGGTTCGACGGTGGCGACGAAGTAGCTGCCAGGGCTCAGCCGGCCCAGCTCCGCCGTCCCCTCGCGGACGATAAAGCTGAGCCCGCCGGCCGCATAGGACCACTTGCGGTAGAAGACCACAGTTGCCTTGCCCGGCGCCGGCTCGTCGACGCGGACGGGCGCCCGCGCGGCCGGTGCGGCGCCCGGCGCCAGCACCGCGGCCGCCAGCGCAGGGCTAGCGGTCAGCAAAGCGCGCCGGGAGACCTGACGGGTCACGTCGCCGGCGGAGGCTCAGCGGGATGTGACTTGAGCCTGGCCGAAATGGCGTCGAACTGAGCTTTTTCGGCCGGCGCGATGGTCGGGTGGTTGACGACCACGCCCATGCTGATGCCGCCGATGACATAGTAGGTCTCGCCAGCGTCGATCTCGAGGGTCAGCACGTTCTTGACCTCGGTCCACACCGCATAGGTGTGGGTGCCCGGATCGACGGTGGCGACGCAATAG
Organism: Caulobacterales bacterium; assembly: GCA_044445785.1. Taxonomy (GTDB): domain Bacteria; phylum Pseudomonadota; class Alphaproteobacteria; order Caulobacterales; family Caulobacteraceae; genus Acaudatibacter. The sequence goes on from JBIOEF010000040.1 coordinate 3,116, forward strand.
GTGGCGGCGATCATCTCGCAGATCGCGTTCTTGCCCTCGTGGACATGCCAGTTGAAGGGTATGATCGAGAACAACGGCTTGCGGTAGAAGACGATCTGGCCCTTGCCGGCCGGCGGGTCGGGCAGCTGCACCGGCTGCATCGCGGGCGCGTCGGCCTTGGCCGGCGGATCGGCGATGGCGGCCGAGCCGGCGAAGGCCAGCGCCGCGGCGGCGGCGCTCATCAAGACGAGGCGGTGGAAGGTCATTTCGCGGGCTCCTGGGCAGGGGTGGTTGCAGTGACGGCGCTCGGGGTGACCGCATCTGACGACGGCCCGGCGGAAGGCGCTGAGGGCGGCGCCGCCGACGGCGCAACGGCGCTGGGCGTCGCGTCGGCCGCGGAAGACGGGGGCGTGGAGGGCGCCGCAGTATTGGGGGACGCGGGCGGTGACTCCGCCTCCGCCGCTGGTGCTCCGGCGGGCAGGAAAACATCCTCGGCGACCTTGGCGTGAGCGCGCGTCCCGACCGGATAGACGACGTCCTTGCCGTCGATGAGTAACACGACAGCCGCCCCCGCGACGCCGGCAATCTCTCCCGCGATGGCAGCTTCGACTCGCAGCTCGTTGAACTGCGAATCGCCGCCGGCGGCCAGATTGAACGCCTTCAGGTGCACGCGGATGTCGCCGACGTCGATGTAACGAGCGGCAAGCACCAGCTTGCCCGGCGCCCCGCCCCAGCTGCCGCGTTCGCCGTACACCACCTCGCCCATGCCGCTGGACCCGGCCGGCGCGAGCGTGCGCCCGTCGACGACGATTGGCGCGGCCAACCGGATGGCGAACTTGTCGCCGCGCCTGCGGTCCTTGGAGCCGACCGCTTCGGTCAGCTCGATCCTGACCATGGTGTCGGCGGGCAGGCGGACGGCGCCGTCGGGGATCGTCGGCGCGGCAGCCTGGTCGGCAGGGGCAGCGGACGCCGCAGCGGGCGTTGTAGCAGGCGCCGAGGCGGCGGGCGCCGCAGCGGGCGCTGGGGCCGCGGGGTCCGGCGCCGGCGTTGGGGCGACGGGCGCTGCAGGGCTGGGGCTCGCCGCAGGGGTGGCTGGCGGAGACGCGGCTGGCTGCGCCGCCGCCAGGGATGACCACGCCCACAGTGCGGCCGCCGCAACCAACGCTCTTTTCATCCTGGTTCCCCCCCGGTCACCTCGCAATTTCGCTAGCCCATCGCGCGGCGCCTGCCAAGGGGTGGTTGCACGGGCGTGCAGGTCAATTCCTGCACGAAGCTCGCCCAAGGACACGCAGGACCGCCGCGGCCATGCTTCGTGTCTCTGGCGAGTCTTGTTTCCAAACCCCGGCGGCGACGCCGCAGCTTCCACCGTAGATTCACCGTAGAAACGGTGGACTTCCGCTATTTGCCGGCGGCCGGGACGACCGTCTCGCCCAGGACCACCGCTTCCAGTTCGATCAGCGAGCCGGCGCCCGTTTCGATGCGGTCGAGGATCGCGCGGGCCTGGGCGACGACGCTGGCCACCTGGCCCTCGCTGTAGTCCTCCGCCTCCGGCAGGCCGAGTTCCAGGCGGTGGGGCAAGAGGTGCGCCAGCAACCGCACATATTGCGGCATATAGCCGACGCGCAGCCGCCTCAGCATGTCCGCCTGATGCTCTTCGAAGTCGCTGAGGATGGCCATGGCGATCCGCTGCGAGGCCCGATTGCGCGAGCCGGCCCGCCGGCCCGGATTGCCGGGCCCGAACCGCCCGTCGGCGTAGCGCACGACCTTTTGATCGCTGTCGGCAGGGTTGGACATGCGGACTCCTAGGATCGCTCGGCGAATATCATTGCTTTTCGCAAAGTATCCACGAGATTCGTCGGCCTGTCAAACCGGGCCTCCGCGCTACGCCGACTTGGGTGTAGCCTTCAGCGCGCGGCGCCGGTCGCGGCGGCCCGCCGACCTCGACGCGAGGAGGATGCAGATGATCCGCCGATCCTTGAACCGCACGGCCCTGGCGCTCTTCGCCGCGCTCGCCCTCGCCGCCCTGGCCGCGCCGACCCTGGCGGACGCCGGCGCCTGCAAGGTCAACAATTTCGGCGCCTGCGCGCATCCGGGCGCCAAGTGCAACCCGCCGACAGCCGGCAAGTGCGTCACCCCCGTCTTCAGCGTCCACCGACATCGCAACCGCCCCAGCTGCGTCTGCCAGGCGCCCGCCGGCCCCGCGCCACGGGCCAACATCCACGCCGAGCAACGGGGGCCGAAGATCGCCTGCGTCCACGGCCGCACCGTCGCCGGCGATCCCTGTCACTAGGGCGCTGATCGAAAAGACTTAACGCAGAGATCGCGGAGGAGCGCGGAGTTCGCGGAGCGTTCGCGGTGCGGCGACCCTGGGGTTCTTCTCTGCGCGCTCCGCGCTCCTCCGCATCCTCCGCGGTTAAACTTCCTCCCGCCCCTACTTCGCCCGGCAGTCCAGGTTGGCGATTTCCACGCGGCGGTTCTTGGCGCGGCCCAGGTCGGTGGCGTTGTCGGCGATCGGGCGGGTCTTGCCGTAGCCCTTGGCGGTGAGGCGCCCGGGCGCGATCCCGTGGGCGACCAGCCAGGCGACGACCGAGCGCGCCCGCGCCTCCGAGAGCGTCTGGTTGTAGGCGTCCGAGCCGACGGCGTCGGTGTGTCCCTGGACCTCCACGTGGGGATCGCCGCTGACATGGATCAGCCGCACCGCCCGCGTCAGCACCGGCTCGGACTCCGGCTTCAGGCTCGCCTTGTTGAAGTCGAACACTACCCCCAGCAGCGCCACGTGGCAGGCGGCGGCGAACTCACCGCCCAGACCCTTGGCCCCGGCGTCGGCCACGGTGATCGAATAGGTCCCCGGAGTGGCGTGCAGATAGGCCCAGATGTCACGCCCGCCCGAGGCGTAGTGGGCGAGGATCACGGCATCGGAGCTGCTCGCCGAGTTGACCTCTCTGGCGATGGTCCAGCCGGCCTTGGCGAGGGCGGCGTGGTAGACGGTGTCGAACTGCAGGTTCGAGAGACCGTCGAGGTCGTAGCTGAAGGTCAGCGAGCCGGGCGCCACCAGGATCGGCTCGTCGACGCCGGCCGGGGTGACGGTCATCGGCCCGCTGTCCCGCACCCCATGCCGCTTCGAGCCCGGCAGCGGGGCGAGATAGGGAATATCGCCGCCGCTCGCACTCAGGGGCTCGGGCCGCGCGCCCGGCGCCGCCAGCGTCAGCGTCAGGGGCTCAGCCGCCGCCTCGACCACGTCGTAGTCGAAGTTGTCCGGGGAACTGAGGCCCAGGAACGCCCAGGCCTCCAGCCCCGGCCGTTTGATGTGCAGGGTGACGCCGTAGGGCTGCGTCGCCGACTCGGCGACCACCGTCCAGCCAAGCGCGGCGAAGATCGGCTTCAGGCGCCCCCACTCGTCCTTGTTGGTGAGGCCGGCCGGCACGCCCACCGGCCGCAGGTTCTGATGCCAGTGCCGGCCGGTCTCCGCGAAGGGCGTCGGCCCATAGTTCTCGAACCGGAACTGCCCATAGGCCTCGAACTCGTTGTAACCCACCGCCGCCGGCGCCACCCCCGCCGGCAACACCGCATAGGCCGGCACAGCCGGCGTGGCCGCGACCGCGCGGACGGCGAGGACGAGCGCCAGACAAAACCCAAGCCTCGCGGCAGCTGTTGGTGACATGCGCTCTCCGCGAGGTTGGGGGGGGCAACTTGGCGCTGGGGCATAGTGGGATCTCGGATTTACGGCGTCAATTTCGGGCTTAGGGCGAAGGGCAACTGAAGTGACTAGAGCATTCTGCACACTACGAGGTAGTTGGCCGGGATAGACTCCACACTCGTAACGTGTAGCATCGTGGACCTCCACTACCTGCGGGGGGAAGTCGCGGACATGGGTTGGATCCCTGAACACCTGGCGATATTTTCTCGCGCGCAGCGCGAAGCCCATATCGAGGCGACCAAAGAACTTGCCCTCGTAATTTCGATTTCCGCCTCCCCGTTTCTAATAGGTTTGGTCGCCTTTCTTCTTGTAAAACCCCTGGCCTATGGACCTCACCCCGACGCATCAACCTACCTCCGGGTCGTCTTCTTGAGAGGACAACTATTCTTAATCTCGGTCTCCTTTCTCTCCACGTCGCTTCACAGACTCTATAACTCAGACAGAAGCTATCGAAGACCTGATATCATTAACATATTCGCGGCACTATTGTTCGGAATCATTGGGGTATTCTATGGAATAAATCCGTCGTTTGCCCAACTGACTGACCCGACTGCCAGAAACCTCTCGTTTGTCTTCTTCGGATTGTCGCTCTTGTTCTACTATTACACGGCAGTGCTCGCGTATGAGCGGCCCCCCTCCGTCGAGGGTACCCTTGAGGCATCATCAGGCAGACTGGCCAGTCGGCTGGCAACACGCAGAGGAGGCGACGCCTAAGATGCCCCCTCGTGAAGCCAACCTCGATCTCAGAGAAGATCCACGCGAGATCTCGATCTACGCTTTTCGAGTGCGTCAGCCGATCGGCGACTTCTACGTGGCGGTCATACCCAGCAAGAAGCTAGTCGATATCAGCTTCTTTGACATCCGGGGCCTCACCCAACGGGAGGACTTCGCGGATTTCATGGGAATTCAACGTGAGCTCGATCGCAGACGCGTCGCCGAGATCCAACAATACGTTCGCACTCTCGATCCCTCATTCCCGACTGCCATCGTGTTAGCGGTGGATGAGCGCTGCGCTGTCATTGAAGAAGGCATTCTTGGTGCTGCCTCTGGCTCGCGTGATGCGCCCGACCTCGTGAAACTGACGCTGCGGAATCTTCCTGAACCGGAAGAAGGTCTTGATCCCATACTCTACCGGGACATTGCCCGAGTTATAGACGGACAGCATAGAATCGCCGGACTCTTAGATTATGACGGACCACAATTTGATTTGAATGTCGCCATATTTGTCGGCGCGGATATAGCCACTCAAGCCTCTATCTTTTCGACCGTAAATCTTGCGCAGACTAAAGTAAATAGAAGTCTCGTGTATGATTTGTTCTCCTACGCCGAGACGCGTTCACCCGAAAAGACTTGCCACGACGTCGCTGTCGTCCTCGACCGCGAGCCAAAAAGTCCGTTTTACGAGCGGATTAAGCGGCTTGGAACTGCCACCAGGGGTAGGTTCGGAGAGACGCTCTCACAGGCGGCGTTCGTACGAGGCCTTATCGGCTACATAAGCCGCGATGTTCTCGCGGATCGAGACGCCGGGAAACGTAGGCGAGCCTTTCCGAAAATTGAGAGTCCGCTTGCAGAACAACTGATATTTCGAGAGTTCTTCACCTCCGGAAAAGACGAGATCATCGCGGAGATCGTCTGGAACTACTTTGACGCTGTTCGCGATCGCTGGCCGCTCGCGTGGTCACAAACCGGGCAAGGCTGGGTGCTTAACAAGACCGCCGGTTACAGTGGACTTATGCGCTTTCTAAGACCCTGCTACGTCGCTCTCCGTGGCGACGGCCCCGTTGCCAACAAGGAAGTTTTCCTAAATATATTCAAACGATTGCCGATAGAAGACGATGAATTCATATCCGACAAGATTAGGCCTGGAACGTCAGGCGAGAAGTATGTCTTCGATCTCCTGATGAGGGATTTCAACAGCTGATTCATTCCGCTGCGATACGCGAATTCCTCAAGGTCGGCGCATAGTCCCGGTCCGCCTCGTTGCCCCAAACCTTCCAGCTCGGCCGCTTCCCACGAGCGAACAGCTCAAGGTATGGACCGGGCGAACACGCTTCGATGATCTCGTATTGCTCGTCGGGCTTGCGGCTGTGTTCGCGTTTGCGTGACTGGATCATGTTCACCTGGCTCCGACCGGGAGCTAACGTGCGCGCGTTCTTCCCGCGCACGCCGAAGAGGATCATCTCGCTAACATTGCGAAAGTAGAATCCGACGCCTCGGCCATCTGAGCCGCCGTCCTTGCGGACCTTGTGCCAGACGAGGTTCGATTTGTATTCGAAACCCCAAGCCCGCATGACGCGCAACGCGTCCGGGAGAAGTGCATTAGGGGTCCAAAGGTAGAGGTGCGCCGTTTCGGACGCGACCGCGGAGACGGGCAGCGCGCAAATGTCATCCAGCGTCATTGTCGAGTATCGCGACAGGCGATGGTGTTCCGGCGCTATCTTTCCAGTCCGGTTTTGAAATTGCCAGGGAGGGTCGGCGAGGATGGTCGAAAAACGCCGACCGCGCGTCGAGACTTGAAGATCGATCGCGGCTTCCCGCGCAATTGAGCTCAGCGTCACGGCCCTCTACTCCAGCGGGTGCGCACGCGCGATCAGATCCCATAGTGGTTAACCGCGCCCTTATTTTAGCGATGTTCGTTCTTTGTTCTCGTGATGCCTGTTCCTATTCATTGCTTAACGCAAGCACCAAAAGCTCCAGGTCTTGCGCGATCAGGGTTATCTGACGTTCCTTGGTCGGGGGCGTTATCGGTTGCGGGCGGTGTGAGCGCCGGAAGGTTGGCCGGGGGACGTGGAAGGGGATGGAGGATCGATGATCGATCGACGGTTCAGGGGACTGGCGGCCGCGTTGGCGGGGGTTATAGCGCTGACGGCGCTGGCCGCGCCGTCGGCGGCCGGCGCTTCTTCGGGGTGCATCTCCAGTCCGATCACTGGCGGCTGCCCGAACAAGAGCCAGCGGTGTGGGCCGAGGGGGAAAGGGCTGTGCGTCACCGCCACGTCGATATCGATCACCGGCGCCCACTGCCTCTGCCGGCGGCCGACGCGCCACGTGGCCACCGCGGGCCAGCCGAAGCCGGGGAGGGTCCACCCGATAAGGGGCTGGGGCCAATGATATGGCGCAGGCGACTTGCGGCCAGGCGAGGCGGCGAGCTTGTCACGACCGCCCTCAAGTGGGGAGACATCCGATGAAAGCCGTCGCCGTCAGCGTCCTCGCTGCATCGCTGCTGGTCGGGATGGCGGCCTGGCCGGTGGATGCGGGGGCGCATGGGCCCAAGTGCCGCAAGGGCTTCGAGGCGCGGGCGGTTTATCATAGGCGGCCTCATCAGCGCGCGTGGCGCTGCGTGCGCGAGCCCACCGCCGCGCCCGCTCCGCCGCCGCGGCGCCACGACTAGAGCCGCGCTTTGACGTGACACGCTTTGACGAGACGGCGAACCTCGCCCAGAGTCACCGGCGGTTGGATCGGAGGCGTTCGATGAGAGCCAAGGTCAGCCTGCTGGCCGCGCTGGCCGCCTGCGCGGCGCTGGCGGCGTCGCCCGCGCAGGCGCACTCGAACAAATTCCACATTCCCAAGTGCAGGAAGGGCCAGGTCGCCAAGCTGATCTGGGACAAGGGGAGCGGCCTGGCGCCCATCGGGGCCTGGCGGTGCGTGCCGGTGAAGCCCAAGGGCGGCGGGCATGGCCACGGGGGCGGCGGCCATCACGTCCACCATCGCTGAGGCGCGCGGGCTTAGCGGGCCGCGGGACCGTTCGCGGGCGGCCCGGCCCTGGCAGGCCTGGCCGCCGCGCCGCTTGATCGCCAGTCGGCCTCAGGTCTTGTGGATGCGCCGGCCGACCAACTGGTGGCTGCTCTTGGGGTGATGGCCCGAATGGCCGCCGCCTTTGCCGCCGCCGTGCCCGCCGTGGCGAGCATGGCGGACCGCCGGCATGCCGACAGGACCGTGGGCGCCCTTCGGGCTCTCGATCTTGGTGTAGGCGTCGACGGCGGCGAAGGCCGGGGCGCTGACGCCAAGCGCGATCAGGGCGGCGAGGACGAGCGAGGTTTTCTTCATGGTGGGGCTCCTGGTCCGGGCGACGCTAGGCGCCCCGCCGCGGAGGGTTCGGGGCGGCGCTAGTAGGTGTGGCCGCCCTTGTTGACGACGACGCCGTGGATCACGGGCTTCGGGCGATGGTGGCGGCGGGAGAGTTTGTGCACGCGGCGGCCCACCAACTGGTAAGGATGGACCTTGCCGCCGCCGCCGCCGACGTGGCTTCCGCGGAAGTGGACGCTGCCGTCGGCGAAGTCGGCCCTGGGGCCGCTGTGGCCGGGCGAACCGCTGGCGCCCTGGGCGTAGGCCGATCCGCCGAGGGCCGCGCCGATCAGGGCCGTGGTGAGGATGAGTTTGCGAAACAACATGCTGTGTTCTCCGTTCGCGTTGCTTTTCGGCCGACGCGGGCGGGGCATTAAGAGACCGCGCCTGAGCCGCCGACAAGGCAAGGCTTAGTCCCCTCACTCTGAACGACGGCGCGCGGCCAGGTTCAGCGGCCGTTCACCGCCTCTTCCGCGCGAGCGAGCGGACGTAGTAGGAAGCGTTCGCTTCAGGCAGGGAAACAGCACCCATGAACGTCACAGACATCCTCCGCGGCGCGATCGCCGCCTCCGCCCTTTCGGCGCTGCTGGCCGCGCCGGCGGCGCTCGGCCAACCGGCGGCCGCGCCGGCCGCCGCTGCGGCCAAGCCGGCGTTCAAAATGCCCGTGCCGGTGAAGGACTACAAAGCCTCTCCGGCGGGCAAGTACGCGGTCGACCAGGCGCACACCGGCGTCATCGCCCGGGTCTCGCACGTGGGCTTTTCCTATTCGGTGTTCCGGTTCACCACCGTCTCCGGAACGCTGACCTGGGATCCGGCCAACCCCGGCGCCGACGCCATGTCGATCACCGTCGATCCCAAGTCGATCGCCACCGCCAACACCGGCGGCGACTTCTCGGGCGAACTCTCCGGCCAGTATTTGAAGGCCGCGCAGTTCCCCACCGCCACCTTCGTCTCCAAGGCCTTCCACGTGGTCGACGCCACCCACGGCTCGGTGGACGGCGACATGACCATCATGGGGGTGACCAAGCCGGTGACGTTCGACGTCGAGCTGGTGGGCGCCGGCCAGGCGTTCAAGGGGCCGGTCCTGGGCGTCCACGCCGAGACCGACATCCACCCCGCCGAATACGGCCTGCCCGCCGCCTTCTTCAGCGCCCCGATCCGCCTGATCGTCGACACCGAGCTGGACAAGCAGGCGGGGTAGACCCCTCCCTCCCCTTCACGGGGAGGGTGGCCGACTCCCGCGTAAGCGGGAGAAGGTCGGGTGGGGGTATCCGACCCGTCAACGAACGCTCGTTCAGCCGCATCGGGGCGCGCCGCCGACTCCCCCACCCGTCCGCCGCCGCGCGGCGTCCACCCTCCCCACGAGGGGGAGGGAGGGGAACGCGCTCAGTCCTCCTTGTCCGAGTCCACCAGTTGGGGAGGTCGCCCTGGGCGGCCCGCCACAGGCGCTTCAGCTAGGCGGCAGCGGGGTTCGCCTTTCCTGCCGCGCGGTTCACGCTGCGACAGTGAAGGAAGAAAGCCATAGCGGCCGCATAAAAGACCAGCTGAAACACAACCCACGATGTCGGTACTATATCGAGCAGAAACGCCGGCGTCTGAGGCGCGTTGTGCCAAGCCAATCCCTTGCCTGCATCCTTGAACTTACGCATCTCCTCCATCAGGCCGCTGAAACTCGCCATTTCCCGATAGCTGAGCATCAACAGAACATACCAAAGCCAAGTAAACAGGCTCAGCGCAACGACCATCATTACCTTGCTCAGCCGGTGCGCGGCCAGAAATGACATGACCAGAAAGCCAGACATGACTGTGACGTAAAGAGACAGTTGAGCGATGATCGCCATCTGCATGTCGTTGAACAGATAGGCCAGTTCAAATTCCGTCACCGCTCGTCCCCGTGATTCCGGTTCACTCCGGTTGACCCTAGAGGCAGATGCGCGCGAGCGCGAATTTGGGAGTTCCAGAGTCGTCCCCTTGGGGCCGGCCATATCGCTCGGCGACCCCTACGTCGGGACCCAGCTCTGCCGCGGGCGATGTCAGTCTTTCGACCCGTCCACCAGTTTGCCGATGGCGTCGAGGTAGGCGGCGAAGGCGGCGCGGCCGGCGCCGGTCAGGCGCGCGCGGGTCAGGGGCTTGCGGCCCAGGAAGCTCTTTTCGATGGCGATGTAGCCGGCGTCCTCCAGCTTGCGCAGGTGGATGGAGAGGTTGCCTTGGGTGGCCTGCAGCAGGGTCTTCAACTCGTTGAAGTCGGCCACTTCGGCGTGGGCGAGGTAGGCCATGATCCCCAGCCGCATGCGGCCGTGGATGACATCGTCCAGGCCGGCGATGTCGAATGCGGTCATGGCGCTTTAGGCGGCCTTCGGCGTGCGCATCATCGCCCAGCCTGGGACCACCATGCAGCTGAACATGCCCAGACCGATGAAGAGCACGTAGAAGCCCAGCTTCTCGATCGCCAGCGCCATGGCGATGCCGGTGAGGAACCAGCCGCCGGCGACCACCAGCAGCCAGTGGCGCTGGCGCAGCGCGTAGGCGGCGAGCCACGCGGCGCCCTGCAGGATGAAGACCGCGCAGGGATAGATCAGCCAGATGGTGATGCTCTTCTCGCGCACCGCCACCGAGCCGATCGCGGCGACGAGGGCCAGGTTGGCCATGCCGACCGCGCCGAAGACGGCGCCCATCGCCTTGGCCACCATCCCGGTCGGCGGGGTCTTGCGATTGCGCCAGATGAACGAGACCAGCACGACCAGGAACACCAGCGTCGGGCCAAGGCCGATGATCACCCCTGGCAGGCCGCCGGTCGGCAGCAGGCCGAAAAGCTGCGCGGCGGCCAGCAGCGCCTGGCCGCCGTAGATCAGGCCCGACCAGAAATAGATCTGGCCAAGGCCCCGCTGGCTGTCGTCGCCCGCCTGGACCAGCGCCTTCATGAAGGCCAGGTCGTCGCGCAGGGTGTCGGTGTCGGCGTTCATGGCTGTCCTCTCACGCCTGGCTGGGCGAGTCGGCGCCGATTGGCAAACGGCCGACTCGCGCGGGCCTTGGTTGGCGCCGCCCGTTGAGGATGGCGCCGATGAAGCTGTGGCGCACCATCAACTGATAACTGGCGAACATCAGCGGAAAAGCGATGGTCAGGATCGCCGGGAATTTCACGAACCAGGGCCAGTCCAGCTGGGAGAACGCCACCTACAGCGCCAGGATGATCGGCAGATGGATGATGTAGAGCCAGTAGGAGGCGTCGGCGATGTAGCGCCGCGCCGGGCTGAAGCTGGAGAGGAACCGCAGCGCCAGGCCGATGGCGGCGAACGTCAGCCTCAAGCTGGCCAGCGCATAGCAGGCGGCGAACACGAGTTTGGCCAATCCCGGTTGCGACGGCGTCAGCATCGGCGCCGCGCCGGTGATCGCCAGGCCCGCGACCGCGAGGCCAAGGCCGAGCGCCAGGTTCAGCCGCCAGCGCCCGCGCAGGGTCTCGATGAGGCCGCTCTGGCGATGAACCAGCCAGCCGAAGCCGAAGGCGACGAAGAAGGCGACGCCCGCGCCGAGGTTGGGGACCAGCGATGAGTCGGGCGTCGGGATGCCGAACCACATCATCCACTTCGGGGTGAAATAGAGCGCCGCGCAGGCCGGCGCGGCCAGCGGCAGCGCGCCCAAGGGGTTGCGCGCGATCCAGCTCACCGTCCGGTCGACCATGCGGCCGACGGCGCCGGAGCGGTCAACGGCGTTCACCACCGCGCGCAGGCCGAGCGTCGCCGCATAGAGCCAGAGCAGCAGATAGAGGAACCACAGGTGGGTCAGCGGGAAGCTCGGAAAACCCGGATAGGCCGGCGCCGGCGGCAGCGGACGGCCGTGGGCCATGACCACCGCGCCCCAGATGCTCACCGCGATGATCGCGGCGATCACGATCGGCCAGCCGACCAGCAGCGGCACGGCGATCCGCTTGATCCGATCACGGACGAAGCCGCCGACCCCTCGCCGCTCGACCATCAGGTGGGCGAAGAAGCCGGCGATCAGGAAGAAGGTCGTCATGCGGAAGATGTGCAGGCCGTAGAACACCACGCCCAGCGTCAGGCTGCGATGGCTGTCCATGACGATCCACAGCGGGACGCCCGCTGGCGCGGGCAGGAACGAAACGGTGGCGTGGAAGACGATGCCGGCCAGCAGCGCAAAGCCCCTGACCGCATCCAGGGCGTGCAGACGTTCTGAGTTGGCCTCGGCCATGACCGGCGCTCCGCTTGGCCAGGCGCCCCATGCGCCAAGGCCTTCGAGAGCCGCGTCATACGACAACTAGTTTAACATATAAACTCATTTGTCTATCTCCCTCCCCCTCGTGGGGAGGGTGGACGCCGCGCAGCGGCGGACGGGTGGGGCTCTCTGACGCGTCAACGATCGACGCAGACTTCAGCGCCCGTCACCAGAGTCCCCCACCCGGCTTCCCACCGCTTTCGCGGGGGTCAGCCACCCTCCCCACGAGGGGGAGGGTGGATCGTCGCGCTAGGCAGGCTGCAGCAGGGCGTCCCAGGTGGTCTTTTGGAAGCTGGGGCGGGCGTTCAGGCGCGCGAGCCAGGCCGGGATCGGCGTGCCCTTGAGGATCTCCGCGCCCTCGGGGGCCTCGGCGAACATGTCCAGCTGCGGCCCCAGGTGCAGGTCGGCCAGCGAGAGCGCATCGCCGGCGAGGTACGGCTTGTCGCCCAGGATATCGGCGATGACGCCGATGCACTTCCTGCCCTCGGGAATGGCGGCGGCGACGGCTTCCTCGTTCACCGGCATGCCGAACTTGGGCGCGACGACGCGGTTGAAGACGATGCCGACGCCCGGCTTGGGGAAGAAGTACCAGTCGTTGATCCCCATCAGCTGGTTCATCCGCGCCGCGGCCTTGGGGTCCTTGGGCGTCAGCGCCGGGTCCGGGAATTTCTGGTCGATGTAGCGCAGGATCGCCTGGGTCTCGTAGAGGACGAAGCCGTCGTCATCGATGGCCGGCACGCGGCCGAACGGCTGGCGGGCCAGGTGCGCGGGCCCCTTGGCCTCGCCAGGTCCCAAGGGCGCCAGGCGGTGGGGCGCGTTCTTCTCGATCAAGGTGGCCAGCACGGCGCGGCCGAACGGGCTCCCAGGAATGCTGTGGACGGTGATCATGGCGGCTCTCCCCTCTTGCGTCAGTCAGCCGACCGCGTCGGCGTAGGATTTCAGAATGCCGGTCCAGCCGCCCTCGCCGTCGATGGCGGTGCGCAGCGCGGGCGCGGCTTCGCCAATGTTCTCGAGCCGGCGGTGCTCGAGGTCGACGCGGGTGGCGCCGCCCTCGGCGGTGAAGGTGACCTCGACCTCGGTGAGCAGGTCCGCGTGGTATTTCCAGTCGGCGCCGATGCGCCAGGCCAGCACCAGACGCGCCGGCGGCGCCCATACCAAGACATCGCCCCACTCGCACTCGGCGCCATCGGTTCCGATCTCGTACCAGCGGCCGCCGACGCGCGGCTCCAGCACCGCGGTCTTCATGTCCGTGGCGCCGATGTGGTGGCTGGGCGGCCACCAGGAAGCGAAGCGGGCCGTAAACACCTCGAACGCGCGCTCGGGCGTGGCGTTGACGGTCACCGATTTGCGCACCGGCGCGGGCTGGATCCTCTGGCTCGCCGTCTGGCTCATCGGTCTTTCCCCTCTCTGTCTTCGTCGCGGGCCCGCTCGAACTCGGCCTTGAAGGCGTCGAGCGCCGTCCCCCAGAACTGGTCCAGCCAGGCGCGCATCGCGCCAAGCCCTTTCGGATCGATGGCGTAGATGCGCCTTGCCCCGTCGGCTCGATCGCTCACCAGCCCGGCCTCCTTGAGCACCTTCAGATGCTGCGAGACCGCCGGCCGGCTGACCGGCAGCTGCGCGGCGAGCTCGCCCACCGCGCGGGGGCGCACGGCCAGCTCTTCCAGCACGCGGCGGCGGGTCGGATCGGCCAGGGCGGCGAAGGCGGCGTTTCCGTAAGTCATCACTTACCGTAAGCGAAGGCTTACGGTAGTGTCAAGGGATAGTTTGCGCTGCCGTCGCTGACATCGAAGCGCTGTGATAAATGCTAGGCGCAGAGTTGCTCGCGACTCGCCGGGAGAAGCGCTTCGGTGACGCTATTTCATCACGCCTCGCTGGCGACGGTGGCTCTCGTCTCTCTTGGGGCCTGCTCAAGGACGGGCTCAGAGACCAATAACGCCGCTGCAACCGCCGATGCGACGTCCACCGGCACGACACACACAACAGTCAGCCCTACCGACCTGCCTTCGCAGAAAGCTGGCTACTGGGCGTACTCCCTGCATTCCAGCGACGGTCTGGCCCAGGAAGATCGCGCCTGCGAGAATGAGCGAACAATCGCGCCGTCCGAATATTCCCAATACTGTAGCGGCTACAAGGCTGTTTGGACGCCTTCAGGAGACATCATCATCGATGAATCCTGCGTTCAAGCCGGCTCCGAGTTGAAAACGCATGTGACCCTCTCTGGCGATTTCAGCTCGAACTACACCAGCGACGGCGAAACGACGGTCACGACGGGTGATCAGCCGCCGCGCACCGTGACATTTCACTTCGCAGCCCGCTACCTCGGCCCGTGCGACGAGGGCAAAGAGCATGTCGAGTGACCCGACGGGGTCAGTTGAAAGCTTGTCAGGCGCTCGTCACGCGCAGCGCTAAGCGATCAGTTCCAGCCGCTCCAGGCCGCGGAAGAACGGCAGGCTGCGCCAGACCGGCGGTTCGTCCGGATGGGCCAGGGCGAGGTTCGGGAACCGCTGGATCAGCTTGAGGAGCGCCACCTGCGCCTCGAGCCTGGCCAGCGGCGCGCCGATGCAGATGTGGGCGCCGCCGCCGAAGGCCACGTGCGGGCGGCCCTTGCGGGTGACGTCGAACCGGTGCGGATCGTCGAACACCGCCGGATCGCGATTGGCCGCGCGCAGGTGGAAGGTGAGGCTCTGGCTGGCCTTCACCGGGCAGCCGCCCACGTCCATGTCGCTCGAGGCGATGCGGGCGGTGCTGTCCACCGGCGGCTCGAAGCGCAGCGTCTCCTCCACCACCTGGCTGATGAGCGAAGGGTCGGCGCGAACCTTGGCCAGTTCGGCCGGATTGAGCAGCAGGAGCCGCACGGCGTTGCCGATCAGGTCGGTGGTGGTGAGGTTGCCGCCGATCAGGAGCGCGCTGAGGTTGATGCGCAGCTCGGAATCGCTGAGCGGCGCGCCCTCGCCCTGCAGCCGGGTCATGTCGGAGATCAGGTCGTCGCGTGGCTGGGCGCGGCGGGCCTCGATGGTCTGCGTGAAATAGGCGTTGAGGGCCTCGCCGGCGCGCTCCATGTGCGCGGTCTCCGCTTCCGAGCGGAAGGGATTGAGGCTCTGGATGACGCCCTCCGACCAATCGCGGAACTCGGCCAGCCGTTCGTGGTCGACCCCCAGGATGGCGGCGATGGCGTCGATCGGCACCCGCACGCAGAACTGGCTCATCAGGTCGAACGGGCCGGACGTATCCAGATCGTCCAGCGCCTCGTCGACGATCCGCTCGACCTCCGGCTTGAACCGGGCGACGCGGGCGTAGAACGCCTGCGCCAGCGGCTGGCGGATGCGCGCGTGATCCGGATCGTCGAGCATCAGGATGCTGAGCATCTCGGTGCGCGGGCCATCGGTCGGGACGTCGTCGACGAACCGGCGCTGCAGGGTCGCGGCCGCTTCGGCGTGGATCGGATCGCGCCACAGCGTGCGGTCGGAGACCAGCGGCCGGACGTCCTCGTAACGGGTGAGCACGAAGCTGCCGGAAAGGTCGTCCCGGTGCACCGGGCAGCGCGCTCGCAGGTCGTCCAGCACCTGGTGCGGGTCGGCCTTGTAGTGCGGATCCAGCGGGGTCAGCTGCAGCAGGGTCGGCAGCGGTTGTTCGGGCATGGGCGGAACCTTCGTCAGGCGATCTTTAAAACTCTTTGGCCACCCTCGGCCGTTCTACAAGGAAAAATGGATGACGCGGCGCTTCGCGAAAGCCAGTTTTGGAGGACTTGCATGAGAGCGTTGTGTTTGGCCGGCGCGGCCCTGGGTCTGGTTCTGGTCGCCGGCTGTTCGTCCAAGGGCGGCGGCGCCAACACCGCGGTCGCCGGCGGACCTGGCGCGCCGGCCGCGGCGCCCGCCAGCGGGCCGGATACGGTGATCACCGCGGCGGACCTGCCCCATCCCAAGGCGGGGCTTTGGCAAGTCTCCAACAGCGTCGATGGCGCGCCGGCGACGCTGCACCAGAATTGCGAGACCGGCGGGACCGACTTCAAGCCCGAGCAGCTCGGCAAGGGCTGCAGCAAGTTCGAGTTCAAGCGCACGTTCCTGGGTGGCGTCGTCATCAACGCGGAGTGCGGCGAGGGAACGGTCAAGACCGCGATGCATATCGTGGGCTCCGGCGACTTCACCTCGACCTATGTCAGCGACGGGACGGTCACCGTTACCTCCGGCGACCAGCCGCCGCGGACGATCAAGAGCCACAGCGAGGCCCACTACATCGGCCCCTGCCCGCCAGGCTCAGGCAACCCGATCCATATGCCGGCCGACCCCTATGGCCACGGCCGCGGGCCGGGCTGAGGCGCGACAGCGGAGCGGCCTAGCCGGCCAACTGCTGTTGCGCCAGCGCGGGCTCGGGGAACGAGAGGCTGGATTCGAAGTCGGCGAAGATGTCCATCAGTTCCGGGCCCGTGACCACCGGGACGCGGCCCTGCGGGAAACGGAAGCTCCAGAAGCTGACGATGTGGCTGACCGCGCCCAGCCGCTCGCCGAGCTCGCAGAACATGCCGGGCGCGCTCAGCAGGAACTCGCGGAACGCCTGCGGCTTGCCGTCGATCAGGCTGGCGAAGGCGGCGTCGTAGATGCGCAGGGACTTCTTGGCTGTCTCCAGCGTCGTCAGGATCGAGCCGCGCAGGGATTCGCGGGTCTTTTCCAGATAGGCCTTGGTCTCGGTGTCGAGGGCGCCGCGGGGCTTGGCCTTGGCGATCGCCTCGGCGACCCGCGAGACGCCCGGCAGCGCCTCCGCCAGGGTCCACTTGTAGTAGAGAAAGCCCTTCCAGCAGAAGACGCCCTCCTGATAGTCGTGCTTTTCCAGCCGCAGCGTCAGGCGCAGCGGCTCGGTCTCCGCATCGACGGCGTTGGAGAGGATCTTGGAGACCTGGCGCGAGCCCTGGGGGCCCTCGGCGGCGGCGGCCGCCGCCCCGCCGCCGTAGCAGAGGTCGACCAGCTTCTGGATCTCGCCTTCGACGAACTTGAACATCCGCGACATGTCGGCGTCGGAGATCTCGAAATAGCAGCGCGCGGGATGGCGCTCGTGGCGGCGCAGCTGCTCGCGCAACAGGAAGGGATCGAGCGATGGCAGACCGTCGAGGATGGCCAGGAGGTCCCGGTCCTCGGGCTCGGTCATCCACGATTCGCCGAACACGTTCTCCATGATGCTGTCGTAGTTGAGCTGATCGACGAACACCGAGCGACCGCCGAGGCGCAGGTCCTGGCCGTCGATGGGGATGATCAGCTTGGTCGCCGTCTGGCGCCCGTCCATGAACAGGTCCCGCTCGTGCCGGCGCAGACGGTGCTTGAGCACGATCGCGCGGTTGAGCGTGGGGTTCTTGAAGAACGGGTTCTCGGTATGCGCCGGGTCGTGGCCGCGCCGCTTGTGCACGCGCAGCAGGTTGAGCACCCGCGCCGTCGAGGCGCTGTCCTCCAGGTGGGCCAGATTGCGTACCGATTTGTCGCCCAAGACCCGCCACCCCTGGCCTGTCCGCGGTCGCCCGCCGCGCTTACCCAGCGCCAAGCCTGGCAGGGTTATAGCGCCCGTGACTTAGCGCGAGCTTAATTGTCGCACCCCGCAGCGGCCGGCCGCCCGTGGCGTGGATTCACGGCCAGGGCGGGTTGCGGCGTAGCCTCCCTCGCCCCAGACGGGGTGAAGGGAAGGAAACGTCAATGCGCAAGCTTCGGAT
Organism: Caulobacterales bacterium; assembly: GCA_044445785.1. Classification (GTDB taxonomy): domain Bacteria; phylum Pseudomonadota; class Alphaproteobacteria; order Caulobacterales; family Caulobacteraceae; genus Acaudatibacter. The sequence continues at coordinate 20,776 of JBIOEF010000040.1, forward strand.
TCCATTGGTAGTCTTGGCCCTGGGATTGGCCGCGCCCGCGAGCGCCGCCACCAACTTCAACCTGTCTCGCTCCAACCTCTACAAGGTCGCAAACGCGGCGGATAAAGCCACCTGCGCCAAGTTCGGCGGCGTGCTTACGGTACAGAACGGGGCAAAGGTGTGCGCCGTGCCGAAGGAGGCCCCGCAACCGCCTCTCGCCCTCGCGCCCGCGCCTTCGCCCAGTCCAGCGCCGGCCCATCCAGGCTACTAGGCAGAGCGACCAGGCGTTGGGGTCAGGATTGCGGATGGCGTTGCAGCCACGCCTGGGCGTAGCTGCAGTGGGGGACGAGCTTCAGGCCCTGACGCCGCGCTTCTTCCACCAGGCCCTCCATCAGCCGGCCGGCCGCACCCGTGCCGCGCAGGGCCTCGGGCGATTCCACGTGGTCGATCAGCAGCGCCCCGTTCTCGAGCCGATAGTCGGCGAAGGCGACGGCGCCCTGTTCGGCCAGCTCGAAGCGGCTCTGCGCGCGGTTGTCGTGCAGCTTGACCATGTCGTCTCCTCCTCGCGGCTCGCCGGGCAGGGCAAACGCGACTATCCTTGGCCGAGAAGATAGAGATTCAAGGACCCCGCCGCCATGCGCGTCACGCCCTGGTTCGCTTCGGTCGCGTGCGCGGCGGCGCTGGGCGTCTGCCACAAGGCGCCGACGAGCGGACCGACGGCCGCCGCCTCGATCCCGGGCGCCGGCGCGGCGCAACGAACGCCGGGCCTCTGGATCGAGCAGGTCTCCAGCCAGCACGGCCAGACCGTCACCCGCTATTGCCTGGACGCCGCCACCGACGGCCAGGTCTCCTACTTCGGCCGCCAGCTGAACGCCCAGTGCCAGCGCCGGGCCATCACCCGCGACGGCGACGGCGCCTGGGTCTTCTCCACCGTCTGCGGCATGGGGGCGGCGGGGGCGGTGACGACCCAGGGCGTGATCCGCGGCGACTTCGTCCGCCACTATGTGGTCGAGGCGACGACATCCGGCCCGGGGCTGGCCGTCGCCGACAAGGTCCAGGCGGACGTGCGCTGGCAGGGCGCCTGCCCGGCGGACATGAAGCCGGGCGACGTCATCCTGCCGGACGGCAATCGGGCGCGCCTGACCGACCTGGCGGCCGGCTGACAGAGTCCAATCATAGGGAGACGCCGATGCGGAAGGTCCTGGTGGTGCTGCTGGCCGGCGCAACACTCTGCGCCTGCAACCGGGGCGGCGGCGGCTTTCCGTTCGGCGGCGCCGTCACCCCGCCGGCGCGCAAGCCGGGCCTCTGGGAGCAGACCATCAAGAGCGACCAGTTCGCGATGCAGCTGACGACGCGCCTCTGCCTGGACGCCGCCAGCGACCAGCGCGCGCCGGTGCTCGGCCGCCGCTTCCGCCGCGGGGCGTGCGACAAATATTCGATCACCCGCGGCGCCGACGGCTCCTACATCTCCGACACCGTCTGCCAGACCGGCGAGGGGGCCAAGATCACCAGCCACACGGTGGCTTCGGGCGATTTCTCCACGCGCTATACGGTGAAGAGCCAGCGCACCATCGAGGGCTCGCCCGATCCCGACCGCGACGGCCAGTTCGGCGCCACCATCACCGCAATCTACAAGGGCCCCTGCCCCGCCGGCATGCTGCCCGGCCAGATCCAGCGTCCCGACGGCACGATCATCGACATCCCCGTCGCCGGCGGCTTCGGCCGACCGGGCGGGATGATGATGGGCGGGGGAAATACGGCCGGCAACAGCGCCGCGGGCGGGAACGCGGCTGCGCCGTCGCAATAGCGGCGACCACCCCTCACCGCACCTCTCCCCACCCGCCGGGCGGGGAGAGGGATACTGATAGGTAGGCGGCGGCTTCACGATGCACCCGCGTCACTGCCCTTTCAGTAGCCCTCGCCCCACGCCAGTGGGGAGAGGTGAGGTGAGGGGTCGCGGGCGCCAGGCTCTAGACCCGCTCCACCGCCATCGCCACGGCTTCGCCGCCGCCGATGCAGAGGGAGGCGAGGCCGCGCTTCTGATCGCGCGCTTCCAGGGCCGCGAGCAGCGTCGTCAGGATCCGCGCGCCCGATGCGCCGATGGGGTGGCCAAGGGCGCAGGCGCCGCCGTTGACGTTCAGCTTCTCGTGGGGAATGGCCAGCTCGCGCATGGCCACCATCGCCACCACCGCGAAGGCCTCGTTGACCTCGAAGAGATCGACCTCGCTCGCACTCCAGCCGGCGCGCGCCAGCGCCTTCTTCATCGCCGGTCCCGGCGCGGTGGAGAACTTGGCCGGCTCGTGGGCGTGGGCGCCGTGGCCGGCGATGCGGGCGATGGGGGTGAGGCCGAGCTTCTCGGCGGTGGAGGCGCGCATCACGACCAGCGCCGCCGCGCCGTCGGAGATCGAGGAGGCGTTGGCGGCGGTGATCGCGCCGTCCTTGGCGAAGGCTGGTTTAAGGGTCGGGATCTTGGCCGGATCAGCCTTCAGCGGCTGCTCGTCGTCAGCGATGGTCATGACGCCCGCACGGCTCGTCACCTCCACCGGCACGATCTCGCGCCTGAACGCGCCGGTCTCAACAGCCCGCTTGGCGCGGGCGAGGCTCTCGATGGCGAAGGCGTCCATCTCCGCGCGGCCGATCTGGTAGGCGCTGGCGGTCTCCTCGGCGAAGGCGCCCATCAGCTTGCCGCCCTCGTAGGCGTCCTCCAGGCCGTCGAGGTACATCGAATCCATCACCCGGTCGTGGCCGATGCGGGCGCCGCCGCGGTGCTTGGCGAGGAGGTACGGGGCGTTGGTCATGCTCTCCATGCCGCCGGCGATGACGATGTCGGCCGAGCCGGCGGCCAGCATGTCGTGGGCGAGGATCGCCGCCTGCATGCCAGAGCCGCACATCTTGTTGACCGTGGTCGCCTCCACCGATTGCGGCAGGCCCGCCTTCAGCGCCGCCTGGCGCGCCGGCGCCTGGCCAAGGCCGGCGGGCAGCACGCAGCCCATCAGGATCTGTTCGACCGCGTCCGGCTTGACGCCCGCGCGCTCCACCGCCGCCCTCACCGCCGCGGCGCCCAGCTCGGTGGCCGAGACCGGCGAGAGCGCGCCCTGGAAGCCGCCCATCGGCGTGCGGGCGTAGGAGACGATGACGATCGGATCGGCGGACATGGGTAAACTCCTTCTTCGCCTCTCATGTGCGGCTTGGTCCGGCTAGGCGCAAGCCGTGGGTCGCCCAGCCACCCCTCACCTCACCTCTCCCCGTTGGCACCGAAGGTGAGGGGTGGACCGATCAGCGCAGCGCCTTCAGTTCGCAAACGCAACGCTTGCCTTCCGCCGCGCGACGCCGCACCTTCGCCGGCCATGGGTCGCACCGCGGACTATTCGAAGGAAAGCTGCTCGGTCGCCGCCGCGCTTTCGGTGGTGGGCGATCCCTGGACGCTGCTGATCCTGCGCGACGCTTTTTCCGGCGTGCGGCGGTTCGACGACTGGCAGCAGCGCCTTGGCGTCGCCCGCAACGTGCTGGCCGCGCGCCTGAAGAGCCTGGTCGCCCACGGCATCCTGGAGACCCGGCTCTACAGCGAGCATCCGCCGCGCAAGGACTACGCCCTGACCCCCAAGGGCCGCGACCTGATGCCGGTGCTGCTGACCCTGAAAGCCTGGGGCGACCGCTACGTCTATGGCGCGGATGCGAGCCCGGTGGATTTCGTCCACTCCTGCGGCGAGCCGCTCTCGCCCAAGCTGGTGTGCGAGGTCTGCGGCGGGGCGGTGACCGGCGCCGACCTGACGCCCCGGCGGCGCAAGGCGGCCAGCGTCGGCGAGGCGTTGGCGGCCGCGGAGCCCGCCCTCCAGGTTTAGTCACACATTGTTTAGCTTGGGATTTTGCCGCCGTTTAACGATTGGCGCTTAGGTTGAGCCGCATGGGACTACCCGCCCCCTCCCAAGTTCACATCGACCGTCGCACCCTCGAACGTACCCCGACCACCCTGCGCGGCAAGGTGTTTCCGGGCCCCCGCGACTGCGTCATCGCCGACTTCTCCAAGCACGGCGCCAGGCTCCGCTTCGACGCGCGGCCGGCGCTGGGCGAGCGGCTGGTGGTGGTGGTCTGGTCCAGCGGCCTGGCCTTCGAGGCGGTGACCCGCTGGCGCTCTGGCGACGAAGTCGGCGTGCAATTCACCTCCAGCCGCGACCTGCGCCGGCCCGCGCCCGCGCACCTGGCGGCGATCCAGGCCCTGTGGCTGAAGCGCCGCCCGCGCATGGGCCGGCGCAAGCTGATCGCCCACGCGGCGATCATCGACAAGCGCTCCCGCTGGCCCCGCAGCGCCGGCTGGCAGACGCCACGGCCGACGACGACGCCCTAGGGCCTCGCCAGAAACGCCGCCTTGAGCGTCGCCATGAAATTGGCGTTCGGGTTTGCGACACACCGGTCGTAGGCCGCATCGAACGCGGCGGGGATGTCGAGCTGCGGTGAGGTCGCCGGGTCGGTCAGGGCGAGGATCACGGCGATCAGGATCACGCGCGCAGGCTAGCGGCGGCCACGGCTAGGCACAATCGACGCCAAGGGCGCCCCGCAACTCCGCGCCCGCCGCGCTGAAGGTTATCCGTGATCACCCACGCGCAGCGGTTGCGCCGCATAGCAGAATGGGCAAGATCGCTCGCAGACTTTGTCGGTTCGGGGGAAACGATGACACAGAGATTCGGGCCGGCGGTCCGCGGGCGCCGGCTGGGCGCATGGCCTGCGCGCATTGCTGTAGCGCTGGCTTTGGCGCTGTCGGCGGGCGCGGCGAGCGCCGCGGCCTATGTCAGCGCGGCCCTGTCGGACGTTAAGCCGGAAGACAAGGCGGTGGTGGCCAATCCTCAGCCGGTGCAGCTGATCTTCCAGTTCCAGACCAAGGGCGCCCCGAACGCACAGGCCACGAAATATGTGCGCCAGCAGGTCATCGACGCGGTCAAGAGCACCGGCATCTTCTCCGACGTCGGCGACGCGCCAACCGCCAACGGCGCGGTGGTCAGCATCACCATCTACGACATCGCGGACGCCAAGGACATGGGCGATGCGGAGGCCAAGGGCGCGGTCACCGGCGCCACAC
>JBIOEF010000041.1:0-25521 GCA_044445785.1 Caulobacterales bacterium
ATCGCGACCAAGTTGGCGCTCTACACACGTCTGCTTCGCGGACGCGGGCCGTAGGGGGGTTAGCGTTTCCCACCGGCGTCCGCTCCGCTTCCCGCGTGGCCCTGGGTGGTAGAGAACGCCAGCGCGGAAAGTCTTAAGGTCGTTACTGTAAGGCAGCCTAGCGCGCCCATTGGCGGTTGGCTTGGCGTGGGCGGATGTCCGCATAGGACTATGCGGCACAATTCGACTATCGCGGTGGCCCCGGCGCGTTACGATGCCTGGGGTTGAGTCTGCGCGACAGGGGTGATCGCAAGGTCCATGGACGACGTGCTTCCCGAATATCGGCTGATGCAGTTCTCCACCGAGCTGTTCGCCCCGCGCGACCGCTTCGAGGTCTGGCGTGACGTGCTGACGCGCAAGCTGCTGCATGTCGCCATCGATCCCCTGTCGGAGCGCCCGTTCCGCGCCAAGGCTGACCTTAGGGTGCTGCCGGGCCTTCGGATCGGTTCGGGCGCCATCGCCGCCACCATCAGTCACCGCACCCCCCAGATCGCCGCAGCCGACAACGACGACATTGCGGTGCTGATCAACCTCACCGGGCCTTTCCTGGTCCGCGGCGCCGCCGGCGACCTGGTCTTAAGCGAAGGCGACGCGTGCCTGGTCGAATGCTGCGTCGCCGCCTCCTATGTGCGCACTGCGCCTGGCCGGCTGATGTGCATCCGTCTGGCGCGGGGCGAGCTGCGCGCCTTCGCCCGCCGCCTGGACGATGCCCTCTGCCGGTTGATCCCGGCCAACACCGAGGCGCTGCAACTTCTGCGCGCCTACGCCGGTACGTTGCATGACGGGCCGGTGGAAATGTCGCCGGCGCTGAGCCGCGCGGTGGTCGATCACGTCGGCGATCTGGTGGCGCTCTTGATCGGCGCCAACGGCGAGGGCGCCAGCCTCGCGGCCGGACGTGGGCTGAAGGCGGCGCGGCTGGGCGCCATCAAGACCTACATCCGCGAGCGCCTGAGCGCCTTCGATCTCAATGTCGACGAGGTGGCCGCCCACCAGGGCGTCTCGCCGCGCTACGTGCGCCAGCTCTTCGAGACCGAGGGGCTGAGCTTCTCCCGCTATGTGGCCGAGGAGCGCCTGGCCCAGGCCCACGCCATGCTGACCAGCCCCAGCTTCGCCGCCCAGCCGGTGTCGGCGATCGCCTACGATGCGGGCTTCGGCGACCTTTCCTACTTCAACAAGACCTTCAAGCGCCGGTTCCGCGCCACGCCCACCGACGTGCGCGCCGAAGCGGCCGAGTCCCGCCGAGTCGGGTGAGCCCTATCCGAAGTGCTTGGCGTCCGCCGGACAGTCGGCGGAGAGGAACGCGCCCTTCAATGAGGCGCTGGCCCCCGGCACCGGCACGATGTGCCAATGACCCGACCCCGAGACGTTGATGATGAGGGTGGTGGACGTGTAGCTGCCGCGGCCCTTGACCTTGTAAAGCTCGTCGTGGCCGCGCCACTCGCCTTCGAAGTAGATCTTGCCGTCGGACATCTGCTGGACCGGATAGGTGCAGTGATAGATGTGATTGCAGGGCGCGGCGACGAACTTGGTGATATTCTTCGGCTCCACGCACCAGCGTTCGGTGCGGCTGATCAGGCCCAGCCACTTCTCCTTCACCTCCCAGTATCCGGGATTGACCGGATAGGTCGTCTGCGAACCCGCCGCGGAGGGCAGGGCGAGGGCGACGAGAGCGAGGACGGCGATTCTCTGCATGTGGGTCCTTTTAGCCTGGGCGATCAGAGACGCGCAAAAGCGGCTGAATATTGGCTGAACAGTTGCGCCTGACAGTCTCGGGCGGATCGCCGCTACTGGCCTGGCGCGTGGCCGATCCTGGGCTGGCCGGCGATGCCGTGGTCTTCGGGACCGGCGGGCGTGGAGTCGCGATACTTCGCCGCCGCCGACTCGGAGGCCGCCTGCTGATCGATGTCGCTGCGGTGCGTCGCGCCGATGGGATCCATCTTCGGGGCGATCTTGGCCCCTTCGCCCAGGCGCTCGGCGCAGCGCGCCTTCTCTTCGGGCGTCAGCTTGGCGACGGTGGCGTTGATGCAGCCGATCAGGCTGCCGCGAAGGCCCGACCCGAAGCCGTTGGGCAGCACCCCGCCCGGGAAGGCGCCGGCGCCGGCCCCCGCCGCCGCGCCGCCGCCTGGCGCGCCGCCGGAGGGCGGGGCCCCGCCGCCGGGCGCGGTCGGCGGGGCGAAGAAGCCGCCAGGCACCGCCACCGGCGGCGCCAGCGGCGAGGCGGCCTGCGAGGCGCTCTTGTGCAGCTGGATCGACGGCGCCGCCACGATCACCGACTGCGACCTGGTGATGCTGGCCTGCGGGGCGACCTGGGGCGGTCCCGGTTGAGCCGCCGGGATCGGCGGCGCCAGGGGGCTGGCCAGCTGGGCGGGCTTGGGCGCCGGGGCGAGCGTGGGATTGGCGGCGATCTTGGCCGGGGCGGTCGGCTTGACCGAGGCCTGCGGGCTCGGGCGCTGCACGGCGGCCGCCACCGGCTTGGGCTGCGGCTGGGGCGTCGGTTGCGGCGCGGGCTTGGGCGCGGGTGGTTTGGGCTTGGGCGTGACGATCGGCTTGGGCGGCGGCGGCGGCGGCGGGATCTCGACGATCGGTTCAGGCACGATCTCCACCTGCACCGCCGGCGCGTTCTCGATCGGCACCGGATAGGGCTCGGGGAACTCGCGGGCGACCAGGAAGAACGCCAGCGCGTGCGCCAGGGTGACTCCCAGAAAGACCAGGCCGTCGCGTCGCAGGTGGCGTCGCTGTCGCTGGTCCATGCGCCCCCTCTCGTGACCGCGCCCTAAAAGCGCACCGGCGGGGCACCTTATGGTCGGGCGCTACGGCGGAATCGTGGCTCCAAGTCTTGGGGCCGCGAGGCCTTGACGGCAAGGGGTGTTGAGGCGTAGAGACCGCCCCTCTTTAGAACCGGCTGTGTCGCCCCCTGGCGGCAGACGCGGTTCGCGAGACGAACCGGGCTTTTGGCGATCATCGCCTGGGGCGCGGGGAGCGGCCCTCGCGGGGTTCCTGCGTGGGCCATTCGTTTTTGCGGGCTTTCGTGTCCGGGCGGCCCTTCTGGGCCAACCGGGTCGGTCTTTGAAATGGTCTGGGACACGCGAGAGCCCCCCACAGGGTTCAAGGGAAGATACGAGCGATATGGATCGTCAGAACATCCGCATCAGGCTCCGGGCCTTCGATCACCGCGTCCTGGATCATTCCACGCGTGAGATCGTCAACACCGCCAAGCGCACCGGCGCCACCATCCGCGGGCCGATCCCGCTGCCCACCCAGATCGAACGCTTCTGCGTCAATCGCTCGCCGCACATCGACAAGAAGTCGCGCGAGCAGTTCGAGATCCGCACGCATAAGCGCGTGCTCGACATCGTCGATCCCACCCCCCAGACCGTTGACGCGCTGATGAAGCTCGCCCTGTCGGCCGGGGTGGACGTCGAGATCAAGCTCTAGGAGGCCGGTAAGATGCGAACCGGCGTCATTGCCAAGAAACTGGGTATGACCCGCCTCTTCGACGAGGCCGGAACCCACACCCCGGTGACCGTGCTCTCGCTCGAGGGCTGCCAGGTCACCGCCCAGCGGACCAAGGACAAGGACGGCTACGTCGCCCTGCAGCTGGGCGCCGGGGCCAAGAAGGCCAAGAACACCAGCAAGGCCGAGCGCGGCCACTTCGCCAAGGCGCTGGTCGAGCCCAAGCGCCACCTGGCCGAGTTCCGCGTCTCCGAGGACAATCTGATCGACGTCGGCGCCGAGCTTGCCGCCGATCACTTCCTGCCGGGCCAGAAGGTGGACGTATCGGGCGTCACCGTCGGCAAGGGCTTCGCCGGGGCCATCAAGCGATGGAATTTCGGCGGCATGCGCGCCACCCACGGGGTCTCGGTATCGCACCGAGCCCACGGCTCGACCGGCCAGCGCCAGGACCCGGGCAAGGTGTTCAAAGGCAAACACATGGCCGGCCATATGGGCCAGGATCAGGTGACCACCCTCAATCTGACCGTGTTCCGCGTGGATGTGGAGCGCGGTCTCATTCTTATTAGGGGCGCCGTGCCGGGGACCGAGGGGACCTTCGTCAAGATCCGCGACGCGATCAAATATCCCGCCCCCAAGAATGTCCCGACGCCAGGCTCGATCAGGGGCGCCGCCGCCGCTGAGGCCTCGGAGCCCGCCGAGACGCCCGCTGAATCTCCCGCCGAAACGCCGGTTGAGATCGCCCAAGCCCCAGAGGCGGAAAACGGGGGGCAAGACCAATGAAAATCGACGTGATCAAGCTGGACGGCGCCAAGAGCGGCTCCCTCGACCTTCCCGACGACATTTTCGGCATCGACGAGATCCGCGCCGACATACTGCAGCGCTGCGTCACCTGGCAGCTGGCCAAGCGCCGCGCCGGCACCCACAAGGTCCAGGTCCGCAACGAAGTCTCGCGGACCGGCAAGAAGATGTACAAGCAGAAGGGCACCGGCGGCGCCCGTCACGGCTCGCGCCGGGCGGCCCAGTTCGTCGGCGGCGCCAGGGCCCATGGCCCGGTGGTCCGCAGCCACGAGATTGGCCTCACCAAGAAGTTCCGCGCGCTCGCCCTGCGCCACGCCCTCTCGTCCAAGGCCAAGACCGGCGCCCTGGTGGTGCTGGACGCGGCGACGCTGAAGGCCCCCAAGACCGCAGCGCTGCGCGGCAACTTCGCCAAGATCGGGATCGACAACGCCCTCTTCATCACCGGGCCGGAAGTGGACGGCAACTTCAGGCTGGCCGCCCGCAACATCCCCAACATCGACGTGCTGCCGAACGCCGGCCTCAACGTCTATGACGTGCTGCGCCGCCACACCCTGGTGCTGACCAAGTCCGCGGTCGAGGCGATCAACGCCCGCTTCGCCAAGGACGCCGCTATCGAGGAGGCTGCTTGATGGCCGCCGCCCGTCACTACGACACCATCCTCTCGCCGGTGATCACCGAGAAGGCCACCATGCTCTCCGAGCACAACAAGGTGGTGTTCCGCGTCGCCAAGGACGCCACCAAGGTGGAGATCGCCGCGGCGGTCGAGGCCCTGTTCAAGGTCAATGTGACCAAGGTCAACACGCTGAACGTCAAGGGCAAGACCAAGCGCTTCCGCGGCCGCATGGGCCAGCGCTCGGACGTGAAGAAGGCCATCGTCACCCTGGCCGAGGGCCAATCCATCGACATCACGACGGGGCTTTAAGAGATGGCTCTGAAACAGTTCAACCCGACCTCGCCCTCGCGCCGCGGCCTCGTCCTCGTCGACCGCTCCGAGCTGCACAAGGGCAAGCCCGAGAAGAGCCTGATCGAGGGCCTGAACAAGACCGGCGGCCGGGGCGGCGGCGGGCGCATCGCCGTGCGCTTCCGCGGCGGCGGCGCCAAGCGCCTCTATCGGCTGGTCGATTTCAAGCGCCGCAAGTGGAACATCGCCGCCACCGTCGAGCGCCTGGAGTACGACCCCAACCGCACCGCCTTCATCGCTCTGATCAAGTACGCCGACGGCGAGCTCGCCTACATCCTGGCGCCCCAGCGGATCCGGGTCGGCGACGAGGTGATCGCCGCCGAGAAGGTGGACTTGAAGCCCGGCAACGCCTCGCCGCTCAGCGGCATGCCGGTCGGGGCGATGATCCACAACATCGAGCTGAAGCCCGGCAAGGGCGGCCAGATCGCCCGCTCGGCCGGCGCCTACGCCCAGCTGGTCGGCCGCGACGCCGGCTACGCCCAGATCCGCCTGGGTTCGGGCGAGCTGCGGATGGTCCAGGACAGCTGCATGGCCACAGTGGGCGCGGTCTCCAACCCCGACCACATGAACGAGGTCCTGGGCAAGGCCGGGCGCGTCCGTCACATGGGCCGCCGCCCGCACGTCCGCGGCGTCGCCATGAACCCGGTCGACCACCCCCACGGCGGCGGCGAGGGCAAGACCTCCGGCGGCCGTCATCCCGTCTCTCCCTGGGGCCAGCCCACCAAGGGCCACAAGACCCGCACCAACAAGGCCACGGACAAGTACATCATCCGTAGTCGCCACCTGAAGAAGGCCCGCTAAGCGATGACCCGCTCAGTCTGGAAAGGCCCGTTCGTCGATGGCTACCTCCTCAAGAAGTCGGAGGTGGCGCACGGCTCAGGGCGCAAGGACGTGATCAAGACCTGGTCGCGCCGCTCGACCATCATGCCTCAGTTCGTGGGCCTGACCTTCGGCGTCCACAACGGCCAGAAGCACGTGCCGGTGCTGATCAGCGAAGACATGGTGGGGATGAAGCTGGGCGAGTTCGCGCCCACCCGCTACTTCCCCGGCCACGCCGCCGATCGCAAGGCCAAGAGGACGAAAGTCTGATCATGGGCAAGAAAGCCAAAGAGCGGCGCCTGAAGCCGGCCGAGGCGATGGCCAAGGTCCGCACCCTGCGCACCGGCGCGCGCAAGCTGAACCTGATCGCCGCTTCGATCCGTGGCCTGAAGGTGCAGCGGGCGCTGAACGAGCTTGAGTTCAGTCCACGGCGCATCGCCAAGGACGTCCGCAAGGCGCTCTATTCGGCGATCTCCAACGCCGAGAACAACCACAGCCTGGACATCGACAGCCTGATCGTCGCCGAGGCCTTCGTCGGCAAGAACCTGGTGATGAAGCGCTTCTCGGCGAGGGCGCGGGGCCGCTCGTCCCGGATCGAAAAACCGTTTTCCGAGATCACCATCGTGGTCCGAGAGCTAGGTGAGGCCGCTTAACATGGGTCAGAAAGTCAATCCCATCGGACTGCGCCTGGGCATCAATCGCACCTGGGACAGCCGCTGGTTCGCCCGCAAGGACGACTACGCGCGGCTGCTGCATGAAGACATCGCCATGCGCAAGGCGCTGAAGGCGCGCCTCAACCAGGCCGGCGTCTCGCGGATCATCATCGAGCGTCCGCACAAGCAGTGCCGCGTGACCATCTACGCCGCGCGCCCTGGCGTGATCATCGGCAAGAAGGGCGCGGACATCGACAAGCTGCGCAAGGACATCGCCGCCATGACCGAGGGCGAGGTGGCCCTCAACATCGTCGAGATCCGCAAGCCCGAGACCGACGCCCAGCTGGTGGCCGAGAACATCGCCCAGCAGCTCGAGCGCCGCGTCGCCTTCCGTCGGGCGATGAAGCGCTCGCTGCAGAGCGCCATGCGCCTGGGCGCCAAGGGCGTGCGCATCTGCGTTTCAGGCCGCCTTGGCGGCGCCGAGATCGCCCGCACCGAGTGGTATCACGAGGGCCGGGTGCCGCTGCACACCCTGCGCGCCGACATCGACTACGGTTTCTCGGAGGCTCACACCACCTACGGGATCATCGGGGTGAAGTGCTGGGTCTTCAAGGGCGAGGTGCTGGAGCACGACCCGATGGCCCAGGACAAGCGCCTGGCCGGCGAATCCGGCCCGGCTGGCGAGGGCGGCGGGCGAGGTGATCGCAATGATCGCGAGCCGCGCGGCCCCCGGCGCGATCGCCGCGCCGAGGCGAATGCGTAAGGTCCGCCGCCATGATGTCACCGAAGAAAACCAAGTACCGCAAGCAGTTCAAGGGCCGCATCCATGGGATGACCAAGGCCGGCGCGACGCTGAATTTCGGCTCGCACGGACTGAAGTCGGTCCAGCCTGAGCGGATCACCGCCCGCCAGATCGAGGCGGCCAGGCGCGCGATCACCCGCCAGATGAAGCGCCAGGGCCGGGTGTGGATCCGCATCTTCCCGGACGTGCCGGTCAGCGACAAGCCGGCGGAAGTGCGCATGGGCAAGGGCAAGGGCGCCATCGAGTACTGGGCCGCGCGCGTGGCGCCGGGCCGGATCATGTTCGAGGTGGACGGGGTCCCCGACGACGTGGCCCGCGAGGCTCTGCGCCTTGGCGCCGCCAAGCTGCCGGTGCGCACGCGCATCGTCACCCGTCTCGACGCTGGCGCGGAGCATGCGGCATGAAGATCGACGACGTCCGCCGCCTGACCCCCGATCAGCTCGCCGACAACCTGCTGCAGCTGAAGAAGGAGCAGTTCAACCTGCGCTTCCAGGCCGCCACCAGCCAGCTGGAAAAGACCCACCGCGTGAACGAGGTGCGCAAGGATATCGCGCGCATCAAGACCGTCCTGCGCGCCAAGGCCCCGAGCGCCTGAGGAAATAGAACAAGATGCCCAAGCGAATTCTCGAAGGCGTGGTGGTTTCCGACAAGGGGAACAAGACCGTGATCGTGAAGGTGGAGCGCACCTTCCTGCACCCCTTGCTGAAGAAGACCGTCCGCCGCTCCAAGAAGTACCACGCCCACGATGAGGCCAATTCCTACAAGGAAGGCGAGATCGCCCGGATCATCGAGTGCGCCCCGAAGTCGAAGCTGAAGACCTGGGAGGTCCTGCCCAAGGACGCCCAGGGCGTCCAAGCCTGAGTCTGGAAGAGAGCTGAGCCATGATCCAGATGCAGACCAACCTCGAGGTCGCCGACAATTCCGGCGCGCGCCGCGTGATGTGCATCAAGGTGCTGGGCGGCGCCGGGCGCCGCTACGCCGGGGTGGGCGACCGCATCGTCGTCTCGGTCAAGGAAGCCATCCCCCGCGGCCGGGTGAAGAAGGGCGATGTGCTGCAGGCGATCGTCGTGCGCACCAGCCAGGCGATCAAGCGCAAGGACGGCTCGATCATCCGCTTCGACAAGAACGCGGCGGTGATCGTCAACAAGCAGTCCGAGCCGATCGGCACGCGCATCTTCGGCCCGGTGCCGCGCGAACTGCGCGCCAAGAACCACATGAAGATCATCTCGCTCGCGCCGGAGGTGCTCTGATGGCCGCCAAGATCAAGAAGGGCGACCGGGTCATGCTGCTCACCGGCAAGGACAAGGGCCGCACCGGCGCCGTCGCCAAGGTGATGCCCAAGGAGAGCCGCGTGCTGGTCTCGGGCCTCAACCTGGTGCAGCGCCACACCCGCCCCTCGCAGGGCGATCCGCAAGGGGGCATCAAGACCAAGGAAGCCTCCGTCCACGTCTCCAACGTCGCCATCGTCGATTCCAACGGCCGGCCCACCCGCGTGGGCTTCCGCATCGACGGCGACAAGAAGGTCCGTATCGCCAAGACGACCGGCGAGGTGATCAATGGCTGAAGCAGCAACCTACGAACCGCGCCTGAAGAGCGACTACCGGGCCCGCATCCGCGCGGCGCTGAAGGAAAAGTTCGGCTACACCAACGAGATGCAGATCCCCAAGATCGACAAGATCGTCGTCAACATGGGGATCGGCGAGGCCGTCGCCGATTCCAAGAAGGTCGCCGCGGCGATGAAGGACCTGGCCGCCATCACCGGCCAGAAGCCGCAGCCGACCAAGGCCCGCACCTCCATCGCCGCTTTCAAGCTGCGCGAGGGCATGGTCATCGGCGCCAAGGTGACCCTGCGCAAGGACCGGATGTACGAGTTCCTCGACCGGCTGATCACCATCGCGCTGCCGCGCGTGAAGGACTTCCGGGGCCTAAAGCCCACCAGCTTCGACGGCCGCGGAAACTATGCGCTGGGTCTGCGCGAACACATCGTGTTCCCCGAGATCAACTATGACGAGATCGATCAGGTCTGGGGCATGGACGTCGTCGTCTGCACCACCGCGCGCACCGACGATGAGGCCCGCGAACTGCTCAAAGAATTCCAGTTCCCGTTCAACGCCTAAGGAAGACGGGAGAAGAGACACAACATGGCCAAGAAAAGCGCCGTCAACCGAAACGAAATGGTCCGCCGCCTGGTGAAGGCCAAGGCCGCCAAGCGCAATGCGCTGAAGGCGATCGCCAACGACGAGAACCTCAGCCTCGAGGAGCGCTTCGACGCGCGCCTGAAGCTGGCGGCGATGCCGCGCAACTCCTCGCCGACCAGGATCCGCAACCGCTGCCTGGTGACCGGCCGGCCGCGGGCGTTCTATCGCAAAATGCAGATGAGCCGGATCGCGCTGCGCGAGCTGGGCTCCCAGGGTCAGATCCCTGGTCTCGTCAAGTCGAGCTGGTGAGGAGGGTCAGACAATGGCTGTGAACGACCCCGTTGGCGACATGATCACCCGCATCCGGAACGCCGCCATGCGCAAGCGCTCCAAGGTGCTGACGCCTGCCTCGAAGATGCGCCAGCGCGTGCTCGACGTGCTGGAGGCCGAAGGCTACATCCGCGGCTATTCGCGCGGCGAGTCGACCGCCGGCTTCCCGCAGTTCGAGATCGAGCTGAAGTACTTCGACGGCGAACCGGTGATCGCCGAGATCGCCCGCATCTCCAAGCCGGGCCGCCGCGTCTATTCGTCGATCGATGACCTCAAGCCGGTGAAGAACGGCCTGGGCATCTCGATCCTGTCGACGTCCAAGGGCGTCATGAGCGACACCGCCGCGCGCGACGCCAACGTCGGCGGCGAAGTTCTCTGCCGCGTGTACTGAGGCGGGGAGGGGATCAGTCATGTCAAGGATCGGCAAGCAGGCGGTCACCATCCCATCCGGCGTCACGGTGACGCTGGACGGGCAGACGGTCGCCGTCAAAGGGCCCAAGGGCGAACTCTCCTGGACCGTGGTCGAGGAGATCGCCGTCGCCCAGGAGAACGGCGCGATCTCGTTCACTCCGCGCGGCGACAGTCAGCGCGCCAGGGCCATGTGGGGCCTCTCGCGCACGCTGGTGGCCAACATGGTCGAGGGCGTCACCCAGGGCTATGAGAAGACGCTGGAGCTGGTGGGCGTCGGCTATCGCGCGGCGATGAAGGGCCGGGGCCTGGTCATGCAGCTCGGCTTCTCGCACGAGGTGGACATCCCGGCGCCCGAGGGCATCACCTTCACGGTCCCCAAGCAGACCGAGATCAGGATCAGCGGCGTCGACAAGCAGCTGGTCGGCGAGATCGCCGCCCGGATCCGCAAAGTCCGTCCGCCCGAACCCTACAAGGGCAAGGGCGTGCGCTACTCCGGCGAAAAGGTCCGCCGTAAGGAAGGCAAGAAGAAGTAGTCCGTCATGGCCAACTCAGTCCGTAAGTCCGCGCAGACCCGCGCCACGCGCATCCGCTTCCGCCTGAAGAAGGTGGGATCGGGCCGCCCGCGCCTGTCGGTGTTCCGCTCGGCCAAGAACATCTACGCCCAGGTCATCGACGACGCGCGGGGCGTGACCCTGGCGCATGCCTCGACCCTGGAAGAGAAGAAGGAAAAGGGCGCGGACAAGACCGCCGCCGCCCGCGTCGGCGCGCTGGTGGCCAAGCGCGCCATCGACAAGGGCGTCAAGGACGTCGTTTTCGACCGGGGCGGCTACCTCTATCACGGCCGGGTCAAGGCGCTCGCGGACGCCGCCCGCGAAGCCGGCCTCAATTTCTAAAGGTAAGCACCCATGGCTCGTGGACCAGACAATCGTGATCGCGGCCGGCGCGACCGGAACAATTCCGACGATCGCGGCGACAGCGACATCGTCGAAAAGCTCGTCTTCATCAACCGCGTCGCGGCCACGGTAAAGGGCGGACGGCGGTTCTCCTTCGCCGCCCTGATGGTGGTTGGCGACCAGAAGGGCCGGGTCGGCTACGGCCACGGCAAGGCCCGCGAGGTGCCCGAAGCCATCCGCAAGGCGACCGAGGAAGCCAAGAAGTCGATGATCCGCGTGCCGCTGCGCGAGAGCCGCACGCTGCACCACGACGGCGAAGGCCGCTGGGGCGCGGGCAAGATCATGATGCGCGCGGCGCCTCCCGGCACCGGCATCATCGCCGGCGGTCCGATGCGCGCGGTGCTGGAAGCCCTCGGGGTCCAGGACGTGGTCGGCAAGCGGATGGGTTCTTCCAATCCTTACAACATGGTGCGGGCGACTTTTGAAGCGCTGAAAGTGCAGGCGTCGCCCCGCCAGGTGGCCTCAAAGCGCGGCAAGAAGGTCTCCGACGTCATCGGTCGCCGATCCGACGCGGCCGGCGCCGACGTGGCCGAGGCGTAAGCGTCATGGCCAAGGACACCGCCAAAGTCACCGTCCGCCAGACGGGGAGCCCGATCCGCCGCAAGAAGGATCAGCGCGCCACCCTGGTGGGCCTGGGCCTCAACCGCTGCGGCCGCGTCTCGACCCTGGAAGACACCCCCTCCGTCCGCGGCATGATCGCCAAGGTCGCGCACCTGGTGGAGGTGGTCGACTAGGGGCTGCGCGACCCTGCGTCCTTCGAGACGCGCTCTTCGAGCGCTCCTCAGGATGACGTAAAACAGGGGCTGCACAGATCTAGTCATGCTGAGGAGCCGGCGAAGCCGGCGTCTCGAAGCACGCACAACAGCCGAGTCGGGCCCAGCCCGGCGCAAACTCTTTGGGAGAAGGCGACATGGTCAAACTGAACGAACTCAGCCCCCGGCCGGGCTCGACCAAGAACCGCATGCGCGTTGGGCGCGGCCCGGGCTCGGGCAAGGGCAAGACCGCCGGGCGAGGCGTCAAGGGACAGAAGGCGCGCAGCGGCGTCGCCATCGCCGGCTTCGAGGGCGGCCAGATGCCGCTGCACATGCGCATGCCCAAGCGCGGCTTCAACAATCCCTTCGCCAAGCAGCTGGCCGAGGTGAACTTCTGGCGCCTGGAGCAGGCCATCGCCGCCGGCAAGCTGGACCCCAAGAAGCCCGTCGACGGCGAGGCCCTGGTCAAGGCCGGCGTCCTCCGCCGCGTCAAGGACGGGGTCAAGCTGCTGGGAACGGGCGAGCTGAAGTCGAAGCTGAAGCTCACCGTCTACGCCGCCTCCGCCTCGGCCCGCGCGGCCGTGGAAAAAGCCGGCGGGACGCTCACCGAGACCCGGCCCGCGCCGGCCCCCGCCGAGGCCTGAGGCGCGCCGCGGGCTCTTTCGCCGCAGTCTGCGCGAAGCAGGACCTTGCGTCTGACGCGTCCGCCGGGATGACGAAGCAGGGATGAGGCCCTATGTGTTGGCCTCTTCGACGTGAGAAGGATTCTAGATGGCTTCGGCCGCCGAGCAGCTAGCCGCCAACATGGACCTGGGCGCCTTCCAGAAGGCGACCGAGCTCCACAAGCGTCTCTTGTTCACCCTGCTGGCGATGATCGTCTACCGGCTGGGGACCTACATCCCGATTCCGGGCGTCGACGCCGCCCAAATCGCCGCCATCGTCGAGCGCCAGCAGAACGGCCTCTTCGGCATGGCCAATCTGTTCTCCGGCGGCGCGGTCTCGCGGATGGCGATCTTCGCCCTCAACGTGATGCCCTACATCTCCGCCTCGATCATCGTGCAGCTCTTGGGCACCGTCTATCCGCCCTGGGAGAAGCTGCGCAAAGAGGGCGGGGAAGCCGGCCGCAAGCAGCTTAACCAGTACACCCGCTACCTCACCGTGGTGCTGGCCGTCTTCCAGGCGGCGGGGATCGCCATCGGCCTTTCGAACAGCAAGGGCGTGGTCGACCATCCAGGCGTGGTCTTCATGCTGACCACCATCGTCATCCTCACCGGGGGCACCATGTTCCTGATGTGGCTGGGCGAGCAGATCACCAGCCGCGGGGTGGGCAACGGCGTCTCGCTGATCATCTTCGCCGGCATCGTCGCCCGATTGCCGACCGCCCTCTACCAGCTCTTCAGCTCGTCGCGCTCGGGCAACCTCTCGGGCACCATGCTGATATTCTTCCTGGTCCTTGCGGTGGGCGTGATCGTCTTCATCGTCTTCATGGAGCGGGCCCAGCGGCGATTGCTGGTGCAGTATCCCAAGCGCCAGGTGGGTAACCGGATGTTCGGCGGCGACACCAGCTTCCTGCCGCTGAAGATCAATGTGTCGGGGGTGATCCCGCCGATCTTCGCCTCCTCGCTGCTCTCGCTCCCCTATACGCTGAACACCTTCCTGAACGCCGCTGCGCTGCCCAGCTGGCTGCAATGGCTGCCGGGCATGGTCGGCGAGCTGAACCATGGCCGGCCGGCCTACATGGTGCTCTATGGCGCGGGGATCATCTTCTTCTCGTTCTTCTACACCTCGGTGGTGTTCAACCCCGAGGACACGGCCGAGAATCTGCGCAAGTACGGCGGCTTCCTGCCGGGCATCCGGCCGGGCAAGCGGACCGCCGAATACATCGACTTCGTCCTCACCCGCCTGACCGTGGTCGGCGCGGCCTACATCACCGCCGTCTGCCTGCTGCCCGAGGCGCTGATGGCCAGCAACTCGGTCAGCACCTACTATTTCGGCGGCACCTCGATCCTGATCGTGGTCTCGGTGACCATGGACACGGTGGCCCAGATCCAGTCGCACCTTCTGGCCCACCAGTACGAGGGCCTGATCAAGAAATCCAAGCTGCGCGGCGGTAAACGCTAGAACGCAGGCGAACGGCTACTCTTTAGGGGGGTAGATGAATCTGATCCTGTTTGGACCGCCCGCGGCCGGGAAGGGCACGCAGGCCAAGCGGCTCGTGGAGAAGCGCGGCATGGTCCAGCTCTCCACCGGCGATATGCTGCGCGCGGCGATCGCCTCCGGCTCGGCGCTTGGCAAGCGGGTGGCCGGGATCATGGAGCGAGGCGAACTGGTCTCCGACGAGATCGTCAGCGAGCTGATCGAGAACCGCCTGGACGAAGCCGAGGCCGCCGGCGGGGCGGTGTTCGACGGCTTTCCGCGCACCCTGGCCCAGGCGCAGGGTCTGGACGCCATGCTCGATCGCCGTCGCCGGCCCGTCGACCTGGTGATCCGGCTGAAGGTGGACGACGCGGCGCTGATCCAGCGAATCGCCGGCCGATTCGCCGAATCCGGCCGTCCCGACGACAACCCGGAGAGCTTCAAGGTGCGGCTGGCCAAGTACAACGACGAGACCGCCCCGCTGCTGCCCTACTACAGGGCCCACAACAAGCTGGTGGAGGTGGACGGCATGGCCTCGATCGAGGCGGTGGCGGGCGCCATCGACGACGCCATCGACGGCCCGCGGTTCTAGGGGGTCCGCACTTCCCCAAATAGGGTCGCAGGCATTGACGGCGACCCCCTTCGACCTATATGGGAGCCGTTCCGCTAAAGGGCGCGATGGGCGCGCCGGCTCCGCCTTTGAAAGGCGTCAGGGCCGGGTGCGTGCTTCGCGCCGCTTGGCGTGACCAGGAGAAGAGCGCGCGTGGCCCGTATCGCAGGCGTCAACATACCCACCAACAAGCGCGTCGTCATCGCGCTGCAGTACATCCACGGCATCGGCCAGGCGAAGGCGAAAGAGATCGTCACCAAGGTCGGGATCGAGGATGCCCGCCGGGTCAACCAGCTGACCGACCAGGAAGTGCTGCAGATCCGCGAGACCATCGACCGCGACTACCAGGTCGAGGGCGATCTGAGGCGCGACACCGCCGTCAACATCAAGCGGCTGATGGACCTGGCCTGCTACCGCGGCCTTCGTCACCGCAAGGGCCTGCCCGTGCGCGGTCAGCGCACCCACACCAACGCCCGCACCCGCAAGGGCCCGGCCAAGCCGATCGCCGGCAAGAAGAAGTAAGAGAGCCCGATGGCCAAGGAACCGGCGCGCGTCAAGAAACGCGAGCGCAAAAACATCACTTCCGGCGTGGCGCACGTGAACGCCTCGTTCAACAACACCATGATCACCATCACCGACGCCCAGGGCAACACCATCTCCTGGTCCAGCGCCGGCATGATGGGCTTCAAGGGGTCGCGCAAATCCACCCCCTACGCCGCCCAGATGGCGGCCGAGGACGCCGCGCGCAAAGCCACCGAGCACGGCGTGCGCACCCTGGAAGTCAACGTCTCCGGGCCAGGCTCAGGCCGCGAATCGGCGCTCCGCGCGCTGCAGGCGGCCGGCATGACCATCACCACCATCCGCGATGTCACCCCCATACCGCACAACGGCTGCCGGCCGCCCAAACGCCGGCGCGTCTAGAGTAATTTCAAGACTGAAGACCCCCATCGCCGGCGCGGCGGCCACGCGTCCGGCGAATCCGCGTTCGAAGGATACCCGCCTGTGATCGAAAGAAACTGGAACGAGCTCATCCGCCCCGAGAAGCCGCAGATCGAGTCCGGCGCCGACGCCGCCAAGAAGGCGCGGATCGTCGCCGAGCCGCTCGAGCGGGGCTTTGGGGTGACGCTGGGCAATTCCCTGCGCCGGGTGCTGCTCTCGTCCCTCCAGGGCGCGGCGGTGACCGCCATCCAGATCGACGGCGTCGTCCACGAGTTCTCCTCGCTGGAAGGCGTGCGCGAGGACGTGGTCGACATCGTCCTCAACATCAAGCAGCTGGCGCTGCGCATGCACGCCGACGGCCCCAAGCGCATGACCCTGCGCGCCACCGGCCCCGGCGCGGTCACCGCCAGCCAGATCGAGGCCCCCTCGGACATCGAGATCCTCAACGGCGAGCACGTGCTCTGCACCCTCGACGACGGCGCCTCGATCCGCGTCGAGTTCACCGTCCAGACCGGCAAGGGCTATGTGCCCGCCGAGCGCAACCGCCCGGAAGACGCGCCGATCGGCCTGATCTCGGTCGACGCGCTCTATTCGCCGGTCCGCCGCGTGGCCTACCGGGTCGAGCCGACCCGCCAGGGCCAGAGCCTCGACTACGACAAGCTGGTGATGGAAGTTGAGACCAACGGGGCGGTGACGCCGGTGGACGCGGTGGCCTACGCCGCCCGCATCCTCCAGGACCAGCTGCAGGTCTTCATCACCTTCGAAGAGCCGAAGAAGAAGCTCGACGGCGAGGCCAAGCCGGAGCTGCCGTTCAACCCGGCCCTCTTGAAGAAGGTCGACGAGCTGGAGCTCTCCGTCCGCTCGGCCAATTGCCTGAAGAACGACAACATCGTCTACATCGGCGACCTGATCCAGAAGACCGAGGCGGAGATGCTGCGCACCCCCAACTTCGGCCGCAAGTCGCTGAACGAGATCAAGGAAGTGCTGGCCAACATGGCCCTGCACCTCGGCATGGACGTCCCCAACTGGCCGCCGGAAAACATCGAAGAGCTGGCCAAGAAGTTCGAAGATCAGATTTAGTTTTGATTGGGTCCCCGCTTTCGCGGGGATGAGCGGAAGTAGAGGAAGACAGTCATGCGCCACGGATATGCGCACCGAAAGCTGGGCCGCACGTCGGCGCACCGGACGGCCATGTTCGCCAACATGTCCGCCTCGCTGATCAAGCACGAGCAGATCGTCACCACGCTGCCCAAGGCCAAGGAGCTGCGCCCCTTCGTGGAAAAGCTGGTGACGCTGGCCAAGAAGGGCGATCTGCACGCCCGCCGCATCGCCATCAGTCGCGTCCGCGACGTCGATCAGGTGGGCAAGCTCTTCGCCACGCTGGGCCCCCGCTACAAGGCCCGCAGCGGCGGCTACATCCGGGTGCTGAAAGCCGGCTTCCGCTACGGCGACAATGCGCCCATGGCCGTGGTCGAGTTCGTCGACCGCGATCCGGCCGAAAAGGGCAAGGACAGCGGCCCGGTCCAGGCGAGCGCGGCGGACGACTGAACCGCCGCTGCGTCCTTCGAGACGCCCGCTGGCGCGGGCTCCTCAGGATGACGCAAGCGGTGCTGGCCCCATTAGAGGTCATGGTGAGGAGCGCTCGTCAGAGCGCGTCTCGAACCACGCAGGACCGCAAGCGCTTGACCAATTAGTTTCGATATGCGTTAAATATTGCACTGTACAGAACGGAGATGCGGCCATGGCCTCGCCCTTCACCCCCGTGGTTTTCTACCGCGACCCGATGGCCGCGTTGCGCTGGCTGGAGCAGGCTTTCGGCTTCGAAACCAGCATGTTGGTCACCGATGAGGCCGGCAATGTCGGTCACGCGGAGATGAGCCTGGGCGAGGGCCGGGTCGGAATCGGCGGGGAGTGGGGCGCGGCCGATCTTATCGGTCCGGCCAGCATGAAGAGCCCCGCCTCCCTCGGCGGCGCCGGCACCCAGTTCGTCCGCGTCGCTCTGGAGGACGGCATCGACGCCCACTGCGAGCGGGCGCGCGCCGCGGGGGCGAACATCACCCAGGAGCCCGCCGACCAGTTCTACGGCGCGCGCGTCTACCGGGCGCTGGACCCCGAGGGTCATGTCTGGAACTTCGACCAGCCAGTCGCCGAGATCCCCATCGCCGAGATGGAAAAGGCCAGCGGCCTCACCATCAAGACGTCCCTCTGAACTAAGGAGGCTCCCATGAGCGAAGACTATCGCCAGCGGTCGATCACCCCGGTGGTCTGGTACGACGATCCCAACGCGGCCCTGAAGTGGCTGGAGAAGGCGTTCGGCTTCGAGACCCGGATGGTGGTGGCCGACGATAGCGGCGGGGTGATCCATTCCGAATGCGTGCTGGGCGACGGCTATGTGATGGTGGTCGGCCCGCCGCGGGAGGGCAGGACCAGTCCGGCCTCCAACGGCGGGCTCAGCAGCCAGTCGATCCACGTGCATCTGCCAGACGACATCGACGCGCACTACGCCCGCGCCAAGGCCGCCGGCGCGACGATCACGCGCGACATCGCCGACCAGGCCTACGGCGACCGGGTCTACATCTGCGACGACCTGGAGGGGCACAGCTGGTCCTTCGGCCAGACCCTCAAGGCGATGACCTCCGAAGAGATGGCGCAGGCGACCGGCCGCAAGATCACCAGCTCGGCGGGCGCCGATTGATGGGGATGGTGAACGTCAAGCAGGCTGAAGCTCAGTTGATCGCCTTCGCGGCGACGATGCCCGAGGCCTGGGAGGACCACCCCTGGGACCACACGGTGCTGAAGGTCGGCAAGAAGGTGTTCGTTTTCTTCGGCGGCGCGGCCGGCGCGCCGGGCGAGCTGTCGGTCACCGTCAAGCTGCCCATCTCGGGGGAGATGGCGCTGACGCTGCCCTACGTGACCGGCGCCGGGCACGGCCTCTGGAAGGGCGGCTGGGTGAACGCCCGCCAACGCGCCGGCGATGACATCGACCTCGAGACCATCCGCGCCTGGATCGTCCAGAGTTACCGCGCGGTGGCGCCCAAGAAGCTCTCCAGGCGGCTGGACGAGGCGGCGCGAGCATGAGTCCGCAAGCGTTTCTCGAACTGGCGCTCTCGCTTCCGGAGACGGCGGTCGGGCGGCACCAGAGCGGCGAGGACCTGCGGGTCGGCGGCAAGATCTTCGCCTCGCCCGCCACCCGGCCGGGCGGCACGGCCGTCGTCAAGCTGAGCCTCGAGCAGCGCGAGCTGCTCTGCGCCGCCGAGCCGCAGGTGTTCCGGCCGGTCGAGGGCATGGGGGCGTCGCGCGGCTGGACCCGCGTCCAGGTCGCCAACGTCGATGAGACCACCGCCCGGAGCGCGCTCTGGATGGCCTGGCGCAACGTCGCCCCGTCGAAGGTCCGCAACGCGCACGATCCCGAAGTGGCGGCCCGATGAGCGCCGCCGCGCGCAGGGCCGACGCCGGGGCCGAGGACGAGCGCCTGGACCGTATCCTGGCGGCGCTCGCCGACCCGCATCGGCGAAAGGTCGTCGATGTCCTGCGACACGGACCGCGTCCGGCCGGCGAGATCGCCAAGGCCGTCGGTCTGGCGCCGCCGGCCATGAGCCGCCACCTGCGGACCCTGCGCCGCTCGGGTCTGGTGGAGGAGTCCCACCCCGAGTTCGACGCCCGCGTGCGCATCTACGCCCTGAGGTCCGAACCGATGACCGAGCTGAAGCGCTGGCTGGAAGAAACCGAGGCGATGTGGTCCGAGCAGTTGGCGGCCTTCAAGGCGCACCTCGAGAAGGGCGCGGCGTGAGTTCCAGGGTGCTGGTGGCCCTGCGCGTCAAGGCGACGCCGGAGCGGGCGTTCGAGGTGTTCACCGGCGACATCGCCGCCTGGTGGCGGCCAAATCCGCTGTTCGCCTTCACCCCGCGCAATGCGGGCGTCATCACCTTCGAGCCCGGCCAGAGCGGGCGGCTGATCGAGACGCGCGCAGGGGGCAAGGTGTTCGAGATCGGCAAGGTCCGCGCCTGGGAGCCGCCATTCCGGCTGGTGTTCGGCTGGCGCCAGGCGGCCTTCGCGCCTGGGCAGATGACCGAGGTGGAGGTGCGCTTCGAGGCCGTCGGCGAGGAGACGCGGGTCACCGTCGAGCACACCGGCTGGGACAGCGTTCCGGCGACCCACGTGGCGCGTCACGGCTTTCCCAATCAGGTTTTCCTCACCCGTCACGGCGAATGGTGGCAATCCCTGCTGACATCGTACAAGTCCGCCATAGGCTAGGGGATGGGCGTGGTCAGCGAGGAAGTCATGGACGCGAACGGGGTCGTCCCCGGAAGGCCGCCGCGCCGTCAGGCCGCGTTCGGCTTCATCTTCGCCACCGCGATCATGAACGCGCTGTCGTTCGGCCTGATGATCCCGGTGCTGCCGGCGCTGCTGAAGAGCTTCGTCGGCGGGGACGCGGCGTCCGCGGCGCTATGGCAGACGGTGTTCGCGGCCACCTGGGGCGCGGTGCAGTTCTTCTCCGGCCCGGTGCTGGGCATGGCCTCCGACCGCTTCGGCCGCCGGCCAGTGCTGCTGGTCTCGATCTTCGGCCTGGCCGGCGACTTCCTGTTCATGGCCTTCGCCCCCAACCTTTGGTGGCTCTTCCTGGGAAGGATCCTCAACGGCCTGACGGCGTCCAGCAACTCCACCGCCAACGCCTATGTGGCCGACGTGACGGCGCCCCAGGACCGGGCGCGGCGGTTCGGGATCATGGGATCGGCGTTCAGCATCGGCCTGGTGCTGGGGCCGGTGGCCGGCGGGTTCCTGGCCGACATCAACCTGCGCCTGCCGTTCATGGTCGCCGCCGGCCTGGCGTTGGTGAACGGGCTCTTCGGCCTCTTCATCCTGCCGGAGTCGCTGCCGCCGGAGAAGCGCGCCGAGACGTTCCACTGGAAGGGCGCCAATCCGCTGGCCGGACTCAGCTTCCTCAGGGGGCACGGCGAGCTCCTCGGCCTGGCGACCATGGCCTTTCTCTTCCAGCTCTCCATGAACGTCTGGCCGATGACCTTCGTGCTCTACACCCAGTTCCGCTACCACTGGACGATCGGGATCATCGGCCTGGT
Source organism: Caulobacterales bacterium (assembly GCA_044445785.1). Lineage (GTDB taxonomy): Bacteria > Pseudomonadota > Alphaproteobacteria > Caulobacterales > Caulobacteraceae > Acaudatibacter. The sequence goes on from JBIOEF010000041.1 coordinate 20,873, forward strand.
GATGATGATCGCCAGCGGCGGCGGCGCGGCCGTCCAGCTGACGCTGGTGGGGACGGTGGTGCGCCATCTGGGCGAACGCGGCGCGGTGATGCTTGGCGCGGCCTGCGGGTGCGCGGCGATGGCGATCTACGGCTGGGCGCCCAACGGCGCGCTCTATTTCCTGGGCATGCCGTTCTCGGTCTGCTCGGGCTTCATGATGCCCGGGATCATGGGCCTGATGAGCCGGCGCGTGGCCGGCAACCAGCAGGGCCGGCTGCAGGGCGCCAACCAGGGCCTGCAGGGGATCTCATCGATCCTGGGACCGATGATGTTCGGGCCGGCGCTCTCATTCGCCCTGCGCCGCGACGCCAGCCTGCACACGCCCGGGCTGGCGTTCTACCTCGCCGCCGCCGCGATCGGGCTGATCTTCCTGTTGTCGCTGCAGATCCGCGCATCGGAGCCGGCGATCGTGACGCCGGAGTAGGCCGTGGCCGGCGTCGTTCAGCCCAGGCGCCGCGCCGCCGTCGCCTTCGTCTTCGTGGCGGTGATGCTGGACATGATTGCGCTGGGCATCATCGCCCCGGTGCTGCCGGGGCTGATCAAGCAGCTGATCCATGGCGACGCGGCGCTGGCGGCGCGCTACGTCGGCTGGTTCACCGCGCTCTGGGCGCTGATGCAGTTCATCTTCTCGCCGATCATCGGCGGGCTCTCCGACCGGTTCGGCCGGCGGCCAGTGCTACTGGCCTCGATGTTTGGCCTGGCCGCCGACTACATGGTGATGGCGTTAGCGCCCACGATCGGCTGGTTGCTGGTCGGGCGGATCATCTCCGGGATCACTTCGTCCAGCTTCTCCACCGCCAACGCCTACATCGCCGACATCACCCCACCGGAGGAACGGGCAGGGCGCTTTGGCCTGCTATCGGCGGCGTTCGGCATTGGCTTCATCGGCGGCCCGGCGCTGGGCGGGCTGCTGGGCCAGCTGGACCCGCGCCTGCCGTTCTGGGGCGCGGGCGCGCTCTGCTTCCTGAACGGTCTCTACGGCGCCTTCGTGGTGCCGGAGTCGCTGAAGAAGGAGCACCGTTCGCCGTTCAGCCTGAAGATCGCCAATCCGGTGGGCGCCTTCGATCTCTACAAGACCACGCCCGGCCTCCTGGCGCTGGGGGCGGTGATGTTCCTCTACTACATGGCCCACCAGGTGCTGCAGAGCACCTGGATCCCCTACGTCGCCTATCGCTACCATTGGGCCAGCGGGATGATCGGCTTCAGCCTGGTGCTTGTGGGGATCAATTCGGTGCTCACCCAGAGCTTCGTCACCCGCCCCTTCGTGGCCAGGTTCGGCGAGCGCACCGCGCTGGCGGTGGGGCTGGCGGCCGCCGCCGCCGGGTTCGCGCTCTACGGCTGGGCGGCGTACGGGTGGCTGTTCCTGGCGACGGTGCCGGCGACCTTCTTCATGAACATCGCTTACCCGGCGACCCAGGGGCTGATGAGCCGTTCGATCTCGGCCAAGGAGCAGGGCCGCCTGCAGGGCGCCAACACCGCGCTGATGGCCATCGCCAGCACCATCGGCCCGATCCTCTTCACAGAGGTTTTCGCCCAATCCATCAGTGGTTGGGCGCCCTGGGCGCCGGTCGGCCTGGCCTTCTACGTCTCCGCCACCTTCATGCTGCTGGCCCTGATCCTGGCCTTCGCCATGCGCCCTGCGCCGGTCGCCGCGGCCGCGGTGGAGTAAGCGCACGGCCTCTGCTATGGCTCGCGCCTTTTTCGGGTCGGGCGAGTGGGGCGGGGCGATGTTGAGGGCGCGATCAGGGGCCGAACGGAGGCCCGCCGCGCTCGGTTTCATCTACGCGGCGGTGATGATGAACACCGTCTCCATGGGCGTGATCATCCCGGTCTTCCCGGTGCTGGTGAAGAGCCTCACCGGCCAGGGCGACGCGGGCGCGGCGCAGATCACCGGGGTCTTCGGCGCCGCCTGGGCGCTGATGCAGCTGATCTTCGCGCCGGTGTTCGGCAACCTATCCGACCGCTTCGGCCGGCGCCCGGTGCTGCTGGTCTCGATGTTCGGCCTGGCCTTCGACTATCTGATCATGGCGCTGGCGCCCAACATCGCCTGGCTCTTCATCGGCCGGGTGATCAGCGGCATCACCGCCTCCAGCGGGTCGGCCGCCGGCGCCTATGTGGCCGACGTCTCGACCCCGGAGAACCGGGCGCGCAATTTCGGCCGCTTCCAGGCCGCCGCTAACGCCGGCATCGTGCTGGGGCCGGCGCTGGGCGGCTACGCCGCCCTGCTGGACCCGCGCGCGCCGTTCTGGATCGCCGCGGGGCTGGCCTTCGCCAACGGCCTCTACGGCGTCTTCATCGTTCCGGAGTCGCTCACCCATGAGCGGCGCGCGCCGTTCCGCTGGGCCAACGCCAACCCGGTGGGGGCGATGCGGCTGCTGCTGAGCCGTCCGGGCCTGCTGGGCATGGCCGGAATCCTGTTCGTCGGCCAGTTCGGCGGCTGGTCGTTCAACAGCACCTTCCAGTTCTACACCCACTACCGGTTCGGCTGGGGTCCGCCGCAGATCGCTACCCTGTTGATGGTGTTCTGCGGTGGCATCCTCGTCACCCAGGGGCTGGGGGCCGGCCTCGCCGCGCGGTGGATCGGCGAGCGTGGGGCGGTGATCGCCGGCATGGCCCTGAACGCGGTCGGATTCCTGGCGCTGGGCCTGGCGCCGACGCAGGAGCTGTTCTGGGCCGCGGCGGCGTCGGTGATCATCTCCGGCGTCGCCTTCCCCAACCTGATGTCGCTGCTCACCAAGCGCGTCGGCGAGGACCAGCAGGGGCAGTTGCAGGGCGCGCTGGCCATTCTGGTCGGCGTCACCGGTCTGGTGGGACCGATCGCCTACACCAACGTTTTCGCCTGGGCGATCGGGCGAGGAAGCGGATACCATCTGCCCGGCATGGCCCTGGTTGTCGGCGCGGCTGTGACCTTGGCGTCGGCCGCTTTGGCCCTCGTCTACGCGCGGCCCGCCGTGGAACCCCCTCTGGCGCCCGCCGCCGTCTGACGCCATCTTTGCGCCCGTCCTGCATGAGAACTCACCTGCGCATGAAGCTCATTCGCCACGCGATACCGCTGCTCTTCCTCTTCGCCGCCTGTTCCGGCCCGGTCTCCGGGGCCAAGTCGCAGCCGGCGGACCTGCCCCAGCCCACGCGCGTCGCGCCCGGCGGCGCCGCGGAGATGCGCCTTTCCTTCGCCCCGGTGGTGAAGAAGGCCGCGCCGGCGGTGGTCAACGTCTATTCCCGCCGCGTGGTGCGCACCCAGGTCGATCCTTTTTGGGGCATGTTCATGGGTGGCGGCATCCCGCAGAACCGGGTGGAGCAGTCCCTGGGCTCGGGTTCGATCGTTCGTGGCGACGGGGTGGTGCTGACCAACCATCACGTCATCGAAGGTGCGCAGGAGATCATGGTGGTCACCGACGACCGCCGTGAATGGCCGGCGACCGTACTGCTGGACGATCCGCGCGCCGACCTGGCGGTGCTGAAGCTGGAAACCAAGGGCGAGCGCCTGCCCACCCTCGCCATCGCCGACACCGACGACGTCGAGGTGGGCGACCTGGTGCTGGCGATCGGCGATCCCTTCGGGGTCGGCCAGACGGTGACCAACGGCATCGTCTCAGCGCTGGCCCGCTCGGAGATCAGCAGCAACGACGTCTCCTCCTTCATCCAGACCGACGCGGCGATCAATCCGGGCAACTCCGGCGGGCCTCTGGTGAACATGGCTGGCGACCTGATCGGGGTGAACACGGCCATCGTCTCCCGCTCGGGGACCTCCAGCGGCGTTGGCTTCGCCATTCCGGCGGCGCTGGTGAAGCAGGTGGTGGCGACGGCGCTCGGCGGCAGTCATTCGGTGATCCGACCCTGGCTGGGCGCCAAGACCCAGGCGCTCACCGGCGACATGGCCAGGAGCCTGGGACTGGCCGCGCCGCAAGGCGTACTGGTTGCCGAGCTCTGGCCAGGCGGTCCGGCCGAGCGGGCGGGCCTCTCACGCGGCGACGTGATCGTCTCGGTGGACGGCCAGGCGGTCAACGATCCGGGCGGCGTCAACTACCAGATCGCCACCCAGGACGCGGGGGCCGAGGTGAGGCTGATTGTGCGCAAGGTGGGCGGGGCGGAGCATGCGGTGAGCGTGCGCCTGGCGCCGCCGCCCGACGCGCCGCCCAAGGATCAGCGCACCATCGCCGGCGCCAACCCCTTGAGCGGCGCGACGGTGATCAATCTCTCGCCGGCCGCCGCCTACAACCTGGGCCTCGACCCCTTCGCCGGCAGCGGCGTGGTGGTGACCGGCCTCGCCCCCGGCTATGCGGCCAACTTCCTCCAGCCCGGCGACTTCATCCGCCTGATCAACGGCCAGAAGATCGAGACCACCGCCGAACTGGCCGCGGCGCTCGCCAACGGCGGCGGAACCTGGGCCCTGGTCATCGAACGCGGCGGCCAGACCGTCACGGTGCAGGTGCGGGGGTAGGAACTCCACCTCCCTCCCCCTTGTGGGGAGGGTGGCCGACTCCCGCGAAAGCGGGAGGAGGTCGGGTGGGGAAGTCCGACGCATCACAACGCTCGTGGAAGTCGGAGGCCTGGCGGGAGATCCCCACCCTGACCGCTTCGCGGTCTGTCCCTCCCCATGAAGGGGAGGG
>JBIOEF010000042.1:0-25471 GCA_044445785.1 Caulobacterales bacterium
ACCCTGACCGCCTACGCGGTCTGTCCCGCCCCTTGAAGGGGAGGGAGGCTTTTGGCCCAATTGAACCAGGGCAACTTCAGGCCGGCGGTGACGGCCTCGGCCGGGATGCAGCGCTCCAGGCAGTTGAGCAGCACTTCGACCGGTCCGTCGTTGAGGAAGTGGTTGGCGCCCGGCACGCGGATGAAGCTCATCGGCCGGCGCGTCGGCGCTTCCTTGACCAGCGCCTCGGCGCTCTCGATCGGGGCGAAGTCGTCGGCGTCGCCGTGGATCACGTGCACCGGAACCTTCAGCCGCCGCAGCGCCGCGCGCATGTGCCTGAGCTGGGCCGCCTGGCCGCTGACTTCGAGGATGGCGTTGCGCAGATCGCGCGGAATGACGCTCAGCACCCGCGAGCCAAGGCCCACCAGGAACCGCGCCGTCGGGCCAGGCTCGCCCAGGAAGCTGGAGAGCAGCACCACGCCGGTGATGTTGCGGGAGTTCGAGGCCGCCATCACCGTGGCGATCGCCGCGCCGTAGGACTGGCCGACCAGCAGGATCCTCTGGCCAGGCACGGTCTTCAACAGCGGCGAGAGCGCCTCGGCCTGCAGGCGGATGTCGGGAACGCAGGCGGCCGGCTCGCTGGCGGCGAAGCCTGGGCGGTCGACCACCACCATCTCGCGGTCGGCGGGCAGGGCGGCCATCGTCGGCGCCCAATATTCGGCCCAGCTGGGCGCACCGGTCACCACCACGATCTTCAACGGCGCGGGCGTCTCGCGCGGCGTCACCAGGGCGGAGATCCGCCAGCCGTGACCGCCGCCGGCGATGAAGGAGACGCGCTTGATCACGCTGTCCGGATAGTCGGCGCTGGTGGGCACGTGTTCGGAGCGGCCGCTGGCGGCGCTCTCGATGCAAGCCCAGCCCAGGGCCAGAACCCCTCTTGGTCTCCGCTTGCCCACGTCAGTCCTCCTTTCGCTCGGGCGGCGCCCCTCGAAGGTCGAACGCGGATTGTCGCGCTCGGTTCGCGTCTAAGAGGGACGGCGAATGTGGCGGAGGATGCGCCCGAGAACCTGAAAGGGCCGTGAACCGCATGGTTCTCACCGGTTCACCAGCAGGCGGCGCGTTGACGCAGGCCCTGCCGCGTGGGTCTCTTCGTCGACGGCCAAGGTTTTACCGCGGAGGTCGCGGAGGAGAACGCGGAGGACGCGGAGTGGACGAGAATGTTCTCGGAGAACAGATTCTAGGCTGCGCGCTCAAGGTTCACAGGGCGCTTGGGCCAGGATTGCTCGAGAGCGCATACGAGGCGTGTCTCGCCCACGAGTTCGAGAAGGCGGATATCGAATTCCAGCGCCAACTGACGTTGCCGCTGGTCTATGATGGCGTTTCGATCGACGCCGGATATCGCCTCGACCTGCTGGTCGCCAACTGCGTCGTCGTTGAGATCAAGGCGATCGACAAGATCGCCGACGTCCATCGTGCGCAGCTGCTCAGCTACCTGCGGCTGGGCGGCTACCGCCTGGGATATCTCCTCAACTTCAACGTCGCGCTGATGCGTGACGGCATCGTCCGATTGGCCAACGGCCTCTAACTCCGCGTCCTCCGCGCCTCCTCCGCGACCTCCGCGTTAGAATCCTTTCCCGCTCTTGTGTGGCCGGGATGCAACACTACATCGGGCTCAGCGGTTTGCGCTTGATCAAGGCGAGCTGCGCCAATCCGCCTATCCGAGGGGATCATGAACATCGACCTCTATTCCGACCGCGCCAAGCAGGCGATCCAGTCGGCGCAATCGCTGGCGCTCGCGCGCCGCCACCAGCAGCTGGGCCCAGAGCACCTGCTGAAGGTGTTGCTGGAAGAGAAGGACGGACTTTCCCGCGCGCTGATCCAGAGCGCCGGCGGGCGGCCCGACGCCGTCGACGCCGCCGTCGAGGCGCTGCTGACCAAGATCCCCAAGGTCGAGGGCGGCTCTGGCCAGCTCTACATGAAGCCGGAGTCGGCCAGCGTCTTCGCCAAGGCCGAGGAAGACGCCAAGAAGGCCGGCGACGCTTTCGTCACCACCGAGCGGCTGCTGATCGCGCTCGCCAAGGAAGGCGGCGACGCGGCCAAGGCGCTGAAGGACGCCGGCGTCACCGCGCCCGGCCTGGAGAACGCCGCCGTCGCCCTGCGCAAGGGCCGCACCGCCGACAGCGCCTCGGCCGAGGAGGGCTATGATGCGCTGAAACGCTACGCCCGCGATCTCACCCAGGCCGCGCGCGACGAGAAGCTGGACCCGGTGATCGGCCGCGACGAGGAAATCCGCCGCACCATCCAGGTGCTGGCCCGCCGCACCAAGAACAACCCCGTGCTGATCGGCGAACCCGGCGTCGGCAAGACCGCCATCGTCGAGGGCCTGGCCCTGCGCATCATCAACGGCGACGTGCCCGAAAGCTTGAAAGACAAGAAGCTGATGGCGCTCGACATGGGCAGCCTCATCGCCGGCGCGAAATACCGCGGCGAGTTCGAGGAGCGGCTGAAGGCCGTGCTCAACGAAGTCACCGCCGCCGAGGGCGGGATCATCCTCTTCATCGACGAGATGCACACCCTGGTGGGCGCCGGCAAATCCGAAGGCGCCATGGACGCCTCCAACCTGCTGAAGCCCGCCCTGGCCCGAGGCGAACTGCACTGCGTGGGCGCCACCACCCTCGATGAATACCGCAAGAACGTCGAGAAGGACGCCGCGCTCGCCCGCCGGTTCCAGCCGGTGTTCGTCAGCGAGCCGACGGTGGAGGACACCGTCTCGATCCTGCGCGGCCTGAAGGAAAAGTACGAGGCGCACCACGGGGTGCGCATCGCCGACGCGGCGATCGTCGCCGCGGCCACGCTCTCCAACCGCTACATCACCGACCGGTTCCTGCCCGACAAGGCCATCGACCTGATCGACGAGGCGTCGTCGCGCGTGCGCATGGCGGTGGACTCCAAGCCCGAGGAGCTGGACGAGATCGACCGGCGGATCGTGCAGCTGAAGATCGAGCGCGAGGCGCTGAAGAAGGAGACCGACAAGGCCTCCCAGGCGCGCCTGGAAAAGCTGGAAGAGGAGCTGAACGACCTGGAGGGTCAGTCGGCCGAGATCACCGCCCGCTGGCGCGCCGAGAAGGACAAGATGGGTCAGGCCGCGCAGGCCAGAGTGGCGCTCGACCGCCTGCGCGCCGAGCTGGCGAACACCCAGCGCCGCGGCGACCTGGCCCGCGCCTCCGAGATCGCCTACGGCGAAATCCCGCAGCTGGAAAAGCGCCTGGCCGAAGAGGAAGCCGGCGAGAAGGACGCGCTGACCCCCGAAGTGGTCGACGCCGAGCAGATCGCCGCCGTCGTCTCCCGCTGGACGGGCGTGCCGGTGGAAAAGATGCTGGAGGGCGAGCGCGAGAAGCTGCTGCGCATGGAGGACGACCTCAGAAAGCGCGTGGTCGGCCAGGACGAGGCGCTGATCGCCGTCTCCGACGCCGTCCGCCGGGCCCGCGCGGGCCTGAAGGACCCGAACCGCCCGATCGGCTCGTTCCTCTTCCTGGGCCCCACGGGCGTCGGCAAGACCGAGCTCACCAAGGCGCTGGCCGAATTCCTGTTCGACGACGAGGCCGCCATCAGCCGCCTCGACATGAGCGAATACATGGAAAAGCACTCGGTCAGCCGGATGATCGGCGCCCCGCCAGGCTACGTCGGCTACGATGAGGGGGGCGCGCTCACCGAAAGCGTGCGCCGCCGCCCCTACCAGGTGGTGCTGTTCGACGAGGTGGAGAAGGCCCACCCGGACGTCTTCAACGTGCTCCTGCAGGTGCTGGACGACGGCCGGCTCACCGACGGCCAGGGCCGGACGGTGGATTTCCGCAACACCCTGATCATCATGACCTCGAACCTCGGTTCCGAGTTCCTGGCCAGCGATGCGCTGGCCAGCGGCGACATGGGAACCAGCGTCGAGGCCGTGCGGCCGCTGGTCATGGACGCGGTGCGCAGGCACTTCCGCCCCGAGTTCCTCAACCGCATCGACGAGATCGTGCTCTTCTCGCGCCTCGGCCGCGAGCAGATGGACTCCATCGTCAAGATCCAGCTGGAGCGGGTCGAAAAGCTGCTGGCCGACCGGCGCATGGCCATCACGCTGGACGCCGGCGCCCTCCACTGGCTGGGCGACCGCGGCTACGACCCGGTCTACGGCGCGAGGCCCCTAAAACGCGTGATCCAGAAGGAACTGGTCGACCCCATCGCCAAGAAACTCCTCGCCGGCGAACTGGAAGACGGCGCAGTGATCCAAGTGACCAACGGCGGCGACAAACTGGAGATCGGAAGAGCGGCGGTGCACTAGCCAACGGTAGTGACCAGGAAGTCCACCCGCTCGACCTGCTAGTCTATTGGGACGCGAGTTCCTACTTAGGGTAGTACAATTCGGATTCAACTTCAGCATCCCGGCGGACGGAACTCAACCTACGTTTATGACCCGGCTGATTGATGTGCTTTCCACCCCGGCGGAGACCGTGGTCGCGGGATTCACCGTCGTTCTAGCGCTGTCGACAATTTTTTATGGCTCGAAACACGCCGGCTTGCTCGCTCATCCGAAACGCAAGCTGCTGATTTCAGGAAGTCTCTCGAGATCGCCGAAAAGGCAGCAAGGGCCGCGGAGAAGAACGCCGAAGTTGCTGAACGCGCCCTAGTCGGCGTGCAGCGGCCTTTCTTGCGTGTGCGCATCGGTGAAGTCGAGGTCAAGCCACCTACTGCTGACGTGCACTTCGAGGAGTGGGGTGCGAGGGTGACGATTCAGAACGTGGGCAGGGAGGCCGCCATCATCATTGACAGCGCAATCCAGCTCCGAACGAGCCTCAGACCACCGGTAGTGCCCCGACCCGGCATCGATGAGTTCGACAGAGTTTGGACCTTCAACAGTTTTGAGGACGGGGACGTGATACTTCCAGGTGGTGATCTAAGTACAACTGTATCTCGACTTATGGATCCTGAGAAATGCGAAAGCGAAGCGACCTTCAAGAGCTATCAAGCTTCGCTGTTTGTGTTTGGCATTGTCTTGTACGAGGACCCGCTTGGCATTCGGAGGGAGCTTGGCTTCACGCGGGCATGGGCTAGAGGTGAGGCCGAGGCGGGCGAAGCCTTCTTTCGGTGCGCGTTGGATGGTCGGAACTACGACCGCATTGTAAGCGCCGACTCCAATCCAATAAGATTCAAGCCACTCGAGACAACGAACAACACGCGATGAAGCGAGCGTTGGCCGGAGAAGATCTAGGGGCGAAGCGATGCGGGTGCTGAGGGGGTTGGTGGCGGCGGGATTGGCGGCGGCTTCGCTGGGGGGAGCGTCGGCGTTGGCCGAGCCAGCCAGCGGCGGCGCGGTCGAGCCGGCGTGCGTCTGGGCCGTCGCGCCCAAGGTGTTGAAGGACGCCGTGGTGGCGGCCGGGCCGGTGAACGATGCGATCTCCAAGGCGGTGTCGGATACGCCCCAGCAGGTGCTGGTGGACATGGTCGCCGCCGCGGGCGCCAAGTGCCATCTGCCCAAGACCGACGCCGCCGAGCAGCTGGTGGGCAAGATCGTCTATTCCGAGGCGACCAAGGCCTGGGCGCTGGCGCAGCTGAAGTCGAACTTCGGCGTCACCGAGGCGGCGATCGCCGCTGAGCGCGCCAAGCTGACCCCCGAGGCGCGGGCCGTGTTCACCCATTCGGCCGATACGGGAACGCCGCAGCACGAAGCCCAGGTGCTGGCCATGCTGACGGTGGCCGAGGCGCTGGGGCTGAAGAAGACCGACAATCTGGATGGCGTCATCTACTACCTAGTCGGCTGCGCGGACCTGGACCTGCTCGAACCGCACTGAGGCCGCGGGGGAATGGCCGACTACGAACCCAGCGCAAACTTCCCCCCTCCCCGCTCATCCCGGCGAAAGCCGGGACCCAGGCAGGCCTAGGAGAAGAGAACCACCAAGGTCACCAAGCACACCAAGGGAATGCGCCTCGCTCACGGCGAGCGTCGATCGCCTTGGTGTCCTTCGTGAGCTTCGTGTCCGATCCCAGAGCCGCGGCGCTCCCGCCAGGAGTCTTGCCTGGGTCCCGGCTTTCGCCGGGATGAGCGGGATTTTGGGGGTCAGCGCGGCGGGCCGCCTTCGGAGACGGCGCCGGGCGCCAGTTCCGCGGCCTCGGCGGCCATCACCCCGTCGATGAGGAAGAAGTAGGTCACCTCCCCGCCCTTGTCGCCCTTGGTGGTCATCACGTCGTAGCTGTGGCCGCCATCGCGGACCAGCGCCTGGCGCAGCGGCGGGCGGTTCAGCGCGCGCAGGACGCTGTATTCCTCGTCGACGGTGATCACGGTCATGGCGTGGGCGGCCGAGAGGCCGTCGCCGGTGGTCTCGATGGAGGTGATCAGGCCCATGCCGACGCCCAGTTCATGCTTGGCCGCCGCATCCTGGCCCAGCTTGTCCAGGCAGACCGAGGAGATGAGGTGCGCGTCCGGCTCCACATAGTCGATCTCGCCGATCGTCCTGGCGGCCGCCAGCGTGGCCTGACAGTCGCCGGACCGGAACGCCTGCAGCATCCGCATCTTGCCCTCGCCCGCGCCCTCCGGACTGTAGGCGGGGGTCTTGGCGTAGGCGTAGCGCAGGTCGCGCCAACCCTCGATGCCGGGATCGGCGGCTTTGGCGGCCGCCAGCAGCGACTGATAGTGCGCCTCCGGATCGGGCGTCGCTGCGGCGGGCGCGGCGCGAACCGGCGCGGCGGCCGCCAGGGCCAGGGCCAGCGCGGCCAGGGGGACTGTTGCTCGCATCTCGAAACGCTCCTGGATGCCTGGCCCGAGCCTAGGCCGCTCCTTCGCCGCCCCGCAAGTCGGGCGGGCGCGCGCAAAGCGGGTGGCGCGTCCGGGCTGGGGGCGCCAACATGATCCGGTCTGTCCTGAAGCGAGGATCAACCCATGCGCCCGCTCCTGATCGCCGCGCCTGCGCGTCGCTCAGCGCCAGCCTCGGCGGATCCGCCTTCGCCGTGAAGGTCGGCCCCGTGCAGCCGGCCGCGTCGGCGCAATCGATCCGCCGCTGCGGGCCGGCGCCGAAGACGCCCGGCGCCTGGCGCTGCGTCGGCCGGCGAAAGCACGGCGAGAACGGCCTTCACGAGCAGACCAAGGTCGGCTTCACCTTCCAGAAGATCGAGTACACCTGGGCCGACGGCGGCAAGACGGCCTCCGTCGACAGCTGGAGCGCTCAGGGCTCCGGCAAGCACGGCAAACACGGCAAGGGCCACAAATCCGGCGGGCATTGAGTGAGGCGCCTTCGCAGGCAAACCGGGAGACCAGACGGAATGAGCAAGACCCTGGCGGCCGCCGCGGCGGCGCTGAGCCTGACCGCGTTTGCCGCTGGCGCGGCCCGCGCGCAGCCCGCGCCGGTGACGAGCGACTCGGCCGCCGCCTGCATCTGGGCCGGCGCGCCGGCGCAAGTGCGCGACACCCTGCTGCAAGCTGGGCCCACCCTCGACGACCTGGCCAAGGCCGTTGACCGGGTGGACCTGTCGGCGATCAAGCCGCTTGAGGAACAGTGCCTGCAGGGCGCGAGCCAGGTGCTGCAGTCCAGGGCCGGCGACATCTTCGGGCCGAAGATGATGCAGGCCTGGGCCGCCTATCAGCTGGCCGTGCTCTACCGCGTCAGCGAGAGCCAGCTCGCCAGGGCGTGGGCGCGGGCGCCGGCTGAGACGCGGTCGGCGATCCGGACGTCGGGCGACAAGCCTGACGGTTCCTCGCTGCCGCTGGTGGCCGGCATGCTCCGGGCGCTGGGTCCCGCCGTCAGCGCCGAGCAGGCCCAGGCCCTGGTCGGCCACTACGCCTTCGGCCGCGCGAACCTGGACGCCCTGGACGCGCCGGGCTGATCTTGCGCTCCGCAAAGTCTCGGTCCATGCTGCCGGCGTTGATTCGCCCTCGCCGGCGCACCCTCCTCCACGCCAATCACCGTAGATTCTCCGTAGATTCGGTGGAAACCGGGCTCTACCTCGCGCCCCTCAGCGCCTTCCCCATGCGCGCCAACGGGACGGGCGCGCCGCCGCGGTCGTCGTCGAAGCGCTCGATCACCTCATAACCGCAGGCCATATAGAGCGGCTCGCCCGCGGCCGTCGCCACCAGTTCGGCCCGCTGGAATCCCTCCGCCGCGGCGGCGCCTTCGCAGATCTCCAGGATCAGCCGGCCGACCCCCTGCCGGGCGAACGCGGGTGCGGTGTACATGGCGCGGACCCGGGCGGCGTCGCTGGCCGGGTCGAGAGCGGCGGCGTCGCGGCCGGGGGAATGATCGCCGCCATAGAGCGTGGCGCGCCGGCTCCAGCCGCCGCAGCCGGCGATCTCGCCGGTCTTGGCGAGGACGACATAGTAGGTCCCATCCTCGATCAGCTGGCTATCCAGACCCATGATCGCCCGGCTGGCGGCGATCTGGGCGTCGGTGAGGAAGCCGCGCAGCAGCTGCGCGATCGCGGCGTCCATCAGGGCGGTCAGCGCGGTGAGGTCGCCGGGCCGCGCGAGGCGGTGGGTGAAGCGCGGCTGCGGCATCGCGCGAACCTGCCCGCGGCCCGCCGGAGCGTCAATCGGCGGGGGTCTTGTTCGCCGGCGGCCAGGGCCTACCATGCGCGCCGGACTGGAGGAGGGCGCCATGCGCCGTCGCCTGGGCGAGCGGTTCGGCCTCGCGGTGATCCTGGCGGTGTGCGCCGGCGGGGCTTGGGCCGCGTCCGACGACCTGCTGGAAACCGCGCCGATGCTGACCACGGGCGTGCCGCACCTCACCAGCGAGACCGCCAATGCGCCGGCCGCGGCGCCGGTGACGCTCTTCCACTACTTCAACCTCGACGCCGATTGCCGCCCGACCAAAGTCAGCATCGAGGTGACCCAGGCGCCGGCGCACGGCGACCTCGCCATCGTCGACGGCGAGGAGCAGCCGGCCCTGCACGGAGCGCCGATCTTCGCCAAGGGCGACCCGCGCGAGCGCTGCGCCAACCGCCTGGTCGCCACCCGCGACGGCGTCTACACCTCGGCCGCCGGCTACGAGGGCGACGACCGCCTGGTGGTGGAGTTCCGCGAGGGCGACGAAACCTTCCAGGACGCGATCAACCTGGAAGTCCGCGCCGCCCCCGGCGCCCTCGCGCCCGCGCCCAAGCGGCATTCGTCCCGGCCATAGCTTGCGCGCCCACCGCTGACCGCTTCCCGATTTAGCGGTTACTCAACGTTGTAACGTTACTCAGCTTCCCGCGAGCGCACAGGCGTGGAGGAGCGCGGGATGCAATCGACGCGGAAGCTGATCTGCTTTGCCGCCCTGCTTGTGGTGGTCTGCACGCTGAGCGGTTGCTCGCAGACACCCTTCGAAAGCCTGATCTCGGCGTCGCAAGATGGCGACGTTCCCGCAATCCAGGCCGCCCTCGCCGCGAAGGCCGACGTGAACGCCAGGAATGAGTCCGGCGCCACGCCGTTGATGGTGGCGTCGGGGAACGGCCACGTGGAAGCGGTTCGCGCCTTGCTCGCGGCAGGCGCCGACGTGAACAAAGGGGACATGACAGCCCTGATGTCCGCTGCGCGGGCGAACGATGCCGCCGTGATTTCGGTCCTGCTCGCCGCCGGAGCCGATCCGAACCTCAAAACGGCGGGTGCCCCTTCCGGCTGGACAGCGCTGGAAACGGCAACGTTCAACGGCAACGTGATGGCAGTGAAAGCCTTGCTCGCCGGTGGGGCGGATGTGAATCAGAAGGACGACGGCGGCCAATCGCCGTTGGTCTTGGCGTCGGAAGATGGCGACCTTCAGGTGTCAAAGATATTGATCGACGCGGGCGCCGACGTGAATGCTGCCGGACCAGATGGCGTCACTCCATTGAGGTTCGCGATGTCGACTGGTCGAACCGCCTCTTCAAAAGGACACGAAGCCGAGGTGGCGGAATTGCTCCGCCAGCACGGCGCTCACGAATAGCCCCGCCTACGCCGCTCGCCGGTCGCCAGGAACAACTATTCGGCGGGGGCGCCAGCAAACGCGCCGATTGACTCTCGGCGCTGGCTCTGGGACTCGGCTTGACCATGAAGCTCTCGCTGCTCGCCGCGGCCAGCTATGAGGGGGCGGTCGCCGGGCGTGGGTCCTGGCCCGTGGCGCCGGCGGCGTGCGATCCGGCGGTGGCCAGCCGCAGCCTGCAGGCCAATCTGGACCTCGCCCGCCGCGCCGACGAACTGGGCTTCGACTGGGTCAGCGTCTCGGAGCACCACTTCGCCCCGATCATGCTGACCCCGAACCCGCTGGTCTGGGCCGGCGCGCTCACCCAGGTGGTCAAGCGGGCCAAGATCGCGCTCTTGGGCCCCATCCTGCCGATCAACAATCCGGTGCGCATCGCCGAAGAGGTGGCGATGCTGGACGCGCTGAGCGGCGGGCGGGTGATCGCGCTCTTCCTGCGCGGGACGCCGATGGAGTGGCGCGTCTCCGGCGCCGATCCGGACGAGACCCGCGGGTCCACCCAGGAAGGGATCGACCTGATCCTCAAGGCCTGGACCGATCCGGAGCCCTTCGCCTGGGAGGGCGAGCATCATAAGTACGGCGTGGTCTCGGTGTGGCCCCGGCCGCTGCAGACGCCGCATCCGCCGCTCTACGGCTCGGGCAACAGCGAGGACTCGGTGATCTTCGCCGCCCAGCGGCGCCTGGGCCTGGCCATCTCCTTCGCCCCGCCGGAGCAGATCAGGAAGTCGGTGGCGCTCTACCGCGCCGAGGCGGAGAAGGCCGGCTGGTCGCCCACGGCCGAGCAGGTGCTCTACCGGGCCATCGCCCACGTGGGCGAGAGCGACGCGGCCGTCCACGCGGAGGAGGCGCACATGCGCGGCGGCCTCTTTGCGCCCTTCTTCATCGGCGGGCCAACGAAGGTGCTGGGCCAGATCGAGACCCTGCGCGATGCGGGCGTGGGGGTGATCGACATGGCCTTCGCCGCCGTCGGCCACGAGCGGGCAATGGCCTCGCTGGAGGTGCTGGCGGAGGAAGTCCTGCCGACCATGCGCGGCTGGTGACCAGCGAGGCCGACCATCCGCTGGTGGCGCGCGCCCGCGAGCTGGCGGCAAAGGTCGCGCCACGCGGGGCGGAGATCGAGGCGGCCAGGCGGCTGCCGGACGACATCCGCGCGAGCCTCGCCGAGGCCGGCTACTTCCGCATGTTCATCGAAGAGCGCCTGGGCGGACTGGAGGTCTCGCCCGGCGTCGTCGCGCGGGTGTGCGAGGCGTTGGCGCGGGGCGACGGCGCCACCGGCTGGGTCACCTTCATCGGCGCCACGACCGCCCTGGCGCTCTCGCGGATGACCGACGAGGCGGTGGGCGAGATTTTCGCCAAGCCGACCACCCTGATGACCGGCGTTCCGGCCCCCATGGGCGTGGCGACCAAGGTCGCCGGCGGCTTTCGGGTGAAGGGGCGCTGGCAGTGGGGCTCGGGCTCGCCCAACGCCGACTGGATCGCCGGCGGCTGCACCCTGGTGGAGGACGGCAAGCCGCTGACCAACTCCGCCGGCGTCCCGCGCAGCCACCTGATGTTCTTCCCGGCGGACAAGGTGACGCTGCTGGACACCTGGGACGTCACCGGCCTTTGCGGCACCGGCAGCACCGATTTCGAGGTCGACGACCTCTTCGTGCCCGACCGCCACGCATCGGGCGTGCTGGTGCGCGAGAACCCCGACCGGCCGCTGTTTCGGTTTCCGCCGTTCGGGCCGCTGTCGCAGGGGGTGGCGGCGGTGGGGTTGGGGATCGCCAGAGCCGC
The DNA here is from genome assembly GCA_044445785.1 of Caulobacterales bacterium. GTDB lineage: Bacteria > Pseudomonadota > Alphaproteobacteria > Caulobacterales > Caulobacteraceae > Acaudatibacter. The sequence goes on from JBIOEF010000042.1 coordinate 11,715, forward strand.
CATCGACGAGTTCATCCGCCTGGCGGGTGGCAAGCGCCCGGCCGGCGCCACCGCGCCGCTGGCCGAGCGCGCCCACGTGCAGATCGAGGTGGCCAGGGCGCAGGCGCGCCTGGCCTCGGCGCGGGCCTTCTTCTACGAATCGATCGAGGCGGCCTGGGCGGCTTCGCAGACCAGCATCCCGGCCCTGAGCTTCACCCGCGACATGCGGCTGGCCACCGCCCACGCCGCGCACGAGGCGGCGGCGATCACCCAGGCCATGTACACGCTGGCCGGCGGGACCTCGGTCTATCGGACCTCGCCGCTGCAGCGCTATTTCCGCGACGCCAACGTCGCCACCCAGCACGCCATGGTCTCGACCACCATCCTGGAGACCGCCGGCCGCCTGCTGCTGGGCCTGGAAGCCAACACCGCCAGGTTCTAGCGATCCCGACGCGCCTCGATATAGGATGGCGCCAGGAGAGCCTTGGCAGGAGGACGCTTGGGATGGCGAGTGAAACCCAGCTTCTGATCGGCACGCGCAAGGGTGCCTGGATCTATCGCGGAGACGGCGCGCGGCGGGACTGGCGGGTCGAGGGACCGCTGTTCCTTGGCCAGATCGTCAATCACTTCGTCGCCGACCCGCGCGATCCGAAAGTGCAGTTGATCGCCGCCAAGACCGGGCATCTGGGCCCCACCGTCTTCCGCTCGCTCGACGGCGGGGCGACCTGGGCCGAGGCGAAGACGCCGCCGGCGTTTCCCAAGTCCGACGATCCGGCGACCGCGCGGGCGGTGAGCCACAGCTTCTGGCTGGAGCCCGGCCACGCCAGCGAGCCGCACGTCTGGTGGGCGGGAACCTCGCCGCCCGGTCTCTTCGTCAGCGAGGACGACGGGGCGACCTGGGCGAGCGTCGCCGGCTTCAACGAGCACCCGATGTACCCGCAGTGGGTGCCGCCCGACGCCGGAACGCCGGACGGCGCGCTGCTGAACCAGATCGTCATCGACCCGCGCGATCCGGCGCACATGTACCTGGCCACCTCCACCGCCGGGGTGTTCGAGAGCCACGACCGCGGCGGCGACTGGCGACCGCTGAACAAGGGGGTGGAGGCCAATTTCTTCCCCGACCCCTATCCGGAGTTCGGCCAGGACGCCCACTTCATCGCCCTCGCGCCGCCGATGCCCGACCGGATCTGGCAGCAGAACCACTGCGGCATCTATCGTCTCGACCGGCCGGGCGAGCTCTGGGATCGGATCGGCAAGGCCATGCCTGAGGAGGTGGGCGACATCGGCTTCACCATCGTCCCGCACCCGCGCGACGCCGACACCGCCTGGGTCTTCCCCATGGACGGCACCGACGTGTGGCCGAGGGTCAGTCCCGGCGGGCGGCCGGCGGTCTATCGGACCAGCGACGCCGGCGTCAGCTGGACGCGCCAGGACCGCGGTTTTCCCACCGAGCAGGGCTGGTTCACGGTCAAGCGCCAGGCCTTCTGCGCCGACAACGCCGCGCCGCTGGGCCTCTACCTCGGCACCACCGGCGGCGAGGTCTGGATGAGCGACGACGAGGGCGAGAGCTGGCGCGCCATCGCCGCCCACCTGCCGGAGATCTATTCGGTGGCGGTGGCGCCTTAGACTCGATGGTCAGCGTACTGATCCCCTCGCAGCTGCATTCCTACTCCGGCGGGGTCTCGCGGGTGGAGGCGGCGGGGGCGACGGTGGCGGCGGTGCTGGACGACCTCGACCGACGCTTTCCGGGCCTGAAGTTCCGGGTGATCGACGAACAGGACCGGGTCCGCCCGCACATGCGCCTCTTTATCGGCAAGGACGCCGCCCGCGACATCCGCCTGCCGGTCAACGACGGCGACGAACTGATGATCTTCGGCGCGCTCAGCGGGGGGTGAGGCGGAACTATCGGCGAGAATCGGACAGAGCAGCCACCCCTTCACAATCTACGCGCGACATGTAACCTAGCGCACAACATTGACGCGCCAAGGGCAGCTTCCAGCAGTGACTGAACCGACAATGAAAGACGATGACAGTGGCCGTTCCGAACCCTTTGGCTCTCCCGATGGAGCTTCCGAAGAACCTGGCACCTTTATCGAGTTCCCCGACGCCGGAGTTTGGCGTGATCTCGCGCTCCGGGCCACGGATCGAAGAGCACGAATTCTCGTAGGTCGGCGCGGATCGGGCAAGAGCCGATACCTCCGAATGATGCAGCTGTCGGTGCTCAAGGAGGGACTTCTCGACTATCCACAACGCGACACGAAGATAAATCTATCGAGTCTCCGCTGGATGCATCGTGCATTCCCGGACCGAGCTGAACGCCTGGAGATCTGGGAAGAACTCTGGTCATGCGCGGTCTATGCCGGAGTGGCGTCGTTCCTGCTGCATTGCGGCCCTTCGGCGATGTCAGCGGCTCCTCTTAGTGAGAAAGACCGCACTTTTCTGGCCGAGGACGCACGCAATTTCATTCCACGTGGCCCGCGGGAACACCCTGTCGTCGCCGTCTTGAACAACATTCTCCATACATATTCGGACCGCTCTCGGTTGGTCGGCTTCTTGCGAAATCCCGTATGGCTTTCCATTGAAAGTATTACTTTGGACACGATTAACGTTTCCACCCCCGTATTTGCGTTCATCGACGCTCTGGACGACAATTATTCAGAGGCGCCGGCCGAATCGACCGATGCCCAGCTCGGGTTGGTCACCTGGATATTACGAAAGATAGTGGATCCGAATGTAAGTAACAGGTTACACGTCGTCGTGACGGTGCGGGACGTCATCTATGCGGCATTGCTCGACACAGACAACGGTCAACGATACAATGATCGACAACATATAAGATGCTTAGATTGGGACGAGAGATCGTCTAGATACTATTTAGAGCAAAAAATAGGCAAATTGCCTGTAGAATATAGAGCAGGTCGCAATTCTTCCAAGGTCGTGATCGAAAGATGGTTGGGTTTCTCAACGATGACCAATCCACGAAGAGCCGATGCAGTGGAAGATGTCGGCGATTATATACTTAGACATACGAGATTCTTACCGCGAGAAATAAACGAGATCGGCAACAATATTTCACGAAGCATAGGCGCCAACGACTCGGTCAAGAGGGACGCCGACCCCGCAGACATTCGGCGGACCGTTGCTACGGTCGCCCGGTCATTCGCACGCACTGTAATCCGCGAGGTGTCGTTGCACCTGGCCGCCCTCGACAAAGTCGACGCCCAAGACCCCCGTGGCGCTGACTACGCTGGACAAATTTCGGAAGCCGTTCACGCATTTATCCGCGCCGTTGGGAAAGAAGTCTTTGACCCGGCCCGACTCCGGCTCGCCGATTCGGAATTTTGCAGCGCCGCGCCATGGTGGTCGGCCGAAGTCGGCGCCAACAAGCTCAGGATACAAGACATTCTTTGGCAACACGGCCTGATCGGCTACCGGCGGGCCGCAGACCCAAACAGGTGGGTTAGATACTTCAATTCCGCCGCCTGGGCGGAGGGCGACTTGATCGCCGTTCTTCCGTCAGCCGAACAATATGTGTTGCATTCGGCGCTGCTCGACATCCTTCCCGTGCAAGCACACCCTCTCGCTCCCATCGCGCATACCGATGGATAGCAAACACTTCAGCTCTTGGAGTGATTTTAAGGACGGATATGCTCATTTCTTGCCCGGTCCCCGCGGAGTGAGCTTTGTATACTCAAAAATATTGTTTCGCGGTCAGATGGACGCATCCTGGCCACTCATGTCGAGCTTCGACCGAGCAATTCCAGATGCAAGCCTAGACAGGCGGAGGGAATACGCGAAATGGTTGAATTTCTGTCGCTCTCTCTATCGAAAATTAGGGATGCCAGTCGATGCTATGGACGAATTCGAGCTATCGGCACTGGCGCAGCATTATGGCGTCTCGACGAGAATGCTTGATTGGTCGATGAGTCCCTATATCGCAGCTTTCTTCGCCTTTTGTGATTCTCTCATCTTTCGACAACCAGAGACAAATGACATCGCGGTATGGGCGATAGACGTCCTCGAATTCGAGAGACACGCGAAGAGGGATTTCTACATAGCATCTCCCAAGAGCTTTCAAAACGCGCGAGTCCGAAATCAACTCGGAAAATTCTTAGTGAATTCCACGACCTATGCCACGCTTGAAGAATATATTGGGTTGACGAAGCCGGCGGCTGGGGCGGCGCTTCGGAAACTTACGATCCCGGCGTCCGAGAGGATCGTGGCTCTCAACGATCTGTTGCTGATGGGAATTTCGCCGGTGGACATCTACCCCGATCTCGAGGGCGTCGCGCGATACGTGAGGCTACGCCAGCTCCTCGATGGCTATCGCTAGTCGAGTTCAAACCTGCTGCGCCGCAAACCCTCGCGTTTGACCGCCCGTTAAGCGGCGGCGGGCTACACCGCGGGCCATGGACCAGCCGCGCCCTCACCTCGACGCCGGCATCCCGCCCGAGCATCTGGCGGCGCTGAGCCATGAGTTCCGCACGCCGCTGAACGGGGTCATCGGCATGACCCGGCTCTTGGAGAGCACCCGGCTCACCGCCGAGCAGCGGGCCTACGTCACCGCCCTGATGGAGAGCGGCGAGCACCTGCTGGGGCTGGTCAACGACGTCCTGGATTATGCCAGGTTTGGCGCGGGGCGGGTGGAGCTGGCGCTGGCGCCGGTGACGCCCGAGGATCTGCTGCGCTCGGTCTGCGAGCTGATGAGCCCGCGGGCGCACGAGAAGGGGATCGAGGTCGGCTGGGCCGCCGAGGCGGGCCTGGAGCGGATCGCCGCCGACGAGGGGCGCGTCAAGCAGATCCTGCTCAACCTGGCTGGCAACGCGGTGAAGTTCGTCGAGACCGGCGGCGTCTTGATCCTGGCCGAGCGGGCCGGCGTCTCACGCCTGCGGTTCACCATCTCCGACACCGGCCCCGGCGTGCCGGACGCCGTGCGCGCCAACATCTTCGAGCCCTTCGTCCAGGCAGACCCGGCGCAGGCCCCCAGCCTCGGCGGCGCGGGCCTCGGCCTGGCCATCGCCCGGCAACTGGCTGAGGCCATGGGCGGGGCGCTGGGCGTCGAGAGCGCCGAGGGGCGCGGCGCGAATTTCTGGTTCGAGGCCGAGTTCGGCCTGGTGGGACCGGCCGAGCCGGTAGCCTCGCTGCAGGGCCGGGCGGTGGCGATCGCCTCGCCCAGCGCCATCGTCCGCGAGGCCGCCGCCCGCCAGATCCAGGCCAGCGGCGGGATCGCCATCCGCGCCGAGAACCTCGAGGAGGCGCTCACCTTCACCGAGGAGGGCGCGGTGATCCTGATCGATCATCTGCTGGCGAGCGAGAACGCCGCGCTCACCCCGCCGACCGGCCGCGCCGGCGTCATCCTGCTGCGGCCCGAGGAGCGCGACCGGATCGAGGCCTACCGCACGGCGGGCTTCGCCGGCTATCTGATCAAGCCGCTGCGCCGGGCCTCGATGGTCCAGCGGGTGCTGGCCGCCGGCGGCGACGCCCACGCGCTGGACGACGACCGGATCGTCCCGCGCCGGCCCGACCCCGCACCCATCGCCAGCAAGGTCCGCGTGCTGCTGGCCGAGGACAATCCGATCAACGCCATGCTGGCGCGCACGCTGCTGCGCCGCGAGGGCGCGGTGGTCGACCACGTGGAAGGCGGCGAGCTGGCTGTGGAAGCGGTCAGCCGCGGCGACTACGACCTGGTGCTGATGGACGTGCGCATGCCCGGACTCTCCGGCATCGCCGCGACCAAGGCGCTGCGGGCGCGGGGGATCGAGACGCCGGTGGTGGCGCTCACCGCCAACGCCTTCGAGGACGATCGCAAGGCGTGCCTGGCCGCCGGCATGGACGATTTCCTGATCAAGCCGCTCTCGCCGGAGGCCCTGCGCGCGGCCCTCGCCCGCTGGACCGGCCCCGGCTGGACGGCAAGAAGCAGCCGGGCCAAGGTCGCATCCTAGCGAGTCGGGGCGCCAAGAGGCCCTGGCGCAGCGAGGACCTCTGACAGTGACCGATCCAGCCGCGCCCGGGACGAGCGTTTCGAACAAGCCGGCGCGGAGCCTGCTGGGGGCGCTGGCGGTGTTCGGCGAGCGCCCGATCGCCATCATGCTGGGCCTGGGCTTCGCCGCCGGCCTGCCGAACTTCCTCATCTTCGACACCATGTCCGCCTGGCTGCGGGCGGCGGGACTGTCGCTGGCGGTGATCTCGCTCTTCAGCCTGGCCACCCTGCCCTATTCGTTCAAGTTCCTCTGGGCGCCCCTGGTGGACCGCACGGCGATCCCGGTCCTGACCCGCTGGCTTGGCCATCGGCGGTCGTGGATGTTCGCCGCCCAGATCGTCATCGTCATCGGCCTCTTCTTCATCTCCGCCGGCGATCCGGTCCACGGGCTTGGGCCCCTGGCGATCGCCGCGGTCTGCACCGGCTTCGCCTCGGCCACCCAGGACATCGTCGTCGACGCCTGGCGGATCGAGGCGGCCGACATCAGCCGGCAAGGGGCGATGGCGGCGGCCTACCAGTGGGGCTACCGGGTGGCGAACATCGTCGCCGGCGCCGCGCCGCTCTTCCTCGCCGACCGGGTGGGCTGGCACGTGGCCTATGCGATCATGGCCGGGGTGATGGCGCTGGGCCTGCTGGCCGTGCTGCTGGCGCCCGGCGAGCACGAACACACGGTCCGGCCGATCGCCACCGACGGTCTCGTCGCCTCGCCGATCCGCGAGGGACTGGAGTGGGCGGCGCGGCTGGCGCTGATGGTGCTGGGCGCGCTCTTCCTGGGATCGGGCCTGGGCGCGCGGGCCGACCTCCTGGCCGGCGTGCTTGGCTGGTTCGGGCAGGCGAGCGCGGGACAGGGTTTGATGGCGGCCTGGGTCGCCAAGCCGAACGGCGTCTGGCTGCAGCTGCTGAGCGTCATCGCCGGCTTCGCCGTGATCGCCGTGGCGGCGTTCCCGATCCCGGGCGCCCGCACCCGGCCTGGCGTCTACCTCTTCCACGCGCTTGGCGACCCGCTGGCCGACTTCTTCCGCCGGTTCGGCCGCATCGGCTTTCTGATCCTGGCGCTGATCTGCCTCTACCGGCTCTCCGACTTCGTGCTCAACATCATGAACGCCTTCTACCAGGACCTGGGGTTCTCGCTCACCCAGATCGCCGAGGTGCGCAAGATCTTCGGCGTCGTCGCCTCGATGTCGGGGGTGTTCGTCGGCGGCGTCTCGGTGGCCAGGCTCGGCGTCATGCGCTCGCTGGTCATCGGCGCCTTCGCCCTGCCGATCACCAACACCATCTTCGGCTGGCTGGCGGTGCAGGGGCCGAGCCTGCCGGCCCTCTTCACCGCCATCGGCGTCGACAACGTCGTCTCCTCCTACGCCGGCACCTGCCTGATCGCCTACATGTCGGGCCTGACCAGCGCCGGCTTCACGGCCACCCAGTACGCGCTCTTCTCCTCGCTCTACTCGCTGCCGGGCAAGCTGGTGGCGTCCCAGTCCGGGCGGATCGTCGAGGCGGCGGCGCGCGCGGCCCAGGCCGGGGGAGTCTTCGCGCCGCTGACCGCCCTCTTCGTCCACGCCCCGCCCCAGGCCTTCGCCACGGCGATGGCCAAGTCGCACGTTGCGCCCGCGGCGCTGGGCGCGGGCTATGTGGTGTTCTTCCTCTACTCCGGGATCGTCGGCATGGGGGCGATGGCGCTGGCCGTCGCCGTCGCCCGGCTGCAGAAACCGCCAGCCGCTAGCGCGTAAGGCAGACCACCGGGGCGACCCTCAGGTCGCGGCGCAGGTTGTCGGCGGCGGGGCCGTAGTTGTCGGTGGTGATCGGCTCGCCCGCGGCCTGCGGCGAGGGCCTGGCGCCGGCCAGCGCCATCGCCGCTCGCACGGTTTCGGGCGTGGTGGTGAAGATGCGGCCGCGCCGGGGCGCCTCGGCGACGGTGACGCCGATGACCCGCCCCTCGCCGTCCAGCGCCGGCGCGCCGGAGATGCCGATCAGCACGCCCTTCAGCCCGTCGGTGCGGCCCACTTCCGCCCAGACCAGCACCGGCACGGTGCGCATCAGCCGCCCGCGCAGGAACAGCGTCTCGCGGCCCAAGAGGCGCGAGGCCACCTCGCCCGGCCGCCCCTGCGGGAAGCCGGGGTGGAAAGCCTGCGCGCCGCGCCTGAGCGGCTGGACCGGCGCCAGGGGCAGGGCCGGCGCGCCGCCGGCGGTGGTCAGGACCGCGGTTTCGCTCAGGGGGTCCAGCTGGATCTTCGCCTCCACGCCCTGGGTGTCGTTGACCATGATCGCGGCCTTGGCGCAGCCGTCGACCACGTGGCGGGCGGTGAGCCAGACGCCGCTGTCGGCGACCGAAAAGGCGGTGCCGGTGGTCTCACGCGCCGGGCCGGCGACCTTGATCACCACCGCCGGATCGAAGGGCGTCGCGCCGTTGATGACCGCGCCCTCGCCGGCCGGCAGCGGCGGTGGGGGCAGCGGCGAATTGGCCCGCTCGCGCCGGCCCAGCGCTGCGAACAACAGGGCGAGCACGATCGAGAGATAGACCAGCCAGTCGGGCAACCTGGGAAAGTGCATGGCGTGCGCCGCTGCGGGATTTGCAGCTCAGGCCGTCACCGCGCCGGCGAGGATCGCCGCGCCGGCGAGCTTGGCCGCCACCAGCAGCGCGGCCGCGGCGATCTCGCCTTCCTTGATCCGCTGCGGCAGGCCGTAGAGAAGGAGGTCCGTGAGCCAGAAAAGCGCCAGCTGGACGGCGGTGGTGGTGGCGCCCCAGAGCCCGATCTCCAGCAGCGAGGCCGACGTCGAAAGGGCGAAGGCCAGCGGGATCGACAGGGCCACCAGAACCCCGCCGAACGAGATCGCCGCCGCGGCGTTGCCCTCGCGGATCAGCTGGATCTCGCGATGGGGGGTGAGGAGCGCATAGAGCGCGGTGCCGCCGACCAGGATGACCAGGGTGACGCCGACGTGCAGCAGGGTGACGGGAAAGCCCGCCGCCCAGGCCTGCAGCTCAGGGGATTGAAGCTGTGACGGCATCGAAGCCTTCCTTGGCGGCGGATCGCGCGGCGGATGCTTAGCACGGGCGCGCCGGCGCCCGGCAAGCTTCAGGTCGCCGGCGCGGCGGCGCGGCGCCGGGCGCTGGCCCGCACTTTCTCGCTCTGCGACTTCAGCTGGCCACAGGCGGCGAAGATGTCGCGGCCACGGGGCGTCCTGATCGGCGAGGCGTAGCCGGCGCGGTTGACGATGGCGGCGAAGGCCTCGATCGCCCCCCAGTCGGAACATTCATAGCCGCTGTCGGGCCAGGGATTGAACGGGATCAGGTTGATCTTCGCGGGGATGCCGGCGAGCAGTTTGACCAGCGCCCTGGCGTCGGCGGGCGTGTCGTTGACGCCTTTCAGCATCACATATTCGAAGGTCACGCGCTTGGCGTTGGAGAGCCCGGGATAGGCGCGCACCGCCGCCAGAAGCTGCGCGATCGGATAGCGGCGATTGAGCGGCACAAGCTGATCGCGCAGTTCGTCGCGCGCGGCGTGCAGCGAGATCGCCAGCATGGCGCCGGTCCGCTCGCCCAGACTCTTCAGCTGCGGGACGACGCCGGAGGTGGAGACGGTGATCCGCCGCCGGGAGATGGCGATCCCCTCGTTGTCGGCGATTATGTCGAGGGCGTCCGCGACGCTGTCCAGATTGTAGAGCGGCTCGCCCATGCCCATGAAGACGATGTTGGTCAGCGCCCGGCCCTCGGCCGCCGTGTGCCAGTCGCCGAGGTCGTCGCGGGCGATCTGCACCTGGGCGACGATCTCGCCGGCGGTGAGGTTGCGCACCAGCCCTTGCGTGCCGGTATGACAGAAGGTGCAGTTCAGCGTGCAGCCCACCTGGCTGGAGACGCAGAGCGCTCCGTAGCCGGCGACGTCGGGGATGAACACCGTCTCGGCCTCGACGCCCGGCGCGAACTCGATCAGCCACTTGATCACCCCGTCCTGGCTGAGCTGGCGGGAGGTGATCTTCGGCCTGGCCAGGGTGAACCGCTCGGCCATCGCGCTGCGGGTCTCCTTGGCGATGTTGGTCATCGCTTCGAAGTCGGTGACCCCGTGGTGGTGGATCCAGCGCCACACCTGCCCCGCGCGCATCTTCGCCTTGGCCGGCTCGACGACGCCGCTTTCGCCGAGCGCGGCGTTCAGCGGCGGACGCGTCAGACCGGAGAGGTTCACCGGCGGGGTGGGCGCGGGCCTGGCGCGGGAAAGGTCGAGGGTGACGGACAAGCGGGACTCGGGCTGGCGTGGTGGCGCGTGACTAGCAGAAATGGGCGTCCCCGCCCATTGCGCCAGTCCCACGGGGCCGCGCGCGGTTCGTGGACGGCGGCGAGAGGGGCCGCTAATGCTGGCGCCAAGAACGAGATCAGGTGGGAGAGAAGAGCGCCATGCAGATCAAGGATCGGATCGTCGTCGTCACCGGCGCGGCCAGCGGCATCGGCCGCGCGCTGGCCCGGCGCTTCGCCAAGGAAGGCGCCAAGCTGGTGGTCTGCTCGGACATCAACGGCGATGGCGTGCGCGCCGTGGCCAAGGAAGTCGGCGGGATCGCCTTCGAAACCAACGTCGCCAAGGAAGCCGACATCGCCTTGATGATCGAGAAGGTCGAGGCCGAGCACGGGCCGATCGACCTTTTCTGCTCCAACGCCGGCATCGGCTATGGCGGGGGCGCGGAGGTCAGCGACGAGCGCTGGCAGCGGATCTGGGACATCAACGTGATGGCCCACGTCTGGGCCGCGCGCCACCTGGTCCCGCGGATGATCGCGCGCGGCGGCGGATATCTGCTCAACACCGCCTCGGCGGCCGGCCTCCTCTCGCAGGTCGGCTCGGCGCCCTATGCAGTGACCAAGCACGCGGCGGTGGCGCTGGCCGAGTGGCTCTCGATCACCCACGGCGATGACGGCATCAGGGTCTCGGTGCTCTGCCCGCAGGCGGTGCGCACGGCGATGACCGCCGGCAATCCCGACGGCGTCGCCAGCGTCGACGGCATGATCGAGCCGGAAGAGGCGGCCGAGGCCTGCCTGCGCGCCATCGAGGCGGAGACGTTCCTGGTCCTGCCGCACCCGCAGGTGCTGGAATACATGCGCCGCAAGACCGGCGACTATGACCGGTGGCTCGGCGGCATGCGCAAGCTCAACCGCCGCTTCAGCGGCCGCGCCCTGTGAAGGACGTCCTCGCGGGCGTCCGCGTACTGGATTTCGGCCGCTACATCGCCGGGCCCTATTGCGCCGCGCTGCTGGCCGAGTTCGGCGCCGACGTGATCCGCATCGAGCGGCGGACCGGCGGCGAGGACCGCTTCCAGGCGCCGATCGGCGCGGACGGCGACGGCGCGGGGTTCATGCAGATGAACCGCAACAAGCGCGGCATGACGCTGGATCCGATGAAGCCGGACGCCGCCGGCGTCGTCCGCCGCCTGGTGGAGAGCGCCGACGTGGTGGTGGCGAACCTGCCGCCGCAGACCCTCTCCGCCATGAAGCTCGACTACCAGAGCCTCTGCGCCATCAAGCCCGACATCATCCTCACCCACGTCACCGCCTATGGCCGCGGGGGGCCCTACAGCGACCGCGTCGGGTTCGACGGCATCGGCCAGGTGATGTCCGGCTCGGCCTACATGACCAGCGAGGGCGACGGCGAGCGGCCCTATCGCTTCCAGGCGCCGTGGGTGGATTTCGGCACCGCGCTGCACTGCGCCTACGGCACGGTGCTGGCGCTGATGGCCAAGGCGCAGACCGGCCGCGGCCAGATCGTCGAGGGCGCGCTGCTGGCGACCGCGCTCACCGTCGGCAATGGGCTCCTGATCGAGCAGGGCGTCATCGGCATCGACCGCAAGCCCACCGGCAACCGCGGCCAGACCGCCGCGCCGGTGGATATCTTCAAGACCGCCGACGGCTGGGTGCTGGCGCAGGTGATCGGCCAGCCGCTGTTCGAGCGCTGGGCGAGGCTGATGGGCGAGAACCACTGGCTCACCGACCCGCGCTTCAAGGACGACATCTCCCGCGGCGACAACGCCGTCGTCATCTCCGAGCGGATGAGCCGCTGGTGCGCCGAGCGGACCACCGCCGAGGCGCTGGAGATCCTGGGCAAGTCGATGATCCCGGCCGGGCCGGTGCTGAAACCCCAGCAGACCCTGGACGATCCGCACGTGCGGGCCATGGGCTTCCTGCAGGCCGTCGACTACCCGGGCCTGCCCAAGCCCGCGCCGGTCGCGCGGGTTCCGGCGTTTCTCTCCGACACCCCCGGCGCGATCCGCCATCGCGCGCCGACGCTGGGCGAACACACCGACGCCATCCTCGCCGAACTCGGCTTCGACGCCGCCGAGATCGCCGACCTGCGCGAGCGGGCGATCGTCTAATCCTCACCCGCAGGGGGAGGACTTACAGCCCCTTCAACCAGGCCAGCAGGCGCTCGTTGACCTCGGCGGGGCGTTCCTGCTGGGTCCAGTGGCCGCAGCCTTCGAGGATGTCGTGACCGCGCAGGTCCGGCGCGGCGGCCTTCATGCCGGCGATCAGCTCGGCCGGGTCGCGGCGGCCCAGCATGGAGAGCACCAGATCGCGCCGGCCGCCGATGAACAGCGCCGGCTGCTCGATCTTGCGCCCCTGGAACGGCGTCAGCCAGGCGAAGTCGGCGTCGTGGTTGCGGTAGCGGTTGATCGGCCCGCGGAATCCCGACCGCTCGAACTCGCCCACGAAATAGTCCAGATCCGCCGGCGTCAGCCAGGCGGGGAACGGGTCGGGGTCTGGCAGGCGAAGCAGGAGCGGATCGCCCACCGCCTTGTCGCTGGGCCAGGTCCCGTCCGGCGCATCTCCGCTGATGGCGTAATAGAAGCGGCGGAGCGCGCCTCGCACGTCGGCCTCCATCTCGGCCTCGGCCACGCCCTGGGCCTGGAAATAGTGCTGGTAGAAGAAACGGCCGCGGGCGGTGAACAGCTCCTCGAACACCTCGCGGAACGAGCGCGTGGCGACGCCGAGGTGCGGCACCGAGAGCCCGGCGACCGCGCGCACCCGGTCGGGCCGCGTCAGCGCGGTGTTCCAGACGATCGGCGCCCCCCAGTCGTGGCCGACGATCACCGCCGGCGCGCCCGGGCTCATCGCCTCGATCACGCCGGCGACGTCGGCGACCATGTGCTGCATGGCGTAGTCGGCGACCGCGGGCGGCTTGTCCGAGCCGCCATAGCCGCGCACGTCGATGGCCGCGGCGGTGAACCCGGCCTCGGCGATCGGTCCCAGCTGATGGCGCCAGGAGTACCAGGACTCCGGAAACCCATGCACCATCAGCACCAGCGGCCCCTGGCCCTCCACGGCCACCCGCAGGTTCAGCGCCCCGGCGTTGACCATCCTGAATTCCGGCATGGCGTCTCTCCCTCGTCGCGCGACCCTTAGCGGATATCCGCTAAGGCGCTCCCCTAGAAAACCTCGGCGGTGATGGCGCCGTCGGGGTGGAGCACGGCGCGGCTCATGCCCTTGGTGTTGAAGGGCGTGACCACCGACCCGTCGGCGGCGATGGCGATCAGGCCGCTCTCACCCGCCAACGCCTTGACGTCGGCCAGCACCGCGTCGGCGGCGCCGGCCAGCGTCTCGCCGCCGAACCGCAGGCGGTGGGCCAGCTGGGCGGCGGCGGCGGCGCGGATGAAGTATTCGCCAAGGCCGGTGCAGGAGACGGCGACCAGCTCGTCCGCCCAGGTCCCGGCGCCCGGGATCGGCGCGTCGCCCACCCGGCCCAGGCGCTTGCCGAAGACCCCGCCGGTGGAGGTGGCCGCCGCCAGCGCGCCCTCGCCATCCCGCACCACGCAGCCGACGGTGCCGTGG
>JBIOEF010000043.1:0-25276 GCA_044445785.1 Caulobacterales bacterium
ATCCTGGCATCGGCAGCGAGGAGCGCGGGGTCGCCGAGGCCATCGCCCGGGGCACCGAGCGGTGCCTCAGCCTGGCGACGCCGATGATCTGCACCATCACCGGCGAGGGGATGAGCGGCGGGGCGATCGGCATCGCCGCGGCCAACAAGGTGCTGATCCTGGAGCACTCGATCTATGCGGTGATCTCGCCCGAGGGCTGCGCCTCGATCCTGCTGCGGGACGGCTCGATGGCCGAGGGCGCGGCCAAGGCGATGAAGATCACCGCCGAGGACCTGATCGGCCTGAAGATCGTCGACCGGATCATCGAAGAACCCGTCGGCGGCGCCCACGCCGACCCGGAGGCCGCGATCAGGGCCACGGGCGACGCCATCGAGGAAGAGCTGAAGACGCTGACGCCGCTCTCGGCCGAGACCCTGCGCGCCCAGCGCGCCGAACGGTTCCTCAGCATCGGACGGTGAGAAGATCCTGACCGCCCCGCGCCGCGCGACCCGGCCGGTCCGTCGGACCGGCGGAGCTTATTTCCCTCTTACGCATTTCAGAGCTGTTGCGTGTGGACCCTTCATGTCCCGCACGGCCAAGGTCGACACCGCCGTTTGCAGACCCGCCGCGGTCGGGCCGTCACAGGAAAGCCTTTCGTCCAGCCGATGAGCGCAGAAGTAACCCGCCCGCCAACTGACGAGGCGTCCGAAATCCCGCTCAACGTCGCGGTCAAGGGGAACACGGTCCTGGTGATGGGCCCAGACGGCGCCGATCTGGTGCTCAGCGTTCACGCCGCCCAGCGGTCGGCCCAGCGCCTGCTGGACGCGATCGCGCTCGCCCAGGGACACGTCCCGGCGCCCCCCAGCTAGCCCCTGCCCGCCGCCCGGCCAGATCGCTCCTCACGCGAAGTCGTGGCGGAAAGGCCACGGCGCGGGAAACGCCGCCGTGGCGTGGAACCTGCAATGGGCTTGGCTGTTTGCCACTCGTGGGGTGTCGAGCCACCTGTTGGCTCACCACCAGTTTCAAATTGGGTCACTGTCATGTCCGCAAGTCATCTCGTCGTCGTCCCCGCCGCCAATGAGCCGGAATCGGCCACCCAGCGGATCAAGCGCCTGCAGTCCGAGGCCCGCAATCTGGCGCACCAGCAGGTGGAAATGCTGGCCGCCGCGCTGACAGAAGTCGCGCACCTGGCCGGTGAAATCGCCGAAGGCGGAGAGCTCTATCCTGTCGGCGCCCGCGAAATCGCCCGCCGGCTCGTGGAAGACGCCAGCAAGCAATCGCTCACGCTCTCAGCGATCATCGACCGGATCTAACGCTCCAGGAGGCCGCGCACGGCCGCGAAGTTGCCAAGCGTCGCGAACGGGTTAAGTTCCCCTGTGGGGCGACTTGAGACGGAGCGGCATGCGCGTACTCATTCTCTGCGCCGCACTACTCGCCCCGGTCGGCCTGGCGGCGGCGGCCCTCGATCCAGCCGTCCTGCAATCCACCGCCGGCGACTGGCGGCTCAGCGAAGTGGGCGGCAAGGTCGCCTGCACGCTCACCCTCACCCGGCAGAGCGGCGTTGGCGGCTATGAGGTCAAGGCGCCGCTGGCCTGCCGGCGCGCCTTCCCGCCGCTGAAGACCGTCGCCGCCTGGGCCCTGGACGAGAAGGGCGGGATCGTGCTTTCCGACGCCCAGGCCAAGCCGATCATCGTGTTTCCCGAATTGACCGGCAGTCCCTACGAGGCCAAGGCGCCCGACGGGCGGACCTGGCGGCTGGAGCCGGTGCGCGACGTGCGCGCCTCGAACCAGCGCGACCACAAGATGAGCGGCGCGTTCCGCCTGACCGGCGCCGGCGGCGCGACCCTCTGCGACCTGACGCTCACCGCCGACCTGTTCGGGCGCCACGGCGCCATCTCGGCGGCGACCTGCGCGCCTGCCTGGAACGACAAGGGCTGGACCAGCTGGTCCCTGCAGGACGGCAAGCTGCTGCTGGCGGCCAGGGACGGCAAGACCATCCTGGCGCTCAAGCCCGGCGAGGCCGGCGCCTTCGTCATCGCCGACCCCAAAGCCGACCCGATCACCCTGGCGCGGCGGTAGAGTCAAACCGCGAACTACCCGAACAAGATTCTACCGCGGAGGACGCAGAGTAGACGCGGAGTTCGCGGAGCCCGTCAGTTCTTCGCGAGGCGACCTGCCTCGCCTGATTCCTCTTCTCCGCGCGCTCCGCGCCTCCTCCGCGACCTCCGCGGTAAGACTTCTCTTTCTCGCTTCACGCCTCAGCAGTTTCGCGGCGCGGGCGTTTGGCGCTATGACCTGACGGACCATGGCCCATCGAGAAAGCCCCACCGAAGTCTTCAAGCGCGCGCTGGCCCACGCGGCGCGCTCGCTCGCCGAGCAGCCGGACCTGGAAGTGGTGTTCTCCGGCGATGGGCCCAGCCTCAACGGCCACCGCGCCGTGCTGCCGCATCCGCCGCGGGAGCTCTCCGGGGTGGAGACCACGCGCATCCGGGGCCTGGCCGACCAGCTGGCGCTGCGCGTCGCCCACCACGACGGCGCGATCCACACCCGCTCGCGCCCCAAGTCGGTCGAGGGGGCGCAGGTCTACGACGCCCTGGAGCAGGCGCGGATCGAGGCCATCGGCGCCAATGCCCTCAGCGGCGTGCGCGACAATCTGAAAGCCGTCTGGGACCAGACCGTCCAGCGCAAGGGCCTGGACCACCTGATCGACCCGGCGGCCGCGCCGATGGCCGACATCCTGGCGCTGATGGCGCGCGAGCGGATGACCGGCGACGCCCCGCCGGACGCGGCGCGGGCGCTGGTGGACGCGTTCCGCGCTGAGGTGGAGG
Source organism: Caulobacterales bacterium (assembly GCA_044445785.1). Taxonomy (GTDB): domain Bacteria; phylum Pseudomonadota; class Alphaproteobacteria; order Caulobacterales; family Caulobacteraceae; genus Acaudatibacter. Next base: position 2,808 of record JBIOEF010000043.1, read on the forward strand.
CCAAGGCCGGCCCCGACCTCGACAGGCTGCTCGACAACCTCGGCAACCAGAAGGCCTTCGCCCGCGTCGCGCGCAGCATCGTCCGCGACCTGGAGATGGGCGACGATCTTTCCGACGCCCCCGATCAGGACGTCGAGGAGGACGAGAACCAGGACGGCGAGGCCGAGGCCAGCAACGACGGCGAGGGCGAGGGCGAGGAGCAGTCGCCCCAGAGCGCCAGCCTGGACGACTCCGAGAAGAGCCATCGCGAGTCCGAGAGCGCCGAGAGCACCCTCACCGAGACCGAGGACGACGACAGCGCCGATCCCTCGGATGACGAGCTGGAGACCGGCGAGGGCGACCGCCCCGCGCGCCCCGACATCAAGGACCCGGGCCGCGCCGAGCCGCCGTACAAGGTTTACTCCACCCATCACGACGAGATCATCTCGGCCGAGGAGCTGTGCGATCCCGAGGAGCTGACCAGGCTCCGCGCCTACCTCGACCAGCAGCTGGCCAACCTCTCCAACGTCGTCGCGCGCCTGGCCAACCGCCTGCAGCGGCGGCTGATGGCGCAGCAGAACCGCACCTGGACCTTCGACCTGGAGGAGGGCCTGCTGGACGTGGCGCGCCTGACCCGGGTGATCATCGATCCCACCGCGCCCCTCTCGTTCAAACAGGAGGAAGACACCGAGTTCCGCGACACGGTGGTGACCCTGCTCATCGACAATTCCGGCTCCATGCGCGGCCGGCCGATCATGGTGGCCGCCGTCTGCGCCGACATCCTCGCCCGCACCTTGGAGCGCTGCGGGGTGAAGGTGGAGATCCTCGGCTTCACCACCCGGGCCTGGAAGGGCGGCGCCTCGCGCGATGAGTGGCTGAAGAACGGCAAGCCGCCCTCCCCTGGCCGGCTCAACGACCTGCGCCACATCATCTACAAGTCCGCCGACGCGCCATGGCGGCGGGCGCGCAAGAACCTGGGCCTGATGATGCGCGAGGGCCTCTTGAAAGAGAACATCGACGGCGAGGCCTTGATGTGGGCGCACCAGCGGCTGCTGGGCCGCCCAGAGCAGCGGCGGATCCTGATGGCGATCTCCGACGGCGCGCCGGTGGACGACTCCACGCTCTCGGTGAACTCAGGCCACTATCTGGAGCGGCACCTGCGCAAGGTGATCGGCGAGATCGAGACCAAGAGCCCGGTGGAGCTGATCGCCATCGGCATCGGCCACGACGTCACCCGCTACTACCGCCGCGCCGTCACCATCGTCGACGTGGAGCAGCTGGGCGGGGTGATCACCGAGCAGCTGGCCTCGCTCTTCGAGGAGGAGCCGCGGGCGGTGACCAAGGCGGCGGCCGACCTGATGAAGGGCCCGCCCGTCTCCTTGAGCCCGGCGCCCAAGACCACCTTGCGCGAGGTGCGCGGGGCCCTGACATGAGGCCGGCCTGCGTCCTTCGAGACGCTCGCTGCGCGAGCTCCTCAGGATGACTGGGATGTTGGGCTGCAACGCTATTCGTCATGGTGAGGAGCGCTCGCCAGAGCGCGTCTCGAACCACGCACTGACGATTCCGACGTCGGTCGCGCCATGAGGCCGGCCTGCATCGCCGACTATCGCGAGGCGGCGAGGCGGCGCCTTCCCCACGTGCTCTTCGACTACATCGACGGCGGCTCCTACGCCGAAGAGACCCTGGCCGCCAACGTCGACGACCTGCAGGACCTGAAGCTGCGCCAGCGGGTGCTGCGCAACGTCGCCAGCCTCTCCACCGAGACCGAGCTCTTCGGCCAGCAACTCTCCATGCCGGTGGTGCTGTCGCCAGTGGGCCTGGCCGGCATGTACGCCCGTCGCGGCGAAGCCCAGGCGGCAAAGGCGGCCAAGGCGGCGGGCGTGCCGTTCACCCTCTCGACCATGGGGATCTGCAGCGTGGCGGAGGTCGCCGCCGCGGCGGTCCCGCCCTGGTTCCAGCTCTACATGGTCAAGGACCGCGGTTTCATGGCCGAGGTGCTGGCCATGGCCGGCGAGGCGCAGTGCCCGGTGCTGGTCTTCACCATCGACCTGCCGGTGGCCGGCGCGCGCTATCGCGACGCCCGCAACGGCATGCTGGCCTCCACGCTGCCGGCGCGCCTCACTCAGATCGCCGACGGCCTGGCCCATCCGGCCTGGCTGTGGGACGTGCAGGTGAACGGGCGGCCGCACACGCTGGGCACCGTCGCCGGCTACTCGAGCCAGAACGAGCAGATGCGGCTGATGGAGTTCTTCGGCTGGATCGCCCGCAACTTCGACCCCTCGATCAGCTGGCAGGACCTGGCGTGGATCCGCGAGCGCTGGAAGGGCCCGATCGTGCTCAAGGGCGTGCTGGACGTCGCCGACGCGCGCGAGGCGGTCGCCAGCGGCGTGGAGGGGATCGTCGTCTCCAACCACGGCGGTCGCCAGCTGGACGGGGTCTCCTCGACGATCCGCGCCCTCGCTCCCATCGCCCAGGCGGTGGGCGACAAGACCACCGTCCTGATGGACGGCGGCGTCCGCTCGGGGCTGGATGTGCTGAAGGCCCTGGCCAGCGGCGCCAAGGGGTGCCTGATCGGCCGCGCCTGGGCCTGGTCGCTGGGCGCTGGCGGCGAAGCCGGCGTCACGCACATGCTGCAGATCCTGCGGCAGGAGCTGCGGGTGGCGATGACGCTGACCGGCTGCACCGATATACGTCAGGCGGGAGGCGATCTTCTGGCCAATTAGAACGAGAAGGATTTCAAACCATGAGCAAGCGGGAAATTTCACTCCCCACCCCCGAGGGCGCCGCCCGCGCCTTCACCTTCCAGCCGGACGGCAAGGGCCCCTGGCCGGGCGTCGTCTTCTTCATGGACGCCCCGGCGATCCGCCCGGCCCTCTTCGAGATGTGCGAGCGGCTGGCGAGCCACGGCTACTATGTGCTGCTGCCCGACATGTTCTGGCGCGCCGGGCCGTACGAGCCGATCAACGTCAAGGAAGTCTTCGCCGACGAGGCCAAGCGTCGGGAGATCTTCGGCAAGCTGACCGGCTCGACCAATCCTGAGAAGATGATGGCCGACGCCCGCGCCTGCTTCGACTACCTGGATCAGCAGGAGGAGGTGAAACCCAAGCAATACGGCATTACCGGCTACTGCATGGGCTGCGGGATCGTCCTTCGAGCCTCCGGAACCTTCCCGGACAAGGTCGCGGCCGCCGCCGGCTTCCACGGCGGGCGTCTGGCCACCGATGCGCCGGACAGCCCGCACCTGCTGGCGCCGAAGATCAAGGCCAAGCTCTACATCGGCGGCGCCGAAGGGGACGCCGGCTTCCCGCCCGAGCAGGCCGACAGACTACGCGAGGCGTTGACCGCGGCCGGGGTCGACAACGAAGTCACCATCTACGCCGGCGCCCGGCACGGCTACACGATGGCCGACCTGCCGGTCTACAACGCCGAGGCGTCCGAGCGGCACTGGACGGAAATGCTGAAACTCTTCGCCGAAACGCTGAAGGAACCGGTGACGGCCTAGCAGGCTGGTCGGGAAGGAAGTCCCGAACTCGCTCATCCTGGCGAAGGCCAGGTCGGGCAGAGACTCTAAGGGACTAACACGAAGGACACGAAGGTCGCGAAGAACACGAAGGCGCGCCCCAAAGGCGCGCGGTCAATCCCCAGACTCGCGCCGACTATTCGGCGCGCAAAGCGCGCCCTTGGTGTCCTTCGTGACCTTCGTGGTGAAATGGGACCCCCAAGCTTGCGCCCCGCATTAAGGCTTGCCTGAGTCCCCGGCCTTCGGGATGCGCGGTTTAGGCCGCCGGCGCCGCGGCCTGCTTGGCCTTGACCTGGCGCTTGATCTTCAGGGCGCGGGCCGAGAGGTTTTCGTCGCGGGCGTCCAGCAGGAAGACGTCGAGCCCGCCCTTGTAGTCCACGGTGCGCAGGGCGGCGTTGCTGATCCGCAGCGAGAAGGTCTGGCCGAGCGCGTCCGAGGCCAGCTTGGCCGGCGCCAGCGCCGGCAGAAAGCGGCGCTTGGACTTGACGTTGGAGTGGCTCACGTGGTGGCCGACCATCGGGCCAACGCCCGTGAGCTCGCAGCGGCGGGACATGTTGAAGGGCCTTCGCAAAGCAAACGAACCCGGCGGAAAGGCTCCCGCCGGGGAGCGGGCGATATAGTCGAAGGCCGCCGCTCGCGTCAAGGCGGGGCCCGCTGGCGCAGGGGTTGGTGGGGCCGATCGAGCCGTCGCCCCACAGTCGCCGCGAGCGTCCGCGCTGGCGGATCGCCTTTTCAGCGAACACAATCCCTATGGTTAATTCCGATTCAGATACAATGACTTGTAGGGAACAAAGGCTGAATTGTGGCGGGTCACTGATTCGGACACGGTTCGTTTCACCCCTGTTCCGCGGGTTAACCAAGCCTCTTAGGAACTCGTAAACCGTCGTTCGATGGGGCTTGCGCCCCGCGGACTGCGAGGCGTAAATAACTGACCGGTCAGTTATTAGGGAATGGGCCGATGCTGCCCTCCGGATCGCCGCGCTGGCGAAGGCGCAAGGACGAACGGCCAGGCGAGATCATCGCCGCGGCGCTGGCGGTGTTCGCCGAGAAGGGCTTCGCGGCCGCGCGGCTGGACGACATCGCCCATCGCGCCGGGGTCTCCAAGGGCGCGCTCTATCTCTACTTCGCCACCAAGGAGGATCTCTTCCGGGCCGTGGTCGCCGAGGCCGTGGCGCCCAACCTTGACGCGGTGCGCGAGGCGGCCGAGCGCTACGAAGGCGATTTCGCCAGCTTCCTGCGCCTCTTCATCCCCACGGTTATGCGGATGGCCCAGGCCATGCCCATCGGTGGGGTGATCAAGATGGTGATCGGCGAATCCCGCAACTTTCCGGAGCTGGCCAAGGTCTGGCACGACGCCCTGGTCGCGAAGGCCCTGGCGCTGGTGGCGGGCATGATCGAGCGGGCCCAGGCGCGGGGCGAGGTGCGGCCGGGCGATCCGCGCGCCTACGCCCTCTGCCTCATCTCGCCGCTGCTGATGGGGGTGATCTGGCGCGAGACCTTCACGCCGGTGGGCGCCCCGGCTTTCGACATGGCGGCGCTGGCCGAGCAGCATCTGGAGACGACGCTGAACGGGATGCTGGCGGAGGGCAGGTTATGAACCCGCAGCGACTGATCATCGCCGTCCTGGGCCTTCTCGCCGTGGCGCTGACGGCGCTGATCTTCCTGGCCCCGAAGCTCGCCAGGCCCGCCACCCTCAGCGGCTATGTGGAAAGCGAGCCGCTCTATCTGGCCTCGCCGGTGGCCGGGACCTTGAGCAGCCTGGCGGTGCGGCGCGGCGATCTGGCGAGCGGGGGCGAAACGCTCTTCACCATCGACCCGCGCCAGCTGGGCGCCGCGCGCGAACAGGCCGCCCAGACGCTGGCGGCCGCTCAGGCCGCCGCCGTGGACGCGCGCAAGGGGCTGCGGCCGACGGAGCTGGCCCAGCTCAGCGCCAACGTCGCCGCGGCCCAGGCCAACGCCCGCGAGGCGGACCTGACCTATCGACGGGCGGTCTATCTCACCGCCAAGGGCTTCGACGCGCCGGCCACGCTGGACAGCGCCCGCGCCTCGCGGGACGCGGCCGCCGAAGCGGTGAAGGCGGCCCAGAAGGCCTACGCCACCGCCACGCTGGGCCAGCGCGAAGACCAGATCCGCCAGGCCGACGCCAAGGTGGCCGACGCCGCCGCTGCGCTGGCCGCCGCCGGCGCCCGGGTCTCGGACCTGGCGCCCGTCTCGCCGGGCGCCGCGCGGGTCGAGGACACCTTCTTCCAGCCCGGCGAGTGGGTGAACGCCAACCAGCCGGTGGTCTCGCTGCTGCCCAATGACCGGATCACGATCCGCTTCTTCGCGCCCGAGCGGCAGGTGGCGCGTTACCGGATCGGCCAGAGCGTTTCCTTCGCCTGCGACGGATGCGCGTCCGGTCTTTCGGCGGTGATCAGCTTCGTCAGTCCACGGCCGGAATTCACGCCACCGGTTATCTATAGCCTGGAATCCCGCGACGCCCTGGTGTTCCTGGTGGAGGCCAGGCCCGCCCATCCCGAGCGCCTGACGCCCGGCCTGCCTGTGGACGTGACCCCGCTGGGACCCGCGTCATGACGCTGGCCATCGACGTCTCGGGCCTGAACAAGAGCTTCGCCAAGCGCCGCGTGGTCGAGGACTTTGCGATCCAGGTGGACGAGGGTCGGATCTGCGGGTTCCTGGGCCCGAATGGTTCTGGCAAAACGACGACGCTGCGGATGCTCTGCGGCCTCCTGACCCCCGACTCCGGCCGCGGGACCTGCCTCGGTTTCGACATTCGTCAGCAGTCGGACGAAATCAAGAAACTCACCGGCTACATGACCCAGAGGTTCTCGCTCTACGAGGACCTGACCATCGACGAGAACCTGACCTTCATCGCCAGGGTCTATGGGCTGGATCGGCGACGCGAGCGGGTGGACGCGGCGCTGGAGCACCTGGGCCTGGCCGAGCGCCGTCGGCAGCTGGCCGGCTCGCTCTCCGGCGGCTGGAAGCAGCGGCTGGCGCTGGCCGGCGCGACCCTGCATGAGCCGAGGCTGCTGCTGCTGGACGAGCCAACCGCCGGCGTCGACCCGCGCGCGCGCCGCACGTTCTGGGACGAGATCCATGCGCTGGCCGCCCAGGGCCTCACGGTGCTGGTCTCCACCCACTACATGGACGAGGCCGAGCGCTGCCACGAGATCGCCTACATCTCCTATGGCAGGCTGGTGGCCAGCGGCACGGCCGCCGAAGTGGTGGCAGGCGCCCACATCTTCACCTTCAAAGGCGAGGGCGAGGGGATCGACCGCTTGGCCGACGAGCTGGCCGCACGCCCCGGCGTGGAGATGGCCGCCGCCTTCGGCCAGACGCTGCACGTCAGCGGCCCTGACCGCGAGGCGCTGGAAGCCGCCATCGCCCCCTATCGCCGCGCGCCGTTCGTCTGGACCGAGGTCCCGCCCACCCTGGAGGACGCCTTCATCCACCTGATGGGCGGGGCGAAGGACAACTTCCAGTGACGTTCTTCTCCGGATCGCGGGTGCTGGCGGTGCTGGCCAAGGAGTTCGTCCAGCTGACCAGAGACCGGCTGACCTACGCCATGATCCTCCTCATGCCGGTGATCCAGCTGATGCTGTTCGGCTATGCGATCAACGACTTGCCCAGGCATCTGCCGACGGCGGTGTTGGCGCAGGAGAATACGGTCTTCGCCCGCGGGGTCCTGGCGGCGGTGAAGAACAGCGCCTTCTTCGACCTGACGGCGGTGGCGCGCTCGCCCGACGAGCTGACCCAGATGCTGAAGCGCGGCCAGGTGCAGTTCGCCATCACCATTCCGGGCGACTTCACTCGCCGCGTGGTGCGCGGGGATAGTCCGCAGATCCTGGTGGAGGCCGACGCCAGCGACCCCACCGCGACCGCCGGCGCCGTGGCGGCCCTGGCCGGTCTGCCGGCCCAGGCGCTGAAGCGGGAGCTGAACGGCCTTCCCGCCCAGCGCGGAACCACCGCGGCGCCCTTCACGGTGATCGTCCACAACCGCTACAATCCCGAAAGCATCACCGCCTACAACATCGTCCCGGGCCTGCTGGGCGTGATCCTGTCGCTGACCCTGGTGATGATGACCGCGCTGGCGGTCACCCGCGAGACCGAACGCGGGACCATGGAGTTCCTGCTGGCGACGCCGGTCCAGCCGCTGGAGGTGATGGTCGGCAAGCTGGCGCCCTACGTCATGGTGGGGCTGATCCAGACCGCGATCATCCTGGCGCTGGCGGCGCTGCTCTTCCATGTGCCGATGCAGGGCGGCTGGCTGGGGCTGGGCGTCGGCATCTTCCTCTTCATCGTGGGCAGCCTGGCGCTGGGGTTCCTGATCTCGACCCTGGCGCGCAGTCAGTTGCAGGCGATGCAGATGGCCTTTTTCTACATGATGCCCTCGATCCTGCTGTCCGGGTTCATGTTCCCGTTCCGCGGCATGCCCATCTGGGCCCAGGCGCTGGGATCGGCGATCCCGGTGACGCACTTCCTGAGGGTGGTTCGGGGCGCGCTCCTGAAGGGCCAGGGCCTTGGCGACATGTGGCCAAGCCTGGCGGCGCTTGGCGTCTTCGTCTGCGTCGTGACGGCCCTAGCGATGGCCCGCTACCGGCGGACGCTGGACTGAGCGCCTCGAATCCAGTAGGATTTAATCCGCTCGAGGCTCGAGGCTACGACATGCGTTCGACGCGCCAGCTCAGCATCACGCTGCCCAACGAAATGGCCGAAATGGTCAAGAAGAAGGTCGCCTCCGGCGCCTACGCCTCGGAGAGCGAAGTGATCCGCGACGGGTTGCGGTCCCTGCAGGAGCGTGACGCCGCGGTCGAACGCTGGCTGCGTGAAGAAGCTGTCCCCACGTATGAAGCGTACTTGGCGGACCCGACGCAAGTCGTACCGATAGATGAGGTGTTCGATCGCCTTGAAGCCCGCCTGAAGGAACGCGAAGCGAAGGCTGGATGAAGCGCGCGGTCGTTTTTCATCGCGACGCCGACGAGGATCTAAACGACATCGCTGGCTGGATCACCGAGCAAGCAAGCGCCACTACCGCCAGAAACTATGCTGCTCGCATCCGGAAGTTCTGCAGCCGCTTCGACATCTTTCCCGAGCGCGGAACGAGGCGCGATGATCTCGCGCCAGGGCTCAGAACGATCGGCTTCGAGAAGCGAGTCACGGTTGTCTTCACGATGACCGAGGACACCGTCGTCATACTGCGACTGCTCTACGGCGGTCGCGACGTGGACTCGATACTGGCGCCGCCGGGCGAGGACCTAACCTAGCGGCGCGGCCAGTTGCCAGCGACTGAGTCTTCCCCCAAGTCTTGCGCATGAGCGGCCGCACCACCGGGGAGGCGCCATCGCGGGTTGTCGCGGTGCTGGGGCCGACCAACACCGGCAAGACCCATCTGGCGGTGGAGCGGATGCTGGGCCACGCGTCGGGCATGATCGGCCTGCCGCTGCGCCTGCTGGCGCGGGAGATCTACGACCGGGTCGTGGCGGCGCGCGGCGCGCGGGCGGTCGCGCTGATCACCGGCGAAGAGAAGATCGTCCCGCCCCGGGCGCACTACTTCGTCTGCACCGTGGAGGCCATGCCGCTGGCCCGCGCGGTGGAATTTCTCGCGGTGGACGAAATCCAGCTCTGCGCCGATCCCGAGCGCGGGCACGTCTTCACCCAGCGGCTGCTGGGCGCCCGCGGCAGGTATGAGACGATGTTCCTGGGCGCCTCGACCATGGCCCCCCTGATCCGCCGGCTGCTGCCCGAGGCCGAGATCGTCACGCGCGAACGCTTCTCGCGGCTCACTTACGAGGGACCCAAGAAGATCACCCGCCTGCCGCGCCGCACGGCGGTGGTCGCCTTCTCCGCCGGCGAGGTCTACGCCATCGCCGAGCTGATCCGCCGCCAGCGCGGCGGGGCGGCGGTGGTGATGGGGTCCTTGAGCCCGCGCACCCGCAACGCCCAGGTGGAGCTCTACCAGTCGGGCGAGGTCGACTTCCTGGTGGCCACCGACGCCATCGGCATGGGCCTGAACATGGACCTGGGCCACGTCGCCTTCGCCGGACTGGCGAAGTTCGACGGCAAGCGCACGCGGCCCCTGCATCCGCATGAGGTCGGCCAGATCGCCGGCCGCGCGGGACGGTTCAGGCGCGACGGCACCTTCGGGGTCACCGGCGCGTGCGAGCCGATGGACGAGGAGCTGGTCGCCCAAGTCGAAGAGCATCACTTCGAGCCGGTGACGGCGCTGGAGTGGCGCAATGCGAGGCTGGACTTCGGCTCGCTGGCCGGACTGCTGCGCTCGCTCTCCGAACCGGCGCCGCGCGCGGGCCTGAAAGCCTCGGCGGAAGCGCTGGACGAGACCACCCTGCGCCAGCTGGCCGCCGACGAGGCGGTGAGCGAGCGTTGCCGCGACCGCTCCCACCTCCTGCGCCTCTGGGACACCTGCCAGACGCCGGATTTCCGCAAGACAACGCTGGAAGACCACATCCGTCTGGCGCGCACGCTCTTCGATCATCTGACTGAGGGCGCCCAGCGCGTGCCGCACGACTGGATGGCCGGCCAGCTGAAGCAGGTGGACCGCACCGACGGCGAGATCGACGCGCTCTCGACGCGGCTGGCCGGCGTGCGCACCCTGGCCTACGTCGCCAATCGTCCCGACTGGCTGGCCGACCCGGCGCACTGGCAGGGCGTCACGCGGGCGCTGGAGGACCGGCTCAGCGACACCCTGCACGAGAAGCTGATGGCCCGGTTCATCGACCGGCGGACCAGCGCGCTGATCCGCGGTCTGGGCCAGGCCGAGGAACTGCTGGCCGGCGTCGCCGCCGACGGGGCGGTGACGGTGGAGGGCCATTTCGTCGGGCGCCTGAGCGGGCTCGACTTCGAGGCGGCCCGCGGCGCCACCACGCTGGAGGAAAAGGCCCTGCGCGGCGCCGCCCAGCGGGCGGTCGGCCCGGAGATCGCCAGGCGCCTTGGCCGCATCGCCGCCGAGCCGGACGAGGCCTTCGCCCTTTCGCCGGACGGGACCGTGCTCTGGCGCGGGGAAGCGGCCGGCGTCATCGTCAACGATCGGCCCTTCGCGCCGCGGGTGCGGCTCTTCGGCGAACTGGGCCCGCCGACGGCGCGGGAGCGGGCGACCCGGCGGCTGGAAGCCTTCCTCGCCGCCGAAGCTGGCCGGCGGCTGCCATCATTGCTGGGCCTGGAGGCGGCGGTGGCGTCGGGCGGGCTGAAGGGCCTCTCCCGCGGCCTCGCCTACCGGCTGCTGGAGGCGGGGGGCGTTCTGGCCCGGGCGGGCCTGGAGCGGGAGGTAAAGAGCCTGAGCCAGGCCGAGCGCCGGTCATTGCGGGCGCTGGGCGTGCGCATCGGCGCCTTCGCCCTCTATCTTCCCGAGCTCACCGGCCCTGGCGCCGCCTTCGCCCGCGCCTTCGCTGTCGCCGCCGCGCCAGACTGGCGGCCGGGCGCCGCCGCGGTGATCCAGCTCCCCGAGCCCCTCCCCGCGGCCCGCGCGCTCGGCTTGCGCGGTCTTGCCGCAGCCGGGGCCTATGCGCTCGCCGCGGACCGCCTTGAGCGGCTGGACGAGCTTCTGCGCTCCGCCGCCAAGCAGGGCGCGGGCGTGCTCTTCTCAGACCAGGCGCGCGAGGAGCTGGGCTGGAGCGAGGCCGAGGCGCGGGGCGTGCTGCGCGGCCTGGGCTTCGCCAGCGTGGGACGCGGCGAGAGCCAGGTCTGGCGCCGGCGCGCCGAGCCCGCGCCGCGCGGCAAGTCGGGGTCCGCCAGCCCCGCCGACTCGCCGTTCGCCGCCCTCGCCGCCCTCAAGCCCGCGCCGCCCAGGCGGCGACGCAAGGGCCCGCGCCGCGCCGCCCATGGCTGAGGACTCGCTGCGGGTCGACGTCTGGCTCTGGCGGGCGCGGTTCTTCAAGACCCGATCGCTGGCCGCGCGGATGGTGGAGGCCGGCCGCGTGCGTCTGAGCCGCGCGGGCGTCGAGACCCGTCTGGACAAGCCGGCGCGGGCGGTGAAACCGGGCGATGGCCTGGTCTTCGCCCTCGGCGGGCGGCTCACCGCGGTGAGGGTCGTGGCGCTCGGCGAGCGACGGGGTCCCCCCGCGGAGGCGCGGGCGCTATATTCACCCTTGGAGGAAAGCTGAGGACGGCGCCAGACCCTCGGCATTGACAAGCCGCGCCCACGCCTGACAAACACCCCCGCCCGACCGCCAGAGCCCCCTATGACCTATATCGTCACCGACCCGTGCATCAAATGTAAGTACATGGACTGCGTGGAGGTGTGTCCGGTGGACTGCTTCTATGAGGGCGAGAACTTCCTGGCGATCAATCCGGACGAATGCATCGACTGCGGCGTCTGCGAGCCGGAATGCCCGGTGGACGCGATCAAGCCCGACACCGAGGACGACCCGGACGGCAAGTGGCTGAAGATCAACACCGACTACGCCAAGATCTGGCCGAACATCACGCTCAAGGGCACGCCCCCGACCGACGCCGACGACTTCGAGCGCGAGACCGACAAGTTCGACCGCTACTTCAGCGAAAAACCGGGGACCGGGTCTTAAACGCGCGCTGAGGGGAGCGCGCCCGGCGAATCCCCACTGTTCAGCTGGGCGTTACAAGCCTTTCAATCGGCTCGATTTTGTGATAGAGTCGCCGGCGACGTTGGGGCAAGACAGCCTTGCCGCGCGTCACATGGAAAATCGCCAATCCTTCCTCTTCGGCCCCTTGCGAAGACGAAGGCGTCCTAAGCGGACGACTCCGAACCCAAAGCGACGGCCTAAGCCGCCCCTCTCGCGGAGGTTCGGCTGCTGTCGGCGCCGGGAGGACAAGGATCGGGCGGCCGCGGTGCGGCGTGAGCAGAAGGACTTAGAGACGATCATGGACACCAAGAGCGAACTGGATTTCACCATCGGCGATTCCGTCGTCTATCCGGCCCATGGCGTCGGCGCCGTGGTCGGCGTGGAAGTGCAGGAAGTCGCCGGCTCCTCGCTTGAGGTTTATGTGATCACTTTCGACCATGAAAAGATGACCTTGCGGGTCCCCACCAAGAAGGCCCGCACCGCCGGCCTGCGCGCGCTCGCCGCCGGCAACGTGGTTTCCCAGGCGCTCACCACACTTAAGGGCCGCGCCCGCGTCAAGCGCACCATGTGGAGCCGCCGGGCGCAGGAATACGAAGCCAAGATCAACTCCGGCGACCTGATTTCCATCGCCGAGGTGGTGCGCGACCTGCACCGCTCGGAGAGCCAGCCCGAGCAGTCCTATTCCGAGCGCCAGCTCTACGAATCGGCGCTCGACCGCATGGCCCGCGAGGTCGCCGCCATCGAGCAGATCGATCGCGAGGCGGCGATCGGGATCCTGCACAAGAGCCTGCAGAAAGCGGCCTGACCCTCCCTCCCCCTCGTGGGGAGGGACAGACCGCGAAGCGGTCAGGGTGGGGATCTCTGTCGCGCACAGCCGCATCAAGCCATCGTTGACGCGTCGGACAACCCCACCCGGCCTCCTCCCGCTCCGCGGGAGTCGGCCACCCTCCCCGTAAAGGGGAGGGAGACATCGAATGTGAACAAAGATTATGTAGCGAAGACAGATGACGTGCGCTCAGGTATTTGAGGCGACGTGACTCGGGAGGTCTGGGATGAGGTTTGCACGCGTATGGGCTGGCGCGGCGGTGGCGATCGCGGCCTTGGCGCTCGGGTTCGTCGGGCTCAAGGCGCCGGGCGCGGGCGCGGCGCACGCCGACGCCACGGGCGTCATGCCGGCCAAGGTCGATAATTTCCGCCTGACCGACGAGAATCTGCAGTCGCACGAACTTTATCGGAACGCCGACGCGGCGGCGGTGGTGATCTTCACCCAGGGCGACGGCTGCCCGGTGGTGCGCAACACCATGGCCGCGCTGGGCGAGCTGCAGCAGACCTATGGGGCCAAGGGCGTCGAGTTCATGATGCTGAACTCCGACCCGCAGGACAGCCGCGAAGACATCGCCGCCGAAGCCAAGGACTACGGCTTCCAGGCGCCGGTGCTGAGGGACACCAACCAGCTGGTCGGCGAGCAGCTGGGCGTCACCCGCACGGCCGAGGCCATCATCATCAATCCCAAGACCTGGAAGATCGTCTACCGCGGCCCGATCGACGACCGGGTCACCTACGAGCGGCAGAAGGCCAAGGCCGACCACACCTGGGCCAAGGACGCGCTGGACGCGATGCTGGCCGGCCAGGCCCCGGCCATTAGCCAGGAGCCGGCGGTGGGCTGCCTGATCGACTTCCCGCACCGCGCAGAGGCGATGAAGGCGACGCCGGTCTCCTATTCCAAGGTGATCGCGCCGATCATTGAGACCAAGTGCGCCATGTGCCACCAGCAGGGCGGAATCGGCCCGATGCCGTTGACCAGCTACGACAAGGTCAAAGCCTTCTCGCCGATGATCCGCGAAGTCCTCCGCACCGAGCGGATGCCGCCCTACCACGCCGACATCACCGCCGGCGAAAAGCTGGCCGACGCCAACCGTCAGCTGACCCCCGACGAGACCAAGGCGATGGTCCACTGGGTCGAGCAGGGCGCGCCGCGCGGCGATGGCCCCGACCCCCTCGCCGCCGCCCGCTTCCAGGTGGCCGAATGGCCGCTGGGCAAGCCTGACCTGGTGCTCGACATCCCCTGCTACAACATCCCGGCCAGCGGCATCGTCGACTACCAGCGCCCCTACGTCGTCAACCCGCTGACCGAGGGCAAGTGGATGCGGGCCTCGACCATCAAGGTCGGCGACCGCCAGGGCGTGCACCACATCCTGACCGGCTATATGACGACCGCCCCCAAGCCGGGCGAGCAGGCCTTCGAAGATCGCTGGAAAGCGTCGGTCGGCGGCTATGCGGTGGGCGCGGAATCGACCGTCGAGCCCAACAACATCGGCGTCTACATCCCGCCGGGCGGCGCGATCGGGTTCCAGAACCACTACACGCCCTATGGCAAGGCGGCGACCGACTGCTCCAAGATCGCGCTCTACTTCTATGACCAGAAGCCAGGCCTGGTGATGCGCAACTCGGTGATCGCCAATCCGATGATCTCGATCCCGCCCAATACCGAGCGGCACCCCGAGGTCTCCTATCTGGTGTTCCCCAAGGACGCGATCCTCTACAGCGCCTTCCCCCACGCCCACTACCGCGGCGCCTCGGCGCAGTTGATCCTGCGCACGCCCGACGGCAAGGAGAAGCTGCTGCTGGCCCTGCCGCACTACGATTTCAACTGGCAGCGGGACTACGCCTTCGCCGAGCCGATCAAGGTGCCGGCTGGCTCGTGGCTGATCGCCAAGTGGACCTACGACAACTCCAAGCGCAACCCGGCCAACCCCGATCCCAACCGGACTGTGCCGTGGGGCGACCAGTCGTTCGACGAAATGCTCTACACGGCGATCCGCTACCGCTGGGCCGACGAGACGTCCGATCACCTCACCGAGGAATACCAGACCCTGCTCGAGAAGAGCATGATGATGGGCTTCCTGGACTCGAACCTCGACGGCAAGGTCGAACTCTCCGAACTTCGCGGTCAGTTCGGCGACAAGGTCCGGCCGTACTTCAGCGTTCTCGACGCCGACCATGACGGCTCGCTCGACGCCAACGAACTGGCGACGCTGCAGAAGTACATGGGGGGCGGTCGTCGCCAGGCTTCGGCCAAGTAGGTCTTCAACGTCCCCCGCGCCTTGGCGCGGGGCGGCGCTGGCGTTCGCGCTACTCCTGACCGGCGGCGCGGTCGCCGCCCAGCCCCTCTCGCGCGTCGAGACCGGCCAGGCGGCGCCCGCCTTCAGCGCACCCAGCGCCGACGGCGCCCGCCATGCCCTCGCCGACTATGCCGGCAAGGTGGTGGTGCTGGAGTGGACGAGCCCGGTCTGCCCCTACACGGCGCAGAAGTACCGCAGCGGCGCGATCCAGGCGCTGCAGCGCTCGGCGCTGGCTGAAGGAGCCGTGTGGCTTTCCATCGACACCGCCGCGCCCGGCCGGCCAGGTTACTTGACCCCCGCCGCGGCCAAGGCGCGGATCGCGCGGACGGGCGCGCGGGTGACGGCCTTTCTCTTCGACAAGGACGGCGCCATCGGCCGGCTGTACGGCGCAAAGGTGACACCGAGCTTCTTCATCGTCGGGCCGGGCGGCAAGCTCGCTTACCAAGGCGCGATGGATAACGAGGACCCTCGCCCCGGCCAGCCGGGCGCCAACTACGTCAGCTCCGCCCTCTCGGCGCTGCGGGCCGGGCGCCCGGTGGCGGTGGCCGAGGCCAAGCCCTACGGCTGCGCCGTCGAGTACTAGAGCGCGATAGCCGAAAGTGGGGACTGCTTTCGGCGCCCATCGCGCTCTAACACCCTTGAGTTTAGAGCCTTTTGGCCGCCTCAAGTGATTCCACTTGAGGCTAAAAGGCTCTAGGGCGGCGTCAGGTCAGCGGCGCGCCGCCCCGACCGGCCCAAGAATTGACCACGAACCACACGAACCACACGAACGCGGCCTTTCCACCCCTTGCCCGTCATCCCGGCCGCAAGTCCGCGTGAGCGGTCTGGAGAGCCGGGATCTCAACCCGCTGAGCAGCGGCAGGAGGTCCCGGATAGCCGCTGCGCGGCTTCCGGGATGACAGGCAATTTTGGGGGCGTTTGTTCGTGTGGTTCGTGGGGTTCGTGGTTCAGCCTTCCAGCCAGACGCGCCAACCTAGGACGACATTGCTCTAGGGCTCAACGCTTCCGAAGGCCCTCAGCACCGCCTCCAGCGCCTCGCGGCGGATCGGCTTGCCGAGCTTGGGCGCGTCCGGGTGATGGCCGCCCGGCACCTCGCCGTATCCGGTGGTGAAGGCGAAAGGGACGCCGCGCTGGGCCAGGATGTCGGCCACCGGGAACACCAGCCCGTCGCGCAGGCTAAGGTCGAGCAGCGCCGCGTCGAACGCCGTGCCGCCCTCCAGCCACCCCGTCGCCTCCGCCACCGAGGCGACCGAACCCACCACCACGCAGCCCAGGTCCTCCAGCAGGTCCTCGACGGTCATGGCCACCAGAGCGTCATCCTCGACCACCAGGATGCGCAGCGCGGTCATGACGAGGCGAGCGCCGGCGCGCCGTCGGCCGCGCGGGGGCCGGCTTTCAGTTCGGCGCCGAGCGTGGCGCGGTCGAGCACGCCCTCCCAGCGGGCGACCACCAGGGTGGCGACGGCGTTGCCGATGATGTTGGTCAGCGCCCGGCACTCGCTCATGAACCGGTCGACCCCGATCACCAGCACCATGGCGACCACGGGCACGGACGGGACCACCGCCAGGGTGGCGGCGAGCGTGATGAAGCCCGCGCCGGTGACGCCGCTGGCGCCCTTCGACGTCAGCATGGCGACGCCCAGCAGGGTCAACTCCTGGCCCCAGGTCAGATGGGTGTTGGTGGCCTGGGCGAGGAACAGGCTCGCCAGCGTCATGTAGATGTTGGTGCCGTCGAGGTTGAAGCTGTAGCCGGCCGGGACCACCAGGCCCGTCACCTGCGCCGGCGCGCCCAGGCGTTGGAGCTTGGCCATCAGCTGCGGCAGCACCGCTTCGGACGACGAGGCGCCCAGGACGATCAGCAGTTCGTCACGCAGGTAGGCGATCAGACGGAAGATCGAGAAGCCGGCGAGGAGCGAAATCAGGCCCAGCACCACCACCACGAAGAGGACCGAGGTGAGGTAGAAGCTGCCGACCAGCGCGCCCAGCCTGATCAGGGCCGCCAGGCCGTACTTGCCGATGGTGAAAGCCATGGCCCCGAAGGCGCCCAGGGGCGCCAGCCGCACGACGATGCGGATGACCCCGAAGAAGACTTCGCCGATCCGCTCCAGGGCGCGGGTGACGCCCGCGCCCGCCGCGTCCAGCCGGCCGAGCGCCAGGCCGGTGAGGATGGCGACGAGCAGCACCTGCAGGATGTCGCCCTCGGCCAGGGCGCTGAAGAAGGTGGTGGGGATGATGTTGAGGAGATAGTCGGAGACCCCGCCCAGGTGGTGGGCCTTGGCCACGTAGTCGGCCACCCCCTTGGGGTCCAAGGTGCGCGGATCGACGTTGAAGCCCGCGCCGGGCCTCACCAGCTCGCCCACCGCCAGGCCGATGAAGAGCGCCAGGGTGGAGACCGCCTCGAAATAGATCAGCGCCTTGCCGCCGATTCGCCCCAGGCGCTTGATATCGCTGGCCTTGGCGATGGCGCCGGCCACCGTGCAGAAGATGATCGGGGCGATCAGCATCCGGATCAGCTTGACGAAGCCGTCGCCCAGTGGCTTCAGCGCCTCCCCCGCCGCAGGCCAGAGCGCGCCGACGGCGATCCCGAGCACGATGCCGATCAGCACCTGCACATAGAGCGATCTCAGCGCCCGAAGCACGATTGGAGAGTCCCCCACTTCTGGTCGAAGCGAGCTTTAGACCCAGTATCTTCAAGCGCGGCAAGTCCTTCCCCCCTTGCGGGAGAAGGTGGCCCGAAGGGCCGGATGAGGGGGGTTCTAAGCCGCGTTGGATACCCGGCGGCTGGTCCAGTGCAGGACCCGGTTGAGCAGTTTTTCCGGGTCGAAGGGCTTGACGATGAAGTCGTTGCCGCCGGCGGCGATGCCGGCCTGGACGTCGGCGGCGGCCTTGCGGGCGGTGAGGAACGCCACCGGTATGTGCTTGAGCGCGTAGACGGCCCTGAGGCGCCGGCAGGTCTCGAAGCCGTCCATCCCCGGCATCTGGATATCCAGCAGGATCAGCTTGGGGCTGATCCGCTGCGCCAGGCCCAGGCACTCGGGCCCGCTGCTGACGCCGAAGAAGGTGAAACCCTGGGATTCGATCACCGATTCCAGGATCAGCAGGTTCTCGGGCTGGTCATCGACGCCCAGGATGATCTTGCCCTTGCGCGAAGCCGCTTCGGCCGGATCCATCACGCCACCTCCCGATCCTTGTCGTCCAGTGTGGCCAGCCGCCGTCCCACCAGGTCCCAGGCGGTGATCGAAGCGCGGCGAATCTCCGACGCCAAGGTCTTCACCGCCGCCTTGTCGCGCGCCTTGGCCGCCTGCTCCAGCTGCTCGGCCAGCGCCTGCAGGCGCCGGGCGCCGAAGTTGCCGGAGGTGCCTTTCAGGTCGTGCGCCTCGCGCGCGATTCCCTCCAGGTCCATGGCCTTGGCGAAGGCTTCGATGCGCTGCAGGCGTCCCTGGGCGGCGCCGAGGTAGCTCTCGATGACCGCGCGCAGCCGCGCAGCCGGCAGGAGCCGCATCAGGCCGTCCAGTTGGGAATCGTCGAGGTCGGGCAGGCGCGCGGCGGGCGCCTCCTCGGCAGGGGCGCCGGCAGGCGCCGCCGACGCCGTCGAACGGCCACCGACGAAGCGGCTCACCACCCGCAGGAAGTCGTCCGGCTCGATCGGCTTGGAGATGAAGTCATCCATCCCGGCGGCGAGGCACGCGTGCTGGTCCGAGCGCATCGCGTTGGCCGTGAGAGCGACGATCGGAACCCTGGCCGACGGGCCCTTCAGCGCCCGGATCGTCTGGCTCGCCTGCAGGCCGTCCATCACCGGCATCTGCACGTCCATCAGCACCAGATCGAAGCCGCCGCGCGCGGCCGCTTCCACCGCCTCGGCGCCGTTGACCACGGTCTCGACGCTGTGGCCGGCCTCCTCCAGGATGGTTGTCGCCAGCAGGGCGTTGATCTCATTGTCCTCGGCCAGCAGCACCCTGGCGCCCGCGCGCGAGCTGACCTCTTCCTCCGGAGCGGACTCGGGCGCCGGCGCTGCGGCTTTCGCAGGGCCGGCCGCAGGCTGGGCCAGCTCGGAGAGGCACTCGATCAGCGCCTGGTGTCGCACCGGCTTGGTCAGGAACGCGTCGAAGCCTTGCCTGGCGGCGCGGTCGGAGGCGGCCGGCGCGCCGATCGAGGAGGCCAGCACGATCCGCGGCTGCTTCAGCGAGCCGTTGGCGCGGATCTTCTCGGCCACCTTGTCGCCGCCCATGCCGGGCATCATGTGGTCCATCAACACGATGTCGAAGGCTTCGCCCGTGGCGTCGGCGGTGACGATCGCCGCAAGAGCAGAGGGACCGTCGGCGGCCTCGGCGGTCAGCGCGCCCTCGGCCTCCAGCTGGCGGCAGAAGATGCTGCGGTTGATCTCGATGTCGTCGACCACCAGGATGCGCTGGCCCTTCAGGCTGCTGCGCACCTTGCGGCGCGTCGGCGCCCCGGCGTCGGCGTTGGGCAACGCCACCTCGACCCAGAAGACGCTGCCCCCGCCCGGCCGATCCTCGACGCCGATCTGGCCGCCCATCAGGTCCACCAGCTGGCGGCAGATGGAGAGGCCAAGGCCGGTGCCGCCGTACTTGCGGGTGATCGAGCCGTCGGCCTGCTGGAACTTGTCGAAGAGCTTGTCCTTGGCGCCCGGCGAGACGCCGATGCCGGTGTCGTGCACCTCCAGACGCAGCGCTGTCGCCTCGGGGCCCGCGCCTTTGGAGTGGACTTCGACCGCGACGAAGCCCGTTTCGGTGAACTTCAGGGCGTTGGAAAGGAGGTTCAGCACCACCTGGCGCAGCCGAGTCGGATCGCCCTTGAAGGCGCGGCGCGCCTCCTCGTCGAGGAAGGCGGCGATCTCCAGGTGCTGCTCGGCGGCCCTGGGCGAGAGCAGTTCGACCACGTCCTCAACCACCGAGCTGAGGGTGAAGTCGATCTGCTCCAGCTCGACCTTGCCGGCCTCCAGCTTGGAGATGTCCAGGATATCGTTGATGATTCCCAGGAGACAGTCGGCGGAGACGCGGACCGCCTCGGCGTATTTCTTCTGCTCGCTGGTGAGCCCCGTGCGCAGCAAGAGGGCGTTCATGCCCATGATGCCGTTCATCGGCGTGCGGATCTCGTGGCTCATATTGGCCAGGAATTCGCTCTTGGCGCGGTTCGCGGCCTCGGAGTCGTCGCGCGCCTTGGCCATCGCCGCCTCGGCCTCTTTGCGGGCGGTGATGTTTTGCAAGGCCCCTACCAGGCGTGATGGGCGGCCGCGCTCGTCGAGCAGCAGTTCGGAGGTCGAAGAGGCCCAGACCACCTTTCCGTCTTTGCGGCGGACCCGGTACTCGACCTTGTTGGGAATGCTGGGATCGGCCTCGTGCGCGGCCCAGGCGGCCTTGCTGTCCTCCACGTCGTCCTCGTGAATGCCGCCGTAGATGTCCTCGGCCAGCATCTCGAAGGTGTTGGGCGTCTCGTAGAAGGTGTCTTCGGCGCCGAATTTGTAGAGTTCCTTACGCCGGTAATCCATTTCCCAGACGTGCAGGCCGCCCAGCCGGGCGGCCACGTCCAGCCGCTGCTCCGACCGTGTCGTCCGCTCCAGCGCCTCCAGGAGGGCGGTGACGTCCTGGGCGGAGATCATCACCCCGCCAACAGCCCCGGTTTCGTCGCGCCACGGGTGGACCTCGACCTGGAACCAGCGGCGCGTGCGGTCGGGCAAGGTCACCGAGACGCGCTCGGCGCTCATCGACTGGCCCTTCAGGCAGGCCCGCCAGCTCTCGCCCCAGCGGCTTTCCGAATCCGGCAGGACGTCGAAGAGCGAGCGGCCGATCATCTCAGCGCGCGGGACGCCGATCCCCTCCAGCCACTTCTCGCTGACCTCGATGATGTCGAAGTCGGAGTCGGTCATGCAGATCGACATCGGCGCCTGGCCGACGAAGCCCGCCAGCTGTCCGCGCAAGTCGCCACCGGCCGCGGTCTTGCGGCCGCGCTTGTTCGCCGTCCCGGCCATTCTGGCTCCACTCTGGCTGTTTTGCCGAAAGCTCATAGCCCAGAGCACGTTAACGCTGGGTGAGGACGGCGCGGGAGGCTGATTTCCTTGGCTGACCGGCCAGAACGTGCGGGTGGCGATCTGACGCTGCGGCGGTCGCGGGCGGGCGCCTGGTGGTTTTGGGAGGGGCGCCAAGCGAACCCAGGAGCCTACTGGGCGAGTCCCGGTTCCGCTGCAAATCGACGCCCGCCCTTGTTTCCGCCTCGCTGGTCTGCGAACAAGCGGGCGCATCTTGGCCGCCGGAGTCGTCCTTGCGTCCGCTTCGCTTGATTGTGCTGGCCGGGATGAGCGCCCTGCTCGCCGCGGCCCCGACGTGGGCGGCGCGGGCGGCGCCGGCGGGGGTCCCCGAGGATCCGTTCGAGGGCACGAACCGGGCGCTCTATTCGAGCCATTCGGGGCTCGACAACACCTTCTTCCGGCCGCTGGCCAAGCTCTACCACGCGCTGACGCCGGGCCCGATCGGCAAGGCGATCCACAACGTGCTGGTCAACCTCTCCGAGCCGGTGGTGATCGCCAACGACCTGCTGCAGGCCAGATTCGGCCGGGCCACCCACGACACCCTGCGCTTCACCGCCAATTCCACCGCCGGGTGGCTTGGACTGATGGACGTGGCCGGGGGCGCCGGCCTGCCGCACCAGGACAACGATTTCGGCGTCACCCTGGGGCGCTGGGGCGTCGGGCCGGGGCCTTACCTCTTCATTCCGCTGGTGGGCCCCTCGACCGTGCGCGACGCCATCGGGCTTGGGGCGGACTCGGTCCTGAACCCACTGACGTTCATCAACTATCCCGGGCGGGCGACGGCCAACATCACCCAGCAGGTGGTGGGTGGCCTGGACATCCGCGACCGGTCGGACGCCGATCTGCAGGCTCTGATGGCCGACGCAGCCGACCCCTACGCCACGCTGCGCTCGGTCTATCTGCAGAACCGCGAAGCCATGGTGCGAGGCGAGGAGGCGGCGCCGGCGCTGCCGCCGATCGAGGACGCTCCCGCCGCCCAGCCAACCACCGATCAGCCCACCCCGTCGCCAGCCGCGACGGCGCCCGCGCCGGCCGCCGCCGCCGGCGCGCCGATCGTCCAGGCTGACGCCGAGACCGCCGCCGCGCCCGATCCCGACGCGCCGATGGTCACCGCCGGCGGTCTGGACGCCAGATGGGCGTCCAGACCGCCGGCGGTGACCATCGGCGCGTCGGGATCGGGCGCGGCGGCGGTCTCGGCGTCAGCCTGGACGATCGGCGCGCCGGCGGCGGCGGCCGGCGCTGGCG
>JBIOEF010000044.1:0-24738 GCA_044445785.1 Caulobacterales bacterium
TCTCTGCGATCTCCGCGGTTATTCTTGAATCGGTGAGACCCCTCATCCGACCCGCATCCGCGGGCCACCTTCTCCCACAAGGGGAGAAGGGTCGTGAGC
Organism: Caulobacterales bacterium; assembly: GCA_044445785.1. GTDB lineage: Bacteria > Pseudomonadota > Alphaproteobacteria > Caulobacterales > Caulobacteraceae > Acaudatibacter. The sequence continues at coordinate 100 of JBIOEF010000044.1, forward strand.
GCAGGGAGAAGGATGGGCGCTTGACCTGACCCGGCGTCGGCCGCTCACTCTTGCGCCAACAGGGAGGAGACCGGCGATGCATACGCTGCCGCATCACTTCGAGTTCATGTCCGACGGCTGGCTGGACGAAGCCCGGCGGTTCCTCGGCGTCGAGATCGAACGGCGCAAGGCGGCGCTGGGGCCGTTTGCGCTGAGCGAACGGTTCGCCGACGCCCCGCCGCACCTGAACCTGCCGGGCAACGTGGTCGACTGGCGCTGCGACTATGACGGCGAGACCCTCACCGTCGGCCGCGGCTTCAACGAGGCCGCCGACCTGACCATCGAGGGCGACTACCAGGCGGCGCTGATGAGCGCGCAGATGGTGGGCGTCAGCGCGCCGGGCGCGATGCGCGAGTCGGTGCGCGAGGTGGCGCGCGTGTTCGGCAAGGGCGCGGTGCGCTTTAAGGGCGCGCTGCCGGAGGCGGCGGGCGAGCTGGCCTCGGCCCTGCACGATCACATGGGCCGGCGCACGGTGGAGAACCCGGACTTGGCCCACCGCGCCGCACGCCTGGGCCTCACCGGCAATATCCGCGAGATGGAGGATCAGGGCTACACGGTGATCGAGCGGGCGATCTCCGACGACTTCGCCGACGCGGTGCGCGCGGCGACCCTGCGAACGCTCTCGGAGCAGGGCGTCTCCAGCCTCAACTGGATGCTCTACCACGGGCGCGAATTCGAGACCCTGATCCAGAACCCCAAGCTGATGACCCTGATCGACGCCTCGCTGGCCAGGGGCGCGGTGATCGCCTCGTTCAGCGCCATCCGCAAAGGCCCGGGCCCAGGGACCATCCCGCTGCACGTCGACTACGCCCTCGTGCCAGAGCCCTATCCGGAGTTCTCCATGACCGGCGTCGGCGTCTGGGCGCTGGAGGACTGGCGGGTCGCCAGCGGCCCGACCTGGATCGTGCCCGGCAGCCACAAGCTGCGCCGCGGTCCCCGGCCCGGCGAAGGCGCCAACGGCGGCGTGCCCATAGAGATGCCCAAGGGCTCGGTGGTCTATTTCCACCACGGCGTCTGGCACTGGCAGGGCGACCGCGAGGAGGCGGGCGAGCGGGTGACCCTGCACGCGCACTTCAACCGCGGCATCCTGCGCAGCCTGGAGCCGAAGAAGATCGACGTGCAGATGCTGCACCGCAACGCCCCGCGCCTGGGCGAAATGCTGGGCGAGGACGACTGGTTCGACAAGCTCTCGGCCAGCGGACGCGACTACGGGCGGCTGGCCTACATGGCCAGGCTGCACGCCTTCACCAACCGCCAGAAGGCGGCGATCCTGGCGGACGCCTGAGGGCCGAGACACGACGTTAAGCTTGCACCACGCAAGGTATTGCGCCATACTGCCGCTTACGGCCGGCGCACGCCCCGGGCCCGTCACCCCAAACGCGCAAACCACCGTAGATTCTCCGTAGATACGGCGAACGGCGGCGTCTGGGCGGCCTAGGCGTCCAGCAGCTGCTCGACCATCCCGGCGACAGCGATGGTGGTGCGATCTTCCATGAAGGGGCCGATGATCTGCACGCCTACCGGCAGGCCCTCGCGGGTCTTGCCGGCTGGAACCACGGTGGCCGGCAGGTTGGCGAAGGTGGCCATGCCCGGCCAGGCCAGCTGCACGCCGTAGGGGGTGGCTTCGCCGTCGATGATCAAGCGGCGCTTGCTCCAGTCGGCCTCGTCGGTGTGGGGGAAGGCGGCGGTTCCGAACGGCGGGGCGATGACCACGTCCACGGTCTCGAAGACCGCCGCCCAGCGATCCCGCACAGACTCCTGGAGGGCCACGAGCCGGCGCCAGGTTTCCGGGGTGACCTGCGGCGCATCCGGGACACCCGCGCTGAGAACGGCGCCGAGCATCTCGCCATAGCCCGCGTGCGCCAGCGCCAGATCCGGGAGTTCCGGGCCGGCCGGCGCGCGGACGACTTTAGCGCCGGCGCCGGCCATGGCCGAGGCGACGGATTCCAGACCTTTCAGCACCTCGCCATCCACGCCCGCCGAAGGATGACGGTCCAGGACCAGCACCCGCAATCCGGCCATGCGCTCAGCGCGGGGCGGAGCCAGCGCGAAACCGGGCGTAGCCTCTTCCGGCCCGGCGAGGACGGAGAGCGCGAGGTCTAGATCGCTGGCGGTGCGGGCGAGCGGGCCTACGACGGCCAGCATGAAGGGCGGTCCTCCCTTCGGCGTTCCCGGCGGCTGGTGGCCCGTCAGCGGGATCAGGTTCCAGCTCGGCTTGTGGCCGAAGACGCCGCAGAAATGGGCGGGGATGCGGATCGAGCCGCCGATGTCCGAGCCGTACTCCAGCGGGACCATCCCCGACGCCAGCGCCGCCGCGCCGCCGCCGGACGAGCCGCCGGGGCTTCGGGTCAGGTCGTGCGGATTGTTGGTCCGGCCATAGACCGGGTTGGCGGCCTGCCAGTCGCCGAGGTTGGGCGGCACATTGGTGGCGCCCAGGATCACCGCTCCGGCGCCTTTCAGCCGGGCGATCCCCACGGCGTCCTCGTCGGCCTTCACGCCCTTGAACGCCTCCAGACCCCAGGTGCACGGCAGCCCGGCCATCTGGTTGGACTCCTTCACCGTCATCGGCAGGCCGAGCAGCGGGCGCGCCTCGCCGCGCGCGAGCGCCGCGTCGGCGGCCTTGGCGGCGAGAAGCGCGCGGTCGAAGTCGCGCACAACCACGGCGTTGATGGTCTTATCCTTGGCCTCGATGGCGGCGACGGCCTCCTTGTGGAGCTCCACCGCCGAAACCTCGCGCCGCGCGAGAGCCTGGACGAGCGCGCCAGCCGTGGACGTGGCGTAGTCGATGGAGCGGGATTTCAGCATCTGGACCTCATGGGCTGGGGCGTGAGCATGCCGCAGACGCCGGCCCAAGTCTTGACCGAAACTGCGCCGCAGTCGGTGCGCCGCGCCGGCAAGGATTTGGTCACCCTGTCACAGCGGTGTCAGAGCCTTGCCTTAAAACGGCTGAATTGACGGCGTTCACTTCGGTCACGGAAGGCGACGGGCGGCGTTGGTTGAACGACGCAGTTCGAGCCTGGCGACCGCGGGGCGCGGGAACGATAGGACGACACGTGAAAGCCTACACGATCTACGTCCACGACCTTCGCTTCGAGCAGCCGATCCTGCTCGCCGCCGAGTTCAAGCACGACAAACGCGCCCGCGAGTTCGCCAGCGAGCGCCTGGCCTCCTGCGACCACTATGCGGCGATCGAGGTCTGGGACGGTGGGATGAAGCTCTGCCACCTGGTCAGCGGCGCGCTGGAAAAAGCCGCCGCCTAGACGCCCTCAGGGATCCAGTTCCGGGTAGTGACGGAAGATGCCCTGCTCGTTGAAGGCGATCCGGCGCGGCGAGGCGAGGTACGCGGCGATCCGCGGCCGCTCCTCGACGCGCCGGGCAATATCGAGCACGTGCGGGATCGAAGGGGCGAGCCGCTGCATGGCCTTGGGGAAGGCGTACTCAAGCCCCCGCACGACCTGGAAAAGCGACAGATCCGCGTAGGTCACCGCCGCGCCGGCCGGGCCCGCGCCGCTTTCGCCCGCCCCGGCCAGGATGCGCTCGAAATAGCCGAGATACTTGGGTATCCGCGCCTCGCGGAAAGCCTTGGCGCGGCGCTTGGCCGGACCCTTCTGGTCCTCGTAGTAAAGGCCGGCCGAGATCGGGTGATGCACGTCGTGCGCCTCGTCCACCAGGTCGGCGAGGGTCAGCTGCAGCTGGTTGACCCACAGCCGGCCGGGTTCGTCCTTGGGCGCCAGGTCATGCCGGGCGCCGAGGTAGAGGAGGATGTTGGCGGTCTGGGCGATCACGACGCCCTCGGCGATCAGGATCGGCGGGGCGAAGGGCGGCGGATCGAGTTCGGCCATCAGGCCGGCCAGGTTGCGCTCGCCCCCGCCCTCGTCGCGCCCCCGGCGCGCCACGTCGACGTACTCGGCGCCCGCCTCCTCCAGCGCCAGGCGCACGAACTCGCCCCGCCCCTGGATGCTCGGCCAATAGTGCAGCTCGTAGGCCATACCCCGTCTCCTTGCCCGGTGCTCAGCCCTGCCAGGGGGCCAGGCGCTCGCGCTCGAACATCTCTTCGTAGGTCGGGCGCTCGCGGACCACGGCGAACGCGTCGCCCCTGACCAGCACTTCGGGGACCAGCGGGCGGGAGTTGTATTCGCTGGACATCACCGCGCCATAGGCGCCGGCGGACATGAAGGCCACCAGGTCGCCGGCTTCGAGCGGCGGCAGCGCGCGGTCGCGGGTGAAGGTGTCTCCGGTCTCGCAGATGGGCCCGACGACGTCGTAGGGCGTGGCCTCGCCCGGCCTTGGGCGCACCGGCCTGAGGTCGTGATAGGCGTCGTACATGGCCGCGCGGATGAGGTCGTTCATGGCCGCGTCCAGCACCAGGAAGCGGCGGCCGTCCGGGCGGGCGTGGATGTGGATCACCCGGGCCAGCAGCACCCCGGCGTTGGCGGCGATCACGCGGCCAGGTTCAAAGGCCATCTGCAGGCCCAGCTGCCCGACCACCCTGGCGACCATCGCCGCGTAGTCCGCCGGCGTCGGCGGATCGGGCTGGTGGAAATAGGGAACGCCGAGGCCGCCGCCGAGATCGAGCCGCTCGACGGAAAATCCCTCGGCGCGCAGCTGCAGCACCAGCTGGCGCATCCGCACGAAGGCGGCTTCCAGCGGCGCAAGGTCGGTGATCTGGCTGCCGATGTGGCAGGTGACGCCCACCGCCTTCAGCGACGGCGTCCCGGTCGCCATCGCGTAGAGCCGCCCGGCCTCGGAGAAGGAGACGCCGAACTTGCTCTCGGCCAGGCCCGTGGAGATCTTCTGGTGCCCGCCGGCGCCCACATCGGGATTGACCCGGATGGCGATGGCCGGCCGCGCGCCCCGTTCGGCGGCGATCTTCGCCAGCAGCTCCAGCTCCGGCTCGGACTCGACGTTGATTTCCGCCACGCCGACCTCGAGGGCGAAGGCCAGTTCGCGCGCGGTCTTGCCGACGCCGGAAAAGACGATCCGATCGGGCGGGATCCCGGCCTTGAGGGCGCGGCGGATCTCGCCCTCCGAGACCGTGTCGGCGCCGGCGCCCAGCCGCGCCAGGGTGCTCAGCACCGCCAGGTTCGAGTTGGCCTTCACCGCGTAGGCGACGAACGGCTCGCCGATCTCAGGGTGCGCGGCCAGGGCGTCGCGAAACACCCGGTAGTGACGCTCCAAGGTGGCGGTGGAGTAGACGTAAGCGGGCGTGCCCACGGCCTGCGCGATGGCGGCCAGGGAAACGTCTTCGCAGGCGAGCTCGCCTCCCTTGAGCTCGAAGTGATTCATTGCGGCCGGGCGAAGGGGTCCGGCTGAGCGCCCGGCTGGCCCTGGTCGTAGGGGCTCGGGCGCTGGCCCTGGATCGGGTCGGTGCGCGGCGGCGCCGGATTGGTGTTGGGATCGCTGCCCGGGCCCTCGTCGGGCAGGGTCTCGATCTTGTCGCCCTGGGCGGCGTTGGTCTTCTGGTCCGCCTGCTGTCGCCTCTGGGCTTCGTAGGCGGCCTTCTCCTTGGCGCCCCACATGGGTCCGGGACGATCGAGATCGCCCTGCTTGCCGCAGCCCGAGAGCGACGCGGCGAGAGCGAAGAGGCCGATGGCGATCAAGGCAACGCGGGTCATCCGAGGATGTCCTTCCAACGCGCGATCTCGGCGCGCACGTTCTGCGGCGCTGTGCCTCCGAAGCTCGAGCGACTCGCCGCCGAGGCCTCGGGAGTCAGCACCGAATAAACGTCCGCCGTGATGCTTGGTTCGAGCGCCTTGAGCTCGGCGAGCGGCAGGTCGGCCAGGTCGACGCCCAGCGCCTCCGCCCGCTTCACCGCCGCGCCGGCGACGCCGTGGGCCTGGCGGAACGGCAGCCCGGAGACCCGCACCAGCCAGTCGGCGAGATCGGTGGCGGTGGAGAAGGCCGCGCCGGCGGCGGCGGCCATGCGCGCCTCGTTGGCGGTGAGGTCGGCGACCATGCCGGTCATCGCCGCCAGCGCCAGCTCCAGGGCGTCGAAGGCCTCGAAGACCGGAACCTTGTCTTCCTGCATGTCCTTGGAATAGGCCAGCGGCAGCCCCTTCATCACCATAGAGAGCGCCATGAACGCGCCCAGAATGCGGCCAGCCTTGGCGCGCGCCAGCTCGGCGGCGTCGGGGTTGCGCTTCTGCGGCATGATCGAGGAGCCAGTCGTGAACTCGTCCGAAAGAGAGATGAAGCCGAACTGGGCGGTCATCCAGAGCACGATCTCTTCGGCCAGGCGCGAGAGATGGGTGGCGCAGATGGAGGCGGCGGCCAGCGCCTCCAGCGCGAAGTCGCGGGCGGAGACGGCGTCCAGGCTGTTGGCCATGGGCCGGTCGAATCCCAGCGCGCTGGCGGTCATCGTCCGATCGATCGGAAACGACGTGCCGGCCAGCGCCGCCGCGCCCAGCGGGCTCTCGTTCATCCGCGCCCTGGCGCCCTCGAAGCGGCCAGCGTCGCGGCCGAACATCTCCACGTAGGCCATCAGGTGGTGGCCGAAGGTCACCGGCTGGGCGCTCTGCAGGTGGGTGAAGCCCGGCATCAGGGTCGCCGCATGCGGCTCGGCCTTGGCCACCAGGGCGCGCTGCAATCCCTTCAACTGGCCCTGGGTGCGCTCGCACGCGGCGCGCACCCAGAGTCTGAGGTCCAGCGCCACCTGATCGTTGCGCGAGCGGGCGGTGTGCAGCCGCCCCGCCGCCCCGCCGATCAGCTCCTCCAGGCGCTTTTCGACGTTGAAGTGGATGTCCTCGAACTCCTCGCGAAACGGGAAGGTCCCGGCGGCGATCTCGCCTTCAATGGCGGTGAGGCCTTGCAGAATCGCCCGTTCGTCCGCGGCCGAAATCACGCCGACCTTGGCCAGCATGGCCACGTGCGCCTTCGAGCCGGCCAGATCCTCACTGGCCAGGCGCTTGTCGAAGCCGATGGAGACGTTGATCGCCTGCATCAACGCCCCGGGCTTGGCGGAGAACCGGCCGCCCCATAGTAAGTGGCCCTGGCCGGTGGGGGTCTTGGGAGGCATGGAAGGCGCCATGGTTCGAGAAATAGGGGTCTGGGCGGCTAGAAGCTTCGCCCTGATCGGCGTCGCGGCGGCTCTATACGTCATCCCGGCCTGCTCTTCCAAACCGGGGCTGAAGAGCCTGGCGAGTGGGGAGATGAAATCCCTGGTGGTCCTGGACCAGCCGACCGCCGCGCCGGTCGCCCCGTTCACCGACGCCGCCGGCAAAGTCCACACCCTGGCCGACTTCAAGGGCAAGGTGGTGGTGGTGAACCTCTGGGCCACCTGGTGCGGCCCGTGCGTGATCGAGATGCCGACCCTGGCCAAGCTGGCGACGGCCGAGGCCGGTAAGCCCGTGGCGGTCGTGCCGGTGAGCTTCGACCGTGTCGAGGACCGGCAGAACGCCCTGGATTTCCTCGCCAAGCGCCCGCCGCTGAGCTTCTACGCCGACCCTACCTACACGCTGGCCAGGACTTTCCAGCCGGCGGTGGAGAACTTTCCCACCACGCTCTTGATCGATCCGTCGGGCCGGGTGCGCGCCACCCTGGCCGGCGGCGCCGACTGGTCCAGTCCGCAGGCGCTGAAGGTGATCGACGCCCTGGCCGCCGGTGGCTGAGCTCGGCCTCGGCGGCGGGTTTTGAGTTGACCGAAATCGCCCCGCATGCGCAATTTTCCATCGCAATCCGTGCTTTGGGCCTGCAGACGATCGCGCCCGCGAAGATCAGACGAAAGACCTTCGCCGGACCGAGGAAGCCGCTTCCCAGACGTCAGCAGATTGTGCGGCGCCTCGAAAAGAAGGGCGCCGCCAGCGAGGAAGCGCTTTGTCAGGGAGCACAAGTCGACATGGCCAACGGCACCGTCAAATGGTTCAACTCCGCCAAGGGGTTCGGCTTCATTCAGCCGGACGACGGCGGCAAGGACGTGTTCGTGCACGTCAGCGCCGTCGAGCGCGCCGGCCTTCGAAGTCTGAACGAAGGGCAGAAGATCGCCTATGAGCTTCAGGACGAGCGAGGCCGCACCGCGGCGGTGAACTTGAAAGCGCTGTAGCCTTTCAAGAGCTGAGGTTCTGGCGCGCGGGCGCCGGCTTTCGGGTCGGCGCCCGCCGTCGTTTTGGAGGGAAGCATGACCGGCCCGAAGGAGCTGGAGCCGATCGCCGCGCGGGCCTGGCGGGCCGGCGAGGAAGCCGCGCTGGGCGGCTGGCGGCTCTACGCCTCGGCAGGCTTCTCGGGCCGGATCAACGCCTGCTGGCCGCTGGCGGCGCCGGACCGGCCGCTGGCTGAGGCCATCGCGGCGGTCGAGGCCTGGTACGCGGCGCGGGGGTTGAAGCCGATCTTCAAGATCGTCCCGGCCGCTGAAGAGCCCGCGGGACTGACGGCGGCGCTCGCGGCCGGCGGCTACCGGCCGCGCACCCGGACCCTGATGATGACCGGCCCGGTCGCCGGCGAGGCGGACGCCACCGTGCGCGTCGCGAGCGAGCTGGACGCGGCGTTCGAAGCGGTGTTCGCGGCCGCCGGGACCGGCGATCCTGGCGACACGCGCGAGCGGCTGGAGGCGCTGGGCCGGATCGTTCCGCCCCGCGGCTTCGCCAGGATCGATGTGGAAGGCGCGCCCGCCGCCATCGGCGCGGCCGCGGTGGAGGGCGAATGGGCGGGGATCTTCGGCATGCGCACCGACCCGGCGTATCGCCGGCGCGGCCTCGCCCGCGCGGTGCTGGCCTCGCTGCTGGCCTTCGCCCGGGGGGCTGGCGCGCGCCGCGCCTATCTGCAGGTGGAGGCCGACAACGCCTCGGCCATCGCCCTCTACGGGTCCGCCGGCTTCGAGACTGTCTACAGCTACCAGTACTGGGACCGGCGTTAGGATCGGCCCTCCATGAGAGGACAAGGTTTCATCTAATAATTCAACTAGTTAATGTTTGTCATCCCGGAAGGCCGCGCAGCGGACTGTCCGGGACCTACTTCCCCCGCTGGCGCTGAGTAGATCCCGGCCTTCCAGCTCGCTGGCGCGAGCCTCCAGCCGGGATGACAAACAAGAGGGGCGTTGGAGAACCTCAACCCAGGAACCCCAGCTCCGCCCTCAGAGTCTCTGGCGAGACCCCGCGCGCACGCAGGTCGGCAAGGGTCTGGGCGCGATCGCGCTTGGCGTAGCGCTTGCCGTCCGGCCCGGTGATCAGGCGGTGATGCCGATAGCGGGGCGCCGGCAGACCGAGAAGCGCTTGCAGCAGCCGCTGGATATGGGTCGCCTCGAAGAGGTCCTGGCCGCGGATCACATCTGTGATCCCCTGGCGCGCGTCGTCGACCACCACCGCCAGGTGATAGGCGACGCCGACGTCCTTGCGCGCCAGCACCACGTCGCCGGCCGAGCGCGGATCGACGGCGATCGTCCCGCGCTCGCCAGCCGGGCCCTCGCCGGCTTCATCAAAGCTGAGCGCCCCGGTGCTGGCCATCGCCGTCGACAGCGCCAGGCGCCAGGCGTAGGGCTCGCCGGACGCCAGCCGCCGCGCCTCATCGTCTGGCGCGAGCGGCGCGCCGCGATAGCCTTCCGGCGGGCCGTGCGGGGCGCGGGCGATGTCGTCCAGCACTTCCTTGCGGGTCTTGAACGAGCGGTAGACCAAGCCGGCGTCCCTGAGACGCTCCAGCGCCGCCAGGTAGTCGCCCGCGTGCTCGGACTGGCGCAGGACCGGCGTCTCCCAGTCCAGGCCCAGCCACGCCAGGTCCTCGAAGATCGCCGCCTCGAACTGACGCCGGCAGCGGGTGAAGTCGATGTCCTCGATGCGCAGCAGGAAACGCCCGCCGGCGGCCTTGGCCGCCCCGAAGGCGGTCAGCGCGGAGAAAGCGTGGCCCTTGTGCAGGAGGCCGGTCGGCGAGGGCGCGAAACGGGTGACGAAGGCGGCGCCGCGCACGCCTAGTGTTTGGTGTGGCGCGAGAGGACGCCGATGTGGTCGAGGACGCCCTGGAGGAACGCCTTTTCGCCGCCCATGGCCTCCTTCAGCTCATCGAACTCCTTGAAGCCGGCCATCTCGGCCAGGCCGTGGGCGGCGACCCAGGAGGCGATCGTGGCCAGCTGCAGCTCGATGGGGTTCGACGCGTCGCCGCCCGCGTCGACGATGGCGCACTGCACCTCGTCGTAGCCGCTGGCGTGCTCCTTGGAGTGCTCGGGCATGGCCGTGCGGTCGCGGGTGGTGTCGTACATCAGCCGGTAAAGCGCCGGGTTGTTGCGGGCGAAGGTGACGTAGGCGACGCCGATCCGGCTCAGGGTCTCGCGCGGCCCGGGCGAGGTGGCCCTGGCCTGAGCGATGGTCTCGCCCAGCGCATGCCAGCCCTGCTGGGCGACGGCCTCCAGGAGCTCGGTCTTGTCCTTGAAATGGTGATAGGGCGCGGCCGGGCTGACCCCGGCCTCGCGCGCCACCGCCCTCAGCGACAGCGCCTGGGCGCCCTCCGCTTCCAGAATGCGCCGCGCCGCGTCGATCAGCGCGCGTGACAGGTCGCCGTGGTGGTAGGGGCGAGCTTGAGCGTTTCCAGTTTCTCTCATTGCGGTCACCGTAAAACTCTATCCGAACGATGTAAAGATCATGTTGACACCGTTCAGATATGCACTATCTTAGCACTGTCCAGATCGGACACCCCCTGCTCCCCTAGGGGTTCAAAAACGAACTAAAGGAACCTTGTCATGTCTCTCGCAAAGCTTACAGCCTTTGAACGCTTCTTCGACCGCACCACGGTCGCCGTCGTTCTCGCTCTCGGCCTGGCGCTCTCCGTCGGGACCGCCCTCGTCGGCGCCTAAGAGCCCCGGCGCATGCATGGGCCGATGCTTTGAGAGGGGTGCGGGGCCGCACTCCTCTCAAACGCGCCCCTCACCAGTTCTGACGCCGGTGAGCTACATTCATTCCCAGAAAACGTCAGCCGCCTTGATCCAGCGCAACCGCTGGACCTGCGCCCCCCGCCCGCAACGCTAGGCTTGCCGCCGCCCGAAGGTCGGCGCAACCGCCGGCGCCTCGTCCGTCGCCGCCCCGTCCAGCAGCGGCTGGAAAAGCGGGCTGATCTGCGACGCATTCTGCTTCACGAAGGCGATCAGCTGTCGCTCCGCCGCGTCTGGCGCGCCGCCCCGTCCGATCCTGCCCACGAGCCAGCGAGCCTCGTCATCGTTCAGGACCTCGGCCCCCGCCTCAGCGGTCGCCAGGGCTGAGTTTTTCGCGTTCCACGCCCGCTGATAGTCCGCGTCAGGGTGCAGAATGTCTTCCAGCGCGCCCTCCGCTCGCTCGCGGATCTCCTGCTTTGCGCCCTGCGCGCCGGGCAGGTGCAAGGTTGAACGGGCGAACCCGAGGAACGAACTCTTGGAGTTCAGCCACGCTTCCTCGCGGACGACTTCGCCCGCGTCCATCGGCTGATAGCCGCTGGCGGTCAGCACCGAAGCGGCCACCGCCCTGGCGAAGAAATCTGGCCAGGCGGGATCGTTCTCAGCGCCGCGGCAGGCGTCGTTGATGTCGAACAGGATCTCGGCCTCGACCCTGGTGATGGCGGCCTCGCCATGACCGCCGGCGGCGAACAGGATCCGGCGCAGCATCTCCACGTCGCCGGCGGTGATCCTGCCCTTTTCCATCCGGCCGCCGCGCAGCAGCGGCCCCTCGCCCTCCAGCACCGCCGCCTTGACCTGGGCGAGCGCGAAGCTGGTGAGGCTGGGCGGGACCGAGGTCGCTTCCTCCAGGATATGGGCGATGGCCTCCAGCTCGCTGTCGGTGCGGACCCTGCCGCCCTCGGTGAACGTGCGGATCAGCCAGTCGGCCTTGGCGGCGTCGACATAGTCGCGCGGGTCCTGCTGATGGACGACCACGTCGACCATCGCCTCGACGAAGAGTTCGTCCCATTCGGCCGCCCGGTCTTCGGTCGCCTCGTCGAGGGCGACCATGGCGGCCGCTTCATCGAGGCTGACGCCGGTGTCGTCGTAGATCGCCCGGCGCACGGCCAGGGCTTCGTCGGCGCTGATCCGGCCGACCGACTTCAGGTGGTCGATGAGATCGCAAAAGGTGGCGTTCATGGGCTGGTCGCTCCCATTCTTGGGCGTGGCTTTCGCGCCACCCTAGGCGCCAGGCGTTACAGTCAGCCTAACCTCGCCTCTTGCTCGTCACGCCTGTGTCGTGGAATCTGGCCTAGTAAGCGGCCGAGGCGCTGATTTGCGCCCGCAAGCGGTCGCGAGGAGGCGAGTCTTCAGGTTCGAAGCCCAGCAACGTCTGATCGTCCGGCCCAGCGAGACGCGTCATGCAGGTGCTTAACCGGCCCCCGTCCGGCTGGCCGGCCCTGGTGCTCAATGCCGACTATCGCCCGCTCAGCTACTATCCGCTGTCGCTCTGGCCCTGGCAGGAGACCGTCAAGGCGGTGTTCCTTGGCCGCGTCGACGTGGTTTCCAACTACGACAAGCTGATTCACTCGCCTTCGTTCGAGATGCCGCTGCCGAGCGTGGTCTCGCTGAAGCAATACGTGGTCCAGGACCGCCCGCCGGCGTTCACGAGGTTCAACGTCTTCCTGCGCGATTGCTTCGCCTGCCAGTACTGCGGCTCGGGCGAGGACCTGACCTTCGACCACGTCACCCCGCGCTCGCGCGGCGGGCGCACCACCTGGGAGAACATCGTCACCGCCTGCGCCCGCTGCAACCTGGGCAAGGGCGGGCGCACGCCAAGGGAAGCGGCGATGCACCCGCGCCGCCATCCGCACCGGCCCAGCATGTACGAACTCCAGGACCACGGCCGCCGCTTCCCCCCCAACCACCTGCACCAGAGCTGGCTCGACTACCTCTACTGGGATGTCGAACTGGAGGCTTAGGGTTGCGCGCACGCGGCACAGGCCTCCGGCCGCCTTCGCACCGCGTGCAGCCTTCACGTCGTGAAGCCGTGTAGGTAGGGTTCCCCTGGCAACGGCGCGGGTCTCCGTCCGGGGCCCCATTTGCGAGCGGGAGCGTCGGCGATGAGCTATGCGGGCGAGCGCCTGATCTACGACGCGGACAGCCACCTGATGGAGCTGCCCGATTTCCTGACCGCCCACGCCGATCCGGCGATGCGAGACCAGATGCCCACATTGGGCGCGCTCGCCACCGGCGGCTTCAACCCCGGCGGCCACGTGGGCAAGTCCGGCCATGACCCGGCGACGGTGGAAAAGCTGCTCGCGCTTGGCGACCAGATCACCCGCGGGCCGAAGTGGCACGAAGCCCTCGGCTCGTTCAGCGGCGCCGAGCGTCCGCTGGCGCTGGATCTGCTGGGGTTCGAGCGGCAGGTGGTGTTCTCGTCCTTCTGCGCGCGGCCGATTTTCGAGGCCCCGCCGCAGACGCGCTACGCCATCGCGCGCGCTCACAACCGGGCCATGGCCGCCTTCTGTCAGTCCGATCGGCGCTTGATCGGGGTCGCTATCGTTCCGCTCGACGAGCCGGACCTGGCGATGGCCGAGATCGATCATGCGACGCAGCTGGGCCTGGGCGCGGTCTGGGTGGCGGCGAGCCCGCCGGGCGGCCGCTCGCCCGGCCATGTGATGCACGAGCCGATCTGGGCCATGCTGGCCGAAAGGCGGCTGCCGTTCATCCTCCATGTCGGCTCCTCGCCCCTCAGCATCGAAGCGCCCTGGATGAACGACGGACGTCCGGACCGCAGGAGCGCGCGCGGCGGCGCCGAGGTGATCGGCTCGAAGGACCTAACCGCGATCCATCATGCGGCGCAGAAGTTCATCTCGGTCCTGGTGCTGGACGGGGTGCTGGAGCGGCATCCGAACCTGCGCGGCGGGGTGATCGAGCTGGGCGCCGGCTGGGCGCCGGACATGATCCGCCGCCTCGACCATGCTGCGGAGATCTGGGCGAAGTCCGAGCCGCACCTGGCGGAGATGCGCCGTCGGCCCTCCGAGCAGATCCGCGACCAGCTTCGCTTCACGCCCTATCCGTTCGAGGACGTCGGCGCCTTCGTCGCCGAGTCCTATCCGGAACTCTACCTGTTCTCCTCCGACTATCCCCATGCCGAGGGCGGCCGCGACCCGATCGGTCGGTTCGAGCGCGTGCTCGCGGGCGCCGGCGAAGACGTCAAGCGACGCTTCTATGCGGAGAACTTCCGCGACCTCTACCCAAACGCCTTTCGCTAGGCGCGTCCGTCCTCCACTGACCCTGGAGATCGGCGCCTAGAGCGGCGTCAGGTGAGCCGTGGGGAACCGATCGCCGTGCTCTAGGCCGGCGTAGACCGAGGCGAGGGCCTTGTCGTTGCCCTCCTGCGCGCGCCGTTCGTCCCGCGGGCGCCCGTCGTAGACCACGTCGGACCCAGGAAGCGGATGGAGACGGTGCGCCGGCGCAGACCCGGCGCGGTTCCGGCGCCGCCGTGGAGCACGCCGAGGTGGAAGACGATCACGTCGCCGGGCTCGACGTCCCACGAAGCGATGTCGAACGCCTTGCGATCGGCCTGGATGTCGGGCAGCCGTGGCAGCGTCGAGTGCTTGTAGAGCGGCGCGGTGTCGTCGTGCGCCGCGAAGTCCGAGCCGTTGTAGAGCGCGCCCTTGAGCGAGCCGCGCACGAACTCGAGGCAGTGCTCCTTGGGCAAGGCGTCCAGGCTGATCCAGCAGGCGACGAGCTGCGAGCCCATCATCCTCAGGTAGGACGTGTCCTGGTGCCAGGGGGTGCGCCGCGACGCGCCGCCCTCCTTCAGGAAGAGCTGCTCGCCCATGTACCAGAGCCGATCTGCGCCCCAGAGCGCCGACACCATGGCGTCCAGGCCGATCTCGCGGATCACGCCGGCGTGGTTGCGACCCCGGTCTTCGAAGAACGTCGCCGGCTCGCCCGGATAGAAGCGCACCGCCGTCGGCGAGGGATTGGCCAGGCTCCAGGCCACGGCAGCCTCGACCTTGGCGAAGGCGTCAGCGGTCAGGGCCCCCCTCAGCATGACGACGCCGTCACGCTCCAACGCCTCGCCGGCGGCCTTCCAGTCGCGCGGCGGCAGCTCGCTGAGCGGCAGGCGCCCGCTGGACGTCTCGATGGCGGCGGGTTCGCTCACGCCGCCGCCGCCTCGGGCGCGCGCAGGATTTCCTTCAGCTTGCGGCGGGTGAAGGCGTGCAGCTGGCGGGTGTGCTCGAGCCTCAGGTAGTCGCGTCCGCCAGCCGCTGTCATCTTGTCGAAGCCGTCGTCCTGACCCAGCATCTCACCCAGCCTCGGCGGATTGCGCGACAGCAGCGCGACGTCGGGCCGTTTGATGTCGAGCGAGCGCCGGATATTGCGGTTGAAGTGCGGGTGCAGCGTCACCCGCTCGCCGGGCTCGGTGCGCGGGCCCTGCCAGTGCCAGGTCCCCTGGGTGAAGAAGACCACCGATCCCTTGGGCATCTCGACCGGGACGCCGGCGTCCAGACCCTCGCCGGAGCGGGGCGCGCGACGCATGCGGTGGCTCTTGGGCACGATCCAGGTGGGGCCGGACGCCACGGTCCAGTCCTCCAGCGCCCAGACCGCCACGCCGCTCATGGCGTACTCCGGATAGGGCTCGGGCACGTCGGTGTAGTCGGTGTGGATGTCGATGCCGCCAGGTCCCGGGCCGCGCAGCAGCGCGCCGGTGGTGGCGACCTGGGCGCAGCGCCCCAGCGAGGCGTCGATCATCGTCATCAACAGCGGATTGAGGATCAGCCGCTCGAACGGCCGGCCCAGGTAGAGCCAGGAATCAAGCAGGCCCTGCTCTGGCGACATCGCCGCCCGGGTGGCTGCGCGCAGCTCGTCGGCGAAGTCGGGGGTGATGGCCCGCTCGATGACCACGAAGCCCTGCTCGTCCATCTCGCGGATCTTGCCGGTCAGGCCCAGGCGCCGCGCCCGATGCTCCAGATCGGGGTTCTCCACCGTCCGGCGCGCCATGTGGTCGTGGAAGAGGCCAAGCAGCCGGCCGGCCGCCTCGTTTTCGAGGCGCCCTTGCACGCGAAACGCATCCTGGCCGGACATCTGACGCGCCTCGCGCCACATGGTCTCGGCGCCGCCCGGCGCCAGCACGCCCACGAACTGCGCCAGAAAGAGCGCGGCCTGGTAGTCGGCCTCGACCGTCACGTCCGCATCGGGATCGAAGCCGCGCGAGATCGCCGCCTCTTCGCCATCGAAGCGCAGCGACCAGCTGGCGACGTCGCCCGGCAGCTTCAGGTGCGGCGGGGCCCCGGTGAACCGCTCGCTCACCGAGAATGGCCGCCCGCCAAGCTTCGCCCTTCTCGCCGGCAGGGTCTCGCGCCAGAACCGCGCGGCTTCCTCCAGCCAGGGGTCAGACAAGAACTCCAGGTGATGGGGCAGGGTGATCAGGTCCGGCTGGGCGGCGCGGTCGGCCATGCTTCCTCCTCCACCGCTCAATACTGAGGCGCCGATGCGCCGCGGCTTTCAGTCGGCGACGTTCCAGAGCCAGGCTGCTGTCCGGCGGAGCGCCGCGCAAAGTTGGAACATGTACCAATTTCACCGTCAACTCGCGGGCATGCGGACGCTGGCGACGTCCGGGCGAACCTGGGCCGCGTCGTCCCCGTAGTTGCCTGCCAATGCCGAAGGGGCCAGACTTCTCTTGCTCGCCCAAACCCCTGAGGCCCTGATGAACAAGCCGCTCGGAACCTTCGCCGCCGACTATGGGATCGAGGAAGCGGCCATGCGCGACTATTGCGCCGACGGCGAGGCGCGGGCGCTGGCGTTGGGCAATCGTGGCCCGGTCCGGTTCACCGCCTCGGGAGATCTCAGCCCCGACATTCGCGCGGCCTACAGCCGATGCGGCTTCTACGTCTTCACCGGCGTGCTCAAGCCCGAGGAGCTGGCGGACATCGAGGCGGATTTCCTTGAGATCCAGGCGCGCCTGCCGGTCCACCGGGGCGCGGAGGTCGACGCCGAAGGTCGCCGGGCGCTGGCGGTCGGCTGCAAGGGGCTCAATCTCATCTGGGCCAAGCCGCTCAGCGATCCGGTCGGCGGCACCAAGGCCGCCCACGGCCGCTATCCGGTGAAGATGTACGAGCCACCGGCGCCGGAGGGCGCGCCGGACGAGGTGGTCTACCTGATCCTGGGCTCGCTCCAGTTCTCGGAAGCCTGCCTGCGGGTCTACGGCCATCCCCAGCTGCTGGCGGTGGCGGCCGCCATCAACGGCCCTGACTTCGTTCCCTTCAACGAGGCGCTTTGGATGAAGGGTCCGGGGCTGGGCGCCTCCGTGGCCTGGCACCAGGACGGCTGGACCCACTGGCAGGACCCGGACCTCGACGAGGGCACGCACGGCTTCAATTTCATGGCCCAGCTCTACGGCTGCACGCCGGCCAACGGCCTTTGGGTGGTCCCCGGCTCGCACCGGGGCGGCAAGTCGGACATCGCCGAGATGGTCGCCGCGGCCGGGACCGAACGGCTGCCCCAGGCCGTGCCGCTGGTCTGCGCGCCCGGCGATGTCGCCATCACCAACCGCCAGGTCGTGCACGGCTCGTTCGCCAACACCAGCGCCGACTGGCGGGTCACCGTCAACTTCGGCTTCCACCGCCGGCGCTCGGTGCTGGGCGTGGCCGGGGGCGGCGTCCACAACGCGGAGGCCACCTATGACGCCGAGCGGATCGCGACGCGAGCCCGGGTGATCGGCTGGGCGATCGACGCGCGCCGTCAGCGGTTCCCAGGCGAGACGCCCTTCGTCTACGCCCCACAGGCCGACGCCGCCGAGGCCTGGCCGTGGAACGACGACGCCCGCGCCCTGATCAGGGACTACAATCTGCTCGACCTCGGAATTTAACCCCCTGTCGGGGGGCTCTCGACTGGTCACCCAACAGCCCGCCGGGGCCGGGACGCCTCGACGGACCTGAGGCGCATTGACCCACGCGCGGATGACGCCTGGGTCGTTTGCGAAGTGACAAGCTCCGCTTGCTAGGCTCCCCCGTTCGATCGCCGCTCCACGGCGGGGGGCCTGAATTCATGGATGCTATGGACCCGGCGAGTCTGCGGATTCTGCGCTGGCGCACCGAAGGCACGCCCGCGCGGATCGGGCAGATTGTGCTGATCGGCGCGCTGATCTGGCTGCACACGCGGGCGAACGTGGTGCTGGCCTGGTTCGCGCTGGCCTGCGCCACGGCCCTGGCCGATGCGGTCCTGTCGCGGCGACTCCTCAGTCGCCTCGCCGACCGCGGGCTGACTGCGATCACCGTCATCAGCCGCCTCGCCTCGGCCGCGGCGTTCGCGGTCGTGTGCTTCATTCTGTTGCTCGACCGGTCAGGGTTCGGCTTGGCTGCGGCCATGCTGGTGGGTTGCGCCATCAACCTCAACAACGCGGTGATGACCCGCGGCAGTTGGGGCTTTTCGCTGAGCCTCGTGGGACCGTCGTCCGCCTGTCTGATGGCCCTGCCCGTCACCGCCTATGCGCTTGGCCATAGACTGAGCGGCGCAGAGGTCGCCATGCTGACCATCGGCGCGGGCGCCTATACGGTGTTCATCGCCCTGCTGGCGTCCGCCCTCTACCGCGAGAGCCAGGCGCTGCGCGCGGCGCTGGAGGCGGCGGAGGCGGCCAGCCGGGCCAAGAGCGCCTTCCTGGCTATCACCAGCCACGAGATCCGCACGCCGCTGAACGGTGTCCTGGGCATGGCCCAGGCGATGGACAACGACGCCCTCTCGCCGGTCCAGCGCGAGCGGCTGGGCGTGATCCGCCAGTCCGGGGAAGCGTTGCTGGAGATCCTGAACGACGTTCTGGATGTGTCGAAGATCGAGGCCGGCAAGCTGGAGCTGGAGCGCGCGCCGTTCGACCTGGAGGCGGTGACGCTGGCGGCGCACGCGGCCTTCAGCGCCTCGGCGGCCAAGAAGGGCCTGAGCTTTGGCGTGCGGATCGACGAGACGGCGCGGGGGTTCTACGAGGGCGACGCGGCGCGGGTGCGCCAGGTGCTGGTCAACCTGATCTCCAACGCCCTGAAATTCACCGACGCCGGAGGGGTGGAGGTGATGGTCGCCGGCCATGCGGGCGGCGTGCGTTGGTCGGTGACCGACAGCGGGCCGGGCGTGGCCCCCGAGCGGGTGAGCCAGCTGTTCGACAAGTTCGTGCAGGCCGACTCCTCCACCACGAGGCGGTTCGGCGGCACAGGTCTTGGCCTGGCCATCTGCCGCGAGCTCTGCGAGGCGATGGGCGGAACGATCAGCGTTCAGAGCGAAGTCGGTCGCGGCAGCGTCTTCACCGTCGAGCTGCCGCTGGCGTGTGCGCCGAGTCCTGGACCCACCGGGGCGCCGGCGGACCTGGCGGCCGATGGCGCCCCTGACAAGCCGGTTCGCTTTCTGGCGGCGGAGGACAATAGGGTCAACCAGCTGGTCCTGCGCACGCTGCTGGATCAGATCGGCGTGGAGACGGCGATCGTCGAGACCGGCTCGGCGGCGGTCGCCGCCTGGGAGGCGGGCGACTTCGACCAGATCCTGATGGACGTCCAGATGCCCGGGATGGACGGCCCCAGCGCCGCGCGCGAGATCCGCCGCCGCGAAGGGTTGTCGGGTCGAACGCGCATCCCGATCATCGCGCTCACCGCCGACGCGATGAAGCACCAGGTGGATACCTACGCGGCCTCGGGCATGGACGCCTTCGTCCCCAAGCCCATCGAGGTCGCCACGCTCTATGCCGCCATCGCCAGGTTCGCGGGCGGCCAGGCGCAAGCCGACCCGGCCGCGGACCAGCCCGCGCGTCCAGCCGCCGCGCGCGTCTAGGCGAACTCCGGCAGGTGGCGCTTTTCCAGCTGCGCGCGCACGTTGGGCGGGATCTCGATGGAGCGGCGGGCGTCCAGGTCCAGGGCGACGCTGACGTTATCGTTCAGCGAGATGATGCGCCCGGTGGTGGTGTTGAAGATCCAGCGGCGGGAATGGCGCACCTTCGAATGCAGGCCGATCTCCGCGCCCAGCGAGCACAACGTCTCGCCGGCGCGCGGCTGGCTGACCTTCACCGTGCGCGTCTCCATCGAGGCCCAGCCCAGGCGGTGGCCCGTCTCGCTGACGAAGGTCATCGGACCGAAGTTCTTCATCTCCGAGGGGCGAGGCATGCGCCAGCCGCCGAAACTCATCGCCTCGTCGTCGGCGAGGAAGCCGTAGGCGTCGCACTCATCGGCTTCGATGACCCGCTCGATCCGCCGCGACATGGGATCGGTGTGGTCTTCGCCTAGCCGCCCGGCGACGTCTTCGAACGCGAGGTCCAGGGTCGGCGGGTCCAGATCGATGGTGCGGGGACGGCCATAGTCCGGCAGCTCGACCTGCGCCTGAAGGGCCGCTGCCAGGGCGGCGGCGGGCAGCGGCAGCGTCGTGCGGGTCGCCAGGTCGACCAGTTCGGCGGAGATGATGAAGGTGGCCGCGACCTCGGCCTTGGCGTCATTGACCAGCTCGAAGTAGAGCGACAGGCGCTCGGCGTCGGCCTTCAGCACGCCGCCCTTCACCGCCAGGACCGAGCCCTGGAACTGTTCACGGTGGTAGCGGGTGTAGCTGTCCTTCTGCACCAGCCGGACGCCTTGCTTGGCGCGGACGTTCGCGCCCAGCCCGAGGGCGGTCATCAACGCCTTGTTGGCCCGCTGCGCCCGCTCCATGTAAAAACGGACGTTCATATGACCCAGATGGTCGATCTCACGCGATTTTATGTCTGAACTGTGAAGTACTTGCATGGTTTATCGATCACCGGGTTCAATAGTCAGTAAGCAATGAATAGGCGTGGGTAACAGCCAAGCCTGATCCGGTCAACACACTGGCTTTGCTTGACGCACAGGCAATCGACTTCGTTTGACAACCGGCACGCGCGGCGCCGATGCTGGGGGCATTGAACGGCTCCAGGCGGGCCGGCTGGCGATTTTCATAGAGAAACGAGGAAACCATGGGCTTGCTGGATGGGAAGGTGGTGCTGATCACCGGCGGGGGACGCGGCATCGGCCGCGAGTGCGCGCTTCTGTCGGCGCGGCAGGGCGCCAAGGTGGTGGTCAATGACCTGGGCGGCGGCATCCACGGCGAGGGCAGCGACGTCGGGCCGGCGCAGGAAGTGGCCGACCTGATCAAGGCCGCCGGCGGCGAGGCGGTGGCCAACACCGAGAGCGTCACCGACCTGAAGGCGGTCGGCCGCATGGTTCAGCAGGCCATGGACACCTTCGGCGGGCTGCACGTGATCAACAACCCGGCCGGCATCCTGCGCGACCGGATGATCCACAACATGACCGAGGAAGA
Organism: Caulobacterales bacterium; assembly: GCA_044445785.1. Classification (GTDB taxonomy): domain Bacteria; phylum Pseudomonadota; class Alphaproteobacteria; order Caulobacterales; family Caulobacteraceae; genus Acaudatibacter. Next base: position 21,272 of record JBIOEF010000044.1, read on the forward strand.
GTGGGACATGATCACGGAGGTGCACCTGAAAGGGCACTTCAACGTCGTCCGCGCCTCGATCAACCACTTCCGCGCCCAGAAGGAGGGCGCCTATGTCATGTGGTCGTCGACCTCGGGCCTGATCGGCAACGTCGGCCAGACCAACTATGGCGCGGCGAAGATGGGCATCGCCGGCCTCTCGCGGATCATCGCCATGGAGGGCGAGCGCAACAACGTCCGCTCCAACGCCATTGCGCCCGGCGCCGCGACCCGGATGACCGACTCCGTGCCCCGCGACGCCGAAACGGCCGCCCGGCGCGAGGCCCAGCGCGAAATCCAGAGCCCGATCCGCCCGGCGCAGATGGCGGTGGCGCTTTCATCGCCGGCCAGCGCCCACATCACCGGCCAGATCTTCGGCGCCGGCGGCTACAACCTCTCGATCTATTCCCACCCGCGGCCGATCGAGACCTTCTCGCGCGAAGGCGGCTGGGACGCCGATGCGATCATCGCCGACTTCCTGCCCAGGATCGAAAAGCACATCACCCCGCTGGCCCGCCAGGCGCCCGCCAAGGCGACGCCGGCGCCGGTTTCTTAGCGGGCGGCGGCAAGATTCTCAGTCTGGCGGATTGCGCTTCGTGAACGCCATTCACTAATCTACGAAGGAAGCGCGCCCCATCGGGGGCCCTTAAATCCGAAACGGAGGCCCCTTGGCCCAAGTTGACTATCTGGCGCCGTCGAGCGCGGAAGAGGCGGTCAAAGCCCTGGCGGGCGCGGGCGCCAAGGCGCTGGGCGGCGGCACGGACCTGTTGGTCCAGCTGCGCGCCGGCCGGCTGAAACCTGGCCTCATCGTCGACCTTAAGCGCATCCCGGGGGCCACTGGCGTGCGGCGCGAGAGCGACGGCAGCTTCGTCATCGGCGCGGCGACCAGCGGCGCGGTGCTGGGCGAGAACGCGGCGCTGGTCCGCGCTTGGCCAGGCGTCATCGAGGCCGCCAACCTGATCGGCTCGACCCAGATCCAAGGCCGCGCCACGCTGGGCGGCAACCTCTGCAACGCTTCGCCCGCCGCCGACAGCGTGCCGGCGATGGTGGCGGCCAGGGCCGTCTGCGTCGTCGTCGGCCCGGGCGGCCGGCGCGAGGTTCCGGTGGAGAAGATCCAGGCCGGGCCCGGCAAGACCACCTTGAAGGCCGGCGAGTTCGTGCTGGAGATCCGCCTGCCGCCCCGGCCCAAGCGGGCGGGCGACGCCTACCTGCGCCTGATCCCGCGAACCGAGATGGACATCGCCGTCGTCGGCGCCGGCGTCAACCTGGTCCTGGACGGCGCCGGCAAGATCACCGAGGCGCATGTGGCGCTGGGCGCGGTGGCCCCCACCGTGCTGCTGGTTCCCGAGGCCGGCGCGGCCATCGTCGGCTCGGCGCTGGACGAGGCGGCGCTGGCGCGGCTGGATGCGGCCGCCCGTGCGGCCTGCCACCCGATCAGCGACAAGCGCGGAACCGTCGAATACCGGACCAAGATCGCCGGGGTGTTGGCCAGGCGCGCCGCCTCCATCGCCTACGGCCGAGCGAAAGCGAGCGCATGAGCAAGAGACACATCACCACCACGGTCAACGGCGATCCCGCCGAGTTCCTGACCGACCCGCAGACCACCCTGCTGGACGCCCTGCGCGACGAGCTGGGACTGACCGGCTCCAAGGAGGGCTGCGGCTCTGGCGACTGCGGCGCCTGCAGCGTCATCGTCGACGGGCGGCTGGTCTGCTCGTGCCTGATGCTGGCGGTGGAGGCCGAGGGGCGGCGGATCGAGACCATCGAGGGCCTGGCCCGCGGCGGCGACCTGCACCCCCTGCAGCAGAAGTTCCTGGAACACGCGGCGCTGCAGTGCGGTTTCTGCACGCCGGGCCTGCTGGTCGCCTCCAAGGCCCTCTTGGACGCCAATCCCGACCCCAGCGAGAGCGAGGTCCGCTACTGGCTGGCGGGCAACCTCTGCCGCTGCACCGGCTATGACAAGGTGATCCGCGCCGTCCTCGACGCGGCCGCCGAGCTTCGACAAGAACGGAGAGTCTCATGAGCGACGTCCTCGATCGTCCGGGCGCCAAGTCCGGCCTCTCAGTGGTCGGCACCCGGCCGATCCGCCCCGACGGCGCCGACAAGGTGACCGGCCGCGCCGCCTATGGCGCCGACTTCGTCATGCCCGGCATGATCGTCGGGCGCGTGCTGCGCAGCCCCCACGCCCACGCGCGCATCCTCTCCATCGACACCAAGAAGGCCCGCGCCCTCGCCGGCGTGAAGGCGGTGGTCACCGGCGCCGACTTCCCCGACATGGCCAGCGAGATGCTGGAAGGCGGCGAAGCGGCCTCGAACCTGCGCGACATGGCCTACAACGTCATCGCCCGCGACAAGGCCCTCTACGACGGCCATGCCGTGGCAGCCGTCGCCGCGGTCTCGCCGGCCATCGCCGAGGAGGCGCTGGGCCTGATCGAGGTGAAGTACGCGGTGCTGCCGCACGTGATCGACGTGGAGGCGGCGATGGCGCCGGACGCGCCGGTGCTGCACAAGGATCTCTTCACCGAGGGCCTGGAAACCAAGCCCGACAAGCCCTCCAACATCGCCAGGCGCAACCAGTTCGCCAGGGGCGACCTGGCCGCCGGCTTCGCCGAAGCGGACGTCGTGGTCGAGGGCCGCTACACCACCGCCGCCGTGCACCAGGGCTACATCGAGCCGCACGCCTGCGTGGCGGCGATGTCCGCCGACGGCCAGTGCCAGGTTTGGAGCTCCAGCCAGGGCCACTTCATGGTCCGCACCTACTGCGCCAAGGTGCTGGGGCTGGAGATCTCCGACATCCGCGTCACCCCCGCCGAGATCGGCGGCGGCTTTGGCGGCAAGACGGTGGTCTATCTGGAGCCGCTGGCGCTGGCGCTGTCGCGCCAGGCCGGCGCGCCGGTGAAGCTGGTGATGAGCCGCGAGGAGGTGTTCCGCGCCACCGGACCGACCTCGGGCGCGGTCATCGAGGTCAAGCTCGGCGCCAAGAAGGACGGCCACATCGTTGCCGCCCAGGCGATCCTCAAATACCAGTCGGGCGCGTTCCCGGGGTCGCCGGTCAACCAGGGCTGCATGTGCGCGTTTTCCGCGTACGACCTGCCGAACATCGTGGTCACCGGCTACGATGTTCTGAGCAACCGCCCGAAAGTCGCGGCCTACCGCGCTCCGGGCGCGCCGATTTCGGCCTACGGGGTAGAGAGCTGCATGGACGAACTCGCCGCTGAACTCGGCATCGAGCCATTGCGGCTGCGCGAATTGAACGCCGCCAAGGACGGCACCAAGGCGGCGCACGGGCCGACCTGGATCAATATCGGGTACCAGCAGACCCTGGCGGCGGCCCGCGCGAGCGAGCACTTCAAGGTGAAGCTCGGACCCAATCAGGGGCGCGGCATCGCCTCGGGGTATTGGCACAACGCAGGCGGCGAATCGAGCGCGGCGTGCCATGTCAACGAAGA
>JBIOEF010000045.1:0-24268 GCA_044445785.1 Caulobacterales bacterium
ACGCAGGGCGTTGCGGGCGAAGGGCCAGCGCACGCGCGGCTGATGCTGGTGGGCGAGCAGCCGGGAGACCAGGAGGACCTGGCCGGCGCGCCCTTCGTGGGACCGGCCGGCGCCGTGCTGGACCGGGCGCTGGAGCGGGCGGGCATCCCGCGCGGCGAGGTCTTCGTCACCAACGCGGTGAAGCATTTCAAGCATCAGCGGCGCGGCCTTCAACGACTGCACAAGACCCCGGACGCCGGCGAGGTCTCGGCCTGCCGTTGGTGGCTGGACGCGGAGCGGCGCCTGGTGCGGCCCCGGGTGGTCGTGGCGCTGGGGGCCGTCGCGGCGCTGGCGGTGTTCGGCGCCCCGACGCCCATCGGCGCCAGCCGCGGGCGGGCGTTCGTACTGGCGGACGGGGCCAAGGGCGTGGTCACCTACCACCCCGCGTTCATCCTCCGCGTTCCCGACGAGGCGGCCAAGGCCGGGGCCTTCGCCGACTTCGTCCGTGACCTGAGCTTCGCCGCCAGCCTCGCCTAGCTCTCGATGAAGTCGTAGCGGCCGCCGTACTGGACGAAGAGCAGCCGCGCCTCGCAGGCGCCGAGGTTGATCAGGCGGTGCGCCACGCCCGCCGGCGTCTCGGCGACCACGCCCGGTCCGATCTCCACCGGCGGACCGCCCCGAACCTCCAGGGTGACGACGCCGGTCAGGCCATAGCGGCGGTCGGCCATCTGGCTGTGGTGGTGCCATGGCGTAGCCTCGCCAGGCGCGAAGGTGAACTCGCGCACCACCAGACCCGGCGCGGCGGCGATCTCACGGATGTCCTTGATCTCGTAAGGCTGACTCATGGCGACCTCCTGGCAATCGCTCGTCTCCGCCCTATCGGCGTCCGGCGCCGGCGGCAAGATAGGCGCGGCTGATGACGATCCCGGCGGCGCCCGCGTTCAGCCGGCGCCCTGCTGACAGTGGGCTGACAGGAGGGCGGTGTTAGCTGGCCCATCGATCCATCGCTCCACCCCAGAGGAACCTCCCATGTCCGACGATCTCGTCTTCTACACCCACCCCATGTCCCGCGGCCGGATCGTCCGGTGGATGCTGGAGGAGGTGGGCGCGCCCTACAGCACCCAGATCCTCGACTATGCGACGACCATGAAGGCGCCAGCCTATCTGGCGATCAATCCCATGGGCAAGGCGCCGGCCATCCGCCACGGCGACACCGTGGTGACCGAGGCGGCCGCGATCTGCGCCTACTTGGCCGACGCGTTCCCCGAGGCTGGCCTCGCCCCGCCGCCGGGGGACAAGCAGCGCGGGCCCTATTTCCGCTGGATGTTCTTCGCCGCCGGCCCGCTGGAGGCGGACACGTCCACGCGGAGCCTGGGTTTCCAGATCAAGCCGGAGCAGCACCGCATGGCCGGCTGGGGTTGCCACGAGGACGTGCTGACCGGGCTGGAGACCGCGATCAGCGGACGCGACTTTATCCTCGGCGACCGCTTCAGCGCCGCCGACGTCTATTTCGGCTCGCACGTCAGCTGGGGCATGCAGATGAGAGCGCTCGAAAAGCGCCCGGTGTTCGAGGCCTACGCGGCGCGGCTCGCCGCCCGTCCGGCCAACGCCAGAGCGGCTCGGATCGACGACGCCCTGATGCCCGCCTAACCCGCGCCGGCGACGGCCTAGGGCCCCTCGGCTCGGGCCGCGTCAGGCGAGGAAGCCGGCCTCGGCGAAGTCCAGCATCCGCCGCAGCAGCGCCTCGGTGTCGCTCTCGCGCGTGGTCCCTTCGCTGAGCGCGTGCAGGCGGTCGAATTCGGCGAAGCGGTTGTTGTGGATCATCCCCAGGCAGAAGTGCAGCCGCCAGTACACCTCGTCCTTGAGGAGATTCGGCAACGCGGCGATCAGGGCTTCGGAGAAGCGGCGCAGGTGCGAGACGTCGGTGCGGAGCACCTCGCGCATGGCCTCGGTGCCCTCGCTCCGCGCACGGATGATGTACTGCATGCTGATCCGTCGCTCGTTCTCCGGCGCCGACCAGCGCAGCGGCGGCTCGAAGAGGGCGCGCAGGATCTCCCGCACCGGCGGCTTGCCGCCGTGCCGGTCCGCCGCCTCGTGCAGCATCCGCGCGCGGTCGCGGTTCAGCTCCGCCGTCCGGCGGCGGAAGATCTCGAACAGCAGCGCGTCCTTGGAGCCGAAGTGATAGTTGACGCTAGCCAGGTTCACGCCCGCCTCGGCGGTGATGTCGCGTACCGAAACGTTCTGGAAGCCGTTCAGGGCGAAGAGGCGCTCGGCGGCGGTCAGCACCTGGGCCTTGGTGGCGGCCTCCCGCTCTGGATCGACATCGGTGACGGGGGGAGCGGCGTCGGTCACGTGCCTGTCGTCAAAGGTTCATTTTCACCCGCAGTGTTAGTGACTTGGCCGCCCCGCGCAAGGCGCTTCAGCGCCACAGCCGCTGGCGCGCCGCGTTCTTGAATTGGCCAAGCCAGTGGCGCCAGGAGGGCAGGCCAGGCGCGAGCTGCGCGTCCCGCCGCGCAGCGTATTTCGCCGCCTCTTCCGGCGTTTGCGGTGCGAGCGGGGCGGGGACGTGCGCCCTCAGCTTGGCGGTGAAGCGCCACCCGATATCCAGGGGCGCCGGTAGGTTCAATTCAGCGGCCGGGTCGAGGTCGGGCCACCGCCGCGGACCAGTTCGCGCATGGCCTGGTCGAGGCCCTCGATGGTCAGCGGGAACATGCGGTTGTTGAGCAACTGGCGCATCACCCCGATCGAGGGGGTGTGGTCCCAGTGCCTGGCCGGCGTCGGGTTCAGCCAGGCGACCGAGTTCCAGGTCTGGGCCACCCGGTCCATCCACACCGCGCCCGGCTCCTCGTTCCAATGCTCCACCGAGCCGCCCGGATAGGTGATCTCATAGGGGCTCATGGTGGCGTCGCCGACGAAGATCACCTTGTAGTCCCGGCCGTACTTGTTGAGCAGGTCCCAGGTCTCGAGCTTCTCGGTGTGCCGGCGGCGGTTGTCCTTCCACACGCCCTCGTAGAGGCAGTTGTGGAAGTAGTAGAACTCCATGGTCTTGAATTCGGTGCGCGCGGCGCTGAACAGCTCCTCGCAGACGCGGATGTGGCTGTCCATCGACCCGCCGATGTCGAAGAACAGCAGCACCTTGATGGTGTTTCGCCGCTCGGGCTGCATGACCAGGTCGAGATAGCCCTTGTTGGCCGTCTCCTTGATCGTGCCCTTCATGTCCAGCTCGTCCGGCGCGCCCTGGCGGGCGAACTTGCGCAGCCGGCGCAGGGCGATCTTGATGTTGCGGGTGCCGAGCTCGACCTGGTCGTCGAGGTTCTTGTACTCGCGCTTGTCCCAGACCTTGATCGCCTTGCCGTGGCGGCCCTTGTCCTGGCCGATGCGGATGCCTTCGGGGTGATAGCCATTGGCGCCGATGGGGAAGTTGCGGCCGTTACCCCTGGAGTTTTCGTCGCCCTCCTCGTCGCCGTCGCCCTGGCCCTGCTTCATCCGCTCCTGCAGCATCTCCATCAGCTTGTCGAAGCCGCCCATGGCCTCGATCTGCTTCTTCTCCTCCTCGGTGAGGAAGCTCTCGGTGAGGCGCTTCAGCCACTCGGTGGGGATGTCCTTGGCCTGCTCGAGGCTGACCAGCTCCAGGCCCTTGAACACGTGGCCGAAGACCACGTCGAAGCGGTCGAGGAACTTCTCGTCCTTCACCAGGGTCGTGCGCGAGAGGTAGTAGAAATCCTCGACCCGCCGGTTGATCACCGACTTGTCCATGCCCTCCATCAGCATGAGGTATTCCTTGAGCGTCACCGGCACCTTGGCCGCCTTCAGCTCGGAGAAGAAGCGTAGGAACATGGGCCTGAGTCTCGCGCAGGGAGTCTAACGGTCGTTTAAACGAGGATGGGGGCGAGCGGGCTTCCTGTCCAGTGGCGATCAGCGGCGCGGTCACTCCGCCGCAAGACGTGCGAGCGCCGCCGGCAGAGGGGCTTGGCCATCGACACGGGCGGCGGCGCGTCGCAAAACCTTAGGGAAATGAGGAGGCCCGCCCATGAGCGCTGTCTCGTATGTCGTCCAGGATCGCGCGGCGATCGTCACCATCGAGCGGCCGGAGCGGCGCAACGCCGTCGACCTGGCCACGGCGCATGCGCTCTATGAGGCGTTCAAGCGCTTCGACGCCGACGAAACGGCCGACGTCGCCATCCTGCAAGGCCAGGGCGGCGCCTTCTGCGCCGGGGCTGACCTCAAGGCGGTGGCCGAGGGCGAGCGCGGCGAGCGGCTGCAGATCGAAGGCGACTTCGGGCCGATGGGGCCGACACGCCTTCAACTCGCAAAGCCGGTGATCGCGGCCGTGGAGGGCCACGCAGTGGCCGGCGGACTGGAACTGGCCTGCTGGGCCGACCTGCGCGTAGCGGCCGAGACGGCGGTGTTCGGGGTCTTCTGCCGCCGCTTCGGGGTGCCGCTGATCGACCTTGGGACGGTGCGCCTGCCGCGCCTGATCGGCGCCTCGCGGGCCATGGACCTGATCCTCACCGGCCGGCCGGTTGCGGCCAAGGAGGCTTTCGAGATCGGGCTCGCCAACCGGCTGGCGCCCGCTGGCCAGGCTCTGGACGTCGCGCTGGAGCTGGCGGCCCAGCTTTCGGCCTTCCCGCAGACCTGCATGCGCAACGACCGGCGCTCCGCGCTCGACCAATGGAGCCTCGACTGGGACGCGGCCACGCGCCGCGAGGCCGAGCTTGGCCGCGCCGCGATGGCGACTGGCGAGAGCCGGGCGGGCGCGGCGCGCTTCTCCGGCGGCCAGGGCCGGCACGGGGCGTTCGAGGCGACCACGGCATGATCCGGTTCGCGGGCATCGCCGCCGCGCTGGCGCTGGCGGCAGGGCCGAGCTTGGCGGCCACGCCCGCCGCAGCGCCGCCGGTCACGCCGGCTTCGGTGCTGGCCGCCGCGCCGGCGGCTGATTGGGCTGGGGTCGATCCGAGCGATCTGATGGTCATCGACCTGGCCAGGGGCGGGCGGGTGGTGATCCTGCTGGCGGGCGCCTTCGCCCCGGTTCACGTGGCCAACATCCGCGCCATGGCGCTCGCCCACTGGTACGACGGCCTGGTCATCGAGCGGGTGCAGGACAATTACGTAACCCAGTGGGTCGATCCGGACGGCAAGAAGCCGCCGCCGCCCGGGATCGTCGCCCACCCGCCGGCCGAGTACGACCGGCCCGCCGCGGGGCTGGACCTGGCCGCTCTGCCGTTCCGCGACCCCTACGCCGAGCGGGTGGGCGCGGTCGGCGGATTTCCGGTCGCCGCCAGCGGCGATCGCGCCTGGCTGGTCCACTGCTACGGCATGGTCGGCGTGGGGCGCGACCTCAACCCCGACACCGGGACCGGCGCCGAGCTCTACGCGGTGATCGGCCAGCCGGCCCGCCCGCTCGACCGCAACATCGCCGTCGTCGGCCGGGTGCTGGCGGGCATGGACCAGCTGGCGGCGCTGCCCAGGGGAACGGCCGATATGGGCTTCTACGCCGACCCGGCCCAGCGCATCCCGATCGCCAGGGTCCGCCTGGCCGCCGACCTGCCGGCGGCGGAGCGGCCGCGGTTCGAAATCCTGAAGGCGGGCGGCGCCACGTTCACGGCCTGGATCCAGGCGAAGGCGAACCGCCAGGACACCTTCTTCCTGCGCCCCGCCGGCGCGCTCGACGTCTGCAACGCCCTGCCGCCGGTTCGAACGCCGAAGGGCTAGCGAGGCTAGGGCGCTTTCAGGTGAGGCTGCGGCGGCAGGCGTTCAACGCCCTTGGCGCTCTCGGCCGCCCCCGGCATCCGGTCGGTGCCCATCAGCTTGTCCCAGAACCGGAAATAGAGGCCGAAGTTGGCGTCGTAGTGGGTGTGGTGCAGGCTGTGGTGAGTGGCCGAGATCATCCAGGCGCCGACCGGTCCGCGCACCAGCCATGGCGGCAGCACCTCCGATCCGGAATGGTTCAGCACCGCCGCCAGCGTCGCCACCATCAACAGCGTCAGGATCACCGCCGGATGGATCGGGATCACGAACACCAGCGCCGGGAACACCCAGGCGTTCAGCGCCGCCTCGGCCCAGTCGAACGAGAACGAGGCGAACGGGGTCGGCTGGCGCGACCGGTGGTGGCCGGCGTGGACGTGCCGGAAAACCGGCGGCCGGTGCATCAGCCGGTGCAGCCAGTAGTAGTAGGCGTCCTGGATCAGCAGATAGAGCGCGCCGCTGACGAAGAGCCAGGCGACGCCGTAGCGTCCCACATCGGTGTAGACCAGCGTCCCGCCGTGCTTCCACACCTCCAGCACCAGCGCCGCCGGCACGGCGTAGATCCACGACGACAGCACCGAGAGCTTCAGTTCATGACGGATGGTGGCCGCCCGGGGCGGATCGCGGTTCAGCTGTTGGCCGGCGGCGCTGCCGTCCTTGCGCCAGATCAGCGCATGGGCCGCCCAGGCGACGAGCAGGTAGCGCACGATGATGATCGCGGTCAGGCCAAGGGTCGTTAGGAGGACGGCCTCGATCGACATGAGGGAAAATGGGCTCCAGAGCGCGGACAGTCGCCGCCTTCGCGCGCCGGGGCAAGCGGGAACGCTCGCCGCCGCCGCGAATGCCCTACTGGAGCCCTTCGTCGGGGTCGATGTCTCGCACCACGCGCAGGCCGACGTCCTCGCGCGCCTTGTCGTCGGCGATGGCGAAGCGATTGGCCGCCCGAAGCTCCCGCGGCGCGCTCTCGAACGACCCGCCCCGCAGGACATGCGCGCCGCACGCGGTCTGGGTCGCCCGAGGGCAATCGGACGTCCATTGCCAGACGTTGCCTTCCATCTGCACCAGGCCGAAGTCGTTGGCCGGATAGGCGGACACCGCCTCGGGATAGCCGCGATAGGGCGCGGTGTCGGAATTCTTGTAGCGCTCGGTCTGGTCGTAGTTGGCGAGGCTGGGCGAGATGTCGTCGCCGAAGGAAAACGCGGTCGTCGCCCCGGCGCGCGCGGCGTATTCCCATTCATCGCCGCTCGGCAGGCGGTAGTTGCGGCCGGATTTGCGCGAGAGCCAGGCGACATAGGCCTGGGCGTCGGCATAGCTGAGATGGGTCGCGGGGATCAGCGGATTGGGGCTGTCCTTCAGCCAGTTGGGCCGCGAGCGGCAGACGCCGTCCTGTTCGCAGGCGCGCCACTCGCCGGTGGTCACCGTGAAGACGGAGACGGCGAAGGAATTCTCGAAACGCACCTGGTGCGGCTCGGGCTCATCGGCGCCGCGGCCAGGCTCGCTGCGCGGCGAGCCGATCATGCCGACGCCCGCGGAGACGATCCGCATCCAGGGACAGTTGGCGCAGTCGTAGAACCGCGCCGGATCGGCGGCCGGATCGCAGGTGATCAAGCACGGGCCGCCGCCCTTCAGGCCATAGTCGAAGGTCGGCTTCTGCCAGTACCTGGGGAGCGAGTGCACCGCCGCCACGCGGTCGGACACGCGCTTGAACACTTCGGCGATGTTCTGCCTGGGCCGCTGCAGCTCCTCGGCCAGGATCTGGGAGAAGACGCCGTCGTCGAAGGCCGCCTGGTCGGCGCTGGTGGAGAAGGCCACCAGGTAGCCCTGATCGGGTCGCCGCGCGGCGGGGCTGTAGCGGCCCGCCTGTTTGCTGGCCACCGGCGAGGCGCCGCCGCCGCTCGGCTGGGCCGCGGGCTCGGGCGTCGCGCTCCTGGCCAGATTGACGGCGACGCTGCGGCACATGTCCAGCACCACGACGATGGTCTTGGCGTTCGACGCCAGCAGGATGTCGGCGATCTTGGCGCGGGTCACCAGTTCGCCCGGCCGCTCCACCGACTGGTCGACCGCCAGCAGGGCGGTGTCGCCATAGGCCTCCAGCGCCGCGCCGTGGCCGGAATAGTAGACGATGCCGAAGGCGTCGGCGCCCGCCGCCTTCAGCTGGTCCCGAAAGGCGGTGAGTTCGTTGGTCAGCTGGGCCTGGGTGAGGTCGCGGCGGACTTTCACCGGCCCCGATCCCGACGCGTCCACGAACTTGGTCGCCGTCAGCGCCGCGGCGATCCGGTCGCCGTCCGGGTAGGTGTCCTCCAGGACTGGCAGCCCCTGGTATCGCCCGTTGGCGATCACCAGGGCCAGGCGGACCTCCTTGCCCGATCCGGCCGCGGGGTCGGCCAGGGCCGCCGCGCTGAAGAGCGCCAAACCCAGGATCGCGAGGACCAGCACGCGCACCGGGCCCCAGCGATCGGGACGCTCCGCGCTTCGTCGCGACTCGGCCCAGATCAATTGCTCGACGCCCCGCTCAGGTCGCCGCGCCATCGGGGTCAGAACCGAAAGCCGGCCAACACGCTCAGCTGCTCGTAGTTGTTGCTCCACGTATTGGAGATGCCGATGCGGAAGGCCTCGAAGGTGTTGTGCAGCTGCCCCTCGCGCGAGCGCACGCCGAAGGAGATCGCCACTTCGTGGAAGCGCTCCACCGCCAGAGGCGAGCCAGTGAAGTTCGTATAGACATAGCTGGCCCTCACCGACGAGCCGCGGCCGAACACCATCATGTCCAGCGGCAGCTCATAGGCGACGCCGTTGCGGAACACCCAGTTGGAGATCCCGGGATTGAGGTCCGTGCCGAAGGCGCCCGTCGATAGGGTTGTCGTGTAGCCGACCATGTTGCCGATGATGAAATAGCCGCGGCTGAAGCCGTCGATCCGGTAGCGGCTGGTCACGCTCGCCACGATCATATGGCCCATCGACTGCAGCTTGTTCGAAAGCGCCACGCCCCAGCTGATCTGCGGCTCCAGCGACCAATTGGCGTTCATCGGAACTTCCAGGCCGAGCGCCGCGCCGCCCTGGAACTGTTGCGTGCCGTAGGCGTCGCTGTAGCTGACCGGGATCGAGAGCTGCAGGCGCGAGCGGTCGCCCTGGAACACCCGCCAGCTCTTCTGCACGTTTGCGTCGATGGTGTTGGTGTCTGGGCCATATTGGAACGAGCGGCCGTAGGCGAAGCCGACCATCCACGAGCCGGCGTCGGCCCCCTTGGCCGAGGCGGACTCGCCCCCGCCGCCCGATCCACTTCCGCTGTCGAGCACGGAGTCGTCGTTGGTGAGGTCCATGGCGTTGCGCACCGCGATGCCCTGGACGCTGGCCGGATTGCCGGCCAGCGGATCGGTCGTCTGGGTCCGCTCCCAGAAGGCCAGGATCGACTGTTCGACATCCTGGACCTGCGCCGCGGGCAAAGCCTTTGCGACCACGCCCAGGTTCTGGAACGCCGCTTCTCGCGTCGCGCCGGTTCCGGTCAGCTGGTAGCCGTTCGGGCCGAACTTGGTCAGGTCGGGCAGGGAGACGTGCAGCGTGGTGTCGTTGGCGGCAAAGGACGCGGTGAACCGCAGGCCGAGGAACTTCACCGTCGCGTCGAGCGCCTCGGTCCCAGTGTAGGTGAAACCGTTGCTCGATCCGATGACCAGCGGCGCCCCGTTGACGCCGGCGGGGAACAGATTGTTGAACATCGTCGAGAGGTTGTTGAAATAGGTCTCGTCATAGACCGTCGTGCCGTTGAACGTCTGGTCAACGAAGGGCCGTCCGCTCACATCGACCAGAATACTGAACTGGCCGTAGAGCTGGGAGAGCTGGAAGTTGTTGGCGAAGTTCGCCAGCGCCGGGCATTTGCTCGCATCGACGCCGGTGATCCGACCACCGACAAGTTTGACGCCGCCGCCGGTGGAGCAGCCATTGTTGTTCTGGTTGGCCTGTTCCTCGGCGATCGCGTCCTGAATTTGCTGGTACGACGGAATGTAGGTTTGGCTGAAGGCGCGGCTCGCCGCCAAGGTCACGAACAGCGCAACGCAAAGCGCAACCGCGGTGTGTCTCATCATGATTGAAGTCCCCCGACCCCCACGCCTTTTTTAGGCTTGGTCAAGCTTAACCATACTCAATCATCGAAAGCACGCCCTAAAATAACGGCGGTTGGCGGACGTCGGGATGGTGGTTGAAACCAACGTATCCGGAGGAACTGCGCGCATCGCCGGTTCGGAGCTTTTCGGGACAACCATCCTGCGCTTCGGCGAGATGTGGAGTAGGGTAGGGTATGTCCGTCGCCCTCTACACGCATCTCGAGATGCTGGCGCACGAGCCGCCGGGACGCCATCCGGAGTCGCCGGCCCGGCTCAAGGCCGTGACCGACGCGCTTTCCGACGCAGGCGACCTGGAGCTGGAGGTCTATGACGCGCCGCTGGTGGAGCCGGCGGAGCTGGTCCGCGTCCATAGCCGCCGCTACGTGGACGCCCTCGAGACGCTCGCCCCTCGCGAAGGCGTGCGCAAGCTGGACGAGGACACCTACCTCTCGCCAGGCTCTCTGCGGGCGGCCCGGCGGGCGGCCGGGGCGGTGGTCGAGGCCGTGCGCGCGGTGGCCGCCGGCGAGACGGAGCGGGCGTTCTGCGCGGTGCGCCCGCCAGGGCACCATGCCGGACCCGAAACCGCCATGGGCTTCTGTCTCTATTCGAATATCGCCATCGGCGCGCGGGTGGCGCAGGGGCTGGGGCTGAGGCGCGTGGCGGTGGTGGATTTCGACGTCCATCACGGCAACGGCACCCAGGCGGTGGTGGAGACCGATCCCAACCTCTTCTTCGCCTCGGTGCACCAGGCGCCCGGCTGGCCGGGCACCGGAGATCCCGCCGACCGGGGGCTGGGCAATATCGCCAACGCCACGGTCGCGCCCTATGCTGCGCGCGAAGCCTGGCGCAAGGCCTTCGCGGGGCTGATGGACAAGGTCGACGCCTTCGAACCTGACCTGATCCTGGTCTCGGCCGGTTTCGACGCCCATGCGCGCGATCCTCTGGCCGAGCAGCAGCTGGAGGCCGAGGACTACGCCTGGGCGACCAGGGCCATCGTCGAAGCGGCGAATTCGCGCGCCCGCGGCCGGGTTGTCTCATCGCTCGAGGGCGGCTACGACCTAGCGGCCTTGGGCCAGTCGGCCCTGGCGCACGTCCGCGCTTTGCAGGGAGTGTAGACGAGATGCCGGGTTGGGACGGGACGGCGGCGCCGGTTCATGGCTGACGGCCAGCCCGAGCGCTTCCACGAAACCACTGAGCGGCCGGGCGCGGTGATCCTGGCCCGCCACGGCGAGCCGGCGCTGTCGCGCAAATGCATCCTTTCGGCCGAACAATACCGCGAATGGTGGGCCGACTATGAGGTGGGCGGCCTGGCCGAGGGTCAGGCGCCGCCAGAGCCCCTGCGGCTCGCCGCCGAGCGCGCCGGCTTCGTCATCGCCTCCACCCGCCCCCGGTCGGTGGAGACGGCCAAGGCGATCGCCTGCGGGCGCGCCTTCGCCGAGGATCCGATGTTCATCGAGGCGCCGCTGCCCCCGCCGCACTGGCCCCGCTGGCTGAAGCTCAGCCCCAGGCTCTGGGGGGTGATCTCGCGCTTCTGGTGGTGGGTCTTCAACCATCACGACCAGCAGGAGAGCCGGGCCGAAGCCCAGGCCAGGGCCGAGGAGGCCGCGCGCCTCCTGATCGACCTGGCCGCTACCGGTCAGGACGTGCTGGTGGTGGCGCACGGCTTCTTCAACACCATGGTCGGCCGCTCGCTCGGCAAGCTCGGCTGGCGCTGCACCGTGGACGGCGGCTACCGCTACTGGGCCCAGCGGCGCTTCGAGCTCGCCCGCGCCTGAACGGGCCGCTGCGGCGCCTGGGCCACATCCACAGCGATCTGGCGCCCGGCGGTTGCCGCCCAAGCATGCGGCAACTAGGGTGCGCGCGTTCCACTGTGAGGCGAAATGACAGGCGCCGACGAGATCGCTGGGTTGAGTTTCGAACAAGCCTTGGCCGAGCTCGAACGAATCGTGGCCGAACTCGAATCGGGTAAGACCGACCTAGAACAATCCATCCTCGCCTATGAGCGCGGGGCGAAACTGAAGGCCCACTGCGAGTCCAAACTGAAGGAGGCCCAGCTTCGTGTCGAAAAGATCGTCATCGGACCATCTGGGGCGGCCGCAGTCGAGTCGGCGGACTTCGCCTGAAAAGGCCATGACCGGCGAGCTCGCCCAGCGGATATCCGAGATCGCCGACATGGTCACCGTGGCCCTGGACGAGCTCTTGCCGCGGGCCGATGGCCCCGAAAGCCGGCTGACCGAGGCCATGCGCTACGCCGCGCTGGGACCCGGCAAGCGCCTGCGCCCGTACTTCCTGGTCGAGACCGGGCGGATGTTCGACCTGAAGGAGCGCTCGCTGCTGCGCGCCGCCTGCGCGCTGGAGTGCGTCCACGCCTACAGCCTGGTTCACGACGACCTGCCCAGCATGGACGACGACGACCTGCGCCGCGGGCGCCCCACCGTGCACAAGGCCTATGACGAGGCGACCGCGGTGCTGGCCGGCGACGCCCTGCAGACCGTCGCCTTCGAGATCATGGCCGACCCCGATACCCATTCCGACGGCAATGTGCGCGCCGAACTGGTGCGGCGCCTGGCGGTCGCCTCCGGCGCCAAGGGGATGGCGGGCGGCCAGATGATCGACCTCCTGGGCGTCCGCGGCGACCTGGGCACGGTCGCCAGGATGCAGCGGATGAAGACCGGGGCGCTGATCGCCTGCGCCTTCGAGCTGCCGCTGGTGATGGCCCACGCCTCCGACGCCGAGTCCCACGCCCTGATGGCGTTCGCCCAGGACCTGGGCCTGGCCTATCAGATCGTCGACGACCTCCTGGACGCCGAGGGCGACCCGGCCAAGCTCGGCAAGGCCGCCGGCGGCAAGGACGCCATCAAGGGCAAGGCCAACTATGTGACGCTGCTGGGGGTTGAACAGGCGCGCGAGCGCGTCCGCCTGCTGATCGCCCAGACCAAGTCCCACCTCGACCCCTTCGGACCGCGCGCCCAATATTTGCGGGCCGGGGTCGATTTCGTGCTAGATCGGAAAAACTAGTGAGTTCGCGCCAAACCGGGGGCCCTGGCCCCGCCACAGGACCTGGCCCCAGCAGTCGCATGCCCCTTTCCACACCCCTTCTCGACACCGTCAAGAGCCCCGCCGACACCCACGGGTTCTCCCTCCCAGAACTGAAGCAGCTGGCCCACGAGCTGCGCGCCGAGACCATCGACGCGGTCTCGGTCACCGGCGGCCACCTGGGCGCGGGCCTGGGCGTCGTCGAGCTGACCGTCGCCCTGCACCACGTCTTTCAGACCCCGCGGGACATCCTCATCTGGGACGTCGGCCACCAGGCCTATCCGCACAAGATCCTCACCGGCCGGCGCGATCGCATCCGCACTCTGCGCCAGGCGAACGGCCTTTCGGGCTTCACCAAGCGGGCGGAGAGCGTCTACGACCCCTTCGGCGCGGCCCACGCAGCCACCTCCATCTCCGCGGCCCTCGGCTTCGCGGTGGCCAGGGACATGCGCGGCGACGACAATTCGGTGATCGCGGTGATCGGCGACGGCTCGATGAGCGCGGGCATGGCCTATGAGGCGATGAACAACGCCGCCGAGAGCACCAAGCAGCTCATCGTGATCCTCAACGACAACGACATGTCGATCGCGCCGCCGGTGGGTGGCATGAGCGCCTATCTTGCCGGCCTGGTCTCCGGCGGCGCCTACCAGTCGGTGCGGCGCTTCGGCAAGCAGGTGGCCGACCATCTGCCCCGGCCGCTGAAGATCATGGCCAAGCGCGCAGAGGAGTATGGCCGCGGCATGGTCACTGGCGGCACGTTCTTCGAGGAGCTCGGCTTCTACTATGTCGGGCCGATCGACGGGCACAACCTGGACCATCTGGTGCCGGTGCTGAAGAACGTAAGGGGCATCAAGGACCGGCCGGTGGTGGTCCACGTGGTCACCGAAAAGGGGCATGGCTACGAGCCGGCCGAGAACGCCGCCGACAAGTACCACGGCGTGCAGAAGTTCGACGTGATCACCGGCCAGCAGGTGAAAAGCGCCTCCAACGCGCCGACCTACCAAAAGGTATTCGGCACGGAACTGATCAAGCACGGCGAGCGGGACGACAAGATCGTCGCCATCACTGCGGCCATGGGACCGGGCACCAGCGTCGACCTGTTCGCCAAGGTGTTCCCAAAGCGGGCCTTCGACGTCGGCATCGCCGAGCAGCACGCGGTGACCTTCGCCGCGGGGCTGGCGGCGGATGGCATGAAGCCGTTCGCGGCGATCTATTCGACCTTCCTGCAGCGCGGCTACGACCAGGTGGTGCACGACGTGGCCATCCAGCGCCTGCCCGTGCGCTTCGCCATGGACCGCGCCGGCCTCGTCGGCGCGGACGGGCCGACCCACGCCGGCAGCTTCGACATCGGCTACCTCGGCCAGCTTCCCGGCTTCATCCTGATGGCGCCGTCGGACGAGGCCGAACTCGCCCATATGATCTCCACCGCCGTCGCCATCGACGATCGGCCGAGCGCCTTCCGCTATCCGCGCGGCGAGGGCGTCGGCGTCGCCATTCCCGACTTCGCCGAACCGCTGGAGATCGGCCGTGGCCGGATCGTCCGCGAGGGATCGACCGTCGCCATCCTCTCCTTCGGCACGCGCCTGGCCGACAGCCTGAAGGCCGCCGACATCCTGGCCGCCCGCGGCTTTTCCACCACCGTCGCCGACGCCCGGTTCGCCAAGCCGCTGGATCTCGACCTGATCCTGCGGCTCGCTCGCGAGCACGAGGCGCTGATCACCGTGGAGGAGGGCGCCATCGGCGGCTTCGGCGCCTTCGTGCTGCAGGCGCTGGCCGAGCACGGCGCCCTCGACCGCGGCCTGAAGGTGCGCACGCTGACCCTGCCCGACATCTTCCAGGATCAGGACAAGCCCGAGGCCATGTACGCCACCGCCGGCCTCGACGCCGACGGCATCGTCCGCGCCACCCTGGCGGCGCTGGGCGCGGGCCGCGCGGTCAAGGGCATCCGCGCCTAGCCAGGCGCTGTGAATAACAGGGGGCCAGGCTGGCAGGCTGGTCATGCGAACCCACTGGATTTGCCGACTGATCCTGGCCAGCGTCGCCGCACTCGGCCTCGCCGCCTGGGCCGCCGCCGCGCCGGGCGACCCGCCAGCGCCGGCGCCCGCTGCGACCCCAGTCCAGACCCCGCCGCCCGCAGAGGCGGCGACGCTCGCGGACGTCGTCGACCGATATTTCACTTGGCGCGGCGGTGAAGCTTACGAACACCTGCAGTCGATCCACGACACCGCCTTTCTCGACAAGGCCACTGGCCGTCAGACTGCGGAACTGTGGCTAAACCGCCAGGGCCGCTCGCGCACCGAGACCGACACTGCTGGGTTCAAACAGATCCAGATCGCAGGCCCGCTGGGCGCGTGGCGCAAGAACGAGAGCGGCCAGGTGCTCGACGATCCCGGCGCCAGTGAAGCGGCTCGCCGCTACGCCTTGTTGGAGTTCGGCGACGCCCTGCGCGGCCGGGGCGGCGCCACCGCCACCCTGCTCGGCATCGGACACTCCGGCGCTCAGCGCGTGGCTGTGGTGCGGGTGAGTTTCGGCGATGCCGACACCTATGACGTGCTCGTCGATCCCACGACCGGCGCGCTGGGCGGCTACAACATCACCCAGAAGGGCCGACAGGGCGCGGAGCGGTTTAGCGACTGGCACATGGTCGATGGCGTGCGCATGCCGTTCGCGGCGGCGACCTTCTCCGATCACAACACCGCCTCGCAGTTCAGCACTGTCGAGCTCAACCGGCCCCTCGAGCCGTCGTTGTTCGAACGTCCGACGGCGTCCCGCGTCGCGTCGCTGAAAGGCGCGTCGTCGAGCGGCTGGATCGACTTCGACTTCTACGCCAAGAGCCAGATCTATCTGCCGGTCAAGGTGAACGGCCACGACGCCGTCGCCCTGCTCGACAGCGGGGCGTCGATCTCGGTGCTCGATCAGGCTCTGGCTGCTTCGATCGGCCTGAAAACCGGCGGCGAGGCGCCGGTTGCGGGCGCTGAGCGGATGACCAGCAGCGGCTTCGTCAGGGGCGTCCGGGTTGTGGCGGGCGGCCTGACGCTGGGTGATCTGACGACAGCCGCGCTAGACTTGGCGCCAATCCGTAAGCTTACGGATCATCCACTGCAGGTCATGGTCGGCGAGGAAGTGTTCAACGAGCTGATCGTCGACATCGATTTTTCCCACCGTCGCCTGGCTTTCCGCGATCCGACAAGCTTCGCCATGCCTGCCGGCGCCATCGAGTCGCCGCTCCTGCACGGTGGCTTAGTCAGGGCGACGCCCGTGTCGGTCGAGGGGCGAGCGCCAGCCCAGTTCCAGTTCGACCTGGGAGACGCCGGCGCGCTCGATCTCTATCCCATCTACGTCAAGGCGCAGAAGTTGCTGGAAGGGCGCCGAACCTCGCAGGTCATGAGCTTCGGCGAGGGCGGCAGTTCGACCGACACCATCGCCACGCTGCGCCAGGTCGAGTTCGCCGGCGTGAGCTTGTCTGACGTTCCCGCGAACTTCCAGCAGACGCAACCGCCAGGAACCGGATCCGATCAGGCCGGCCGTATCGGTATGGGCGTGCTCAGTCGGTTCCGGCTGATCATCGACTACCCACACGACCGGCTCTACGTCGTTCCCTATGCGGATCTTGTGACGGCGCCGTTCGACAAGGATAGGCTGGGGCTGCACTTAGAGAGGGACGGCGACGCGTTCGCCGTGAAACTGGTCTCGGCGAACAGCCCCGCGGCCGCCGCCGGGTTCAGGGTCGGAGAGCGGATCGTGAGCCTCGATGGCAAGCCGGCCAGCGCCTGGACCATGGCTACCGAGCGGACGCTGTTCGACGGTCCACCGGGAACGCCGGTCGGGATCGGCCTCGAGGGTGGCGCGGTGCGGACGGTGAACCTCGCCGACTACTACTGAGCCCGCGCCACTGCGTCGGTTCTAGTAGGCCTTGCCGCCCGAAGCGTTGCCGGGGCTTTGGAGCCGCGGCCGACGCCCCATTGGACGCTGTTGTCGGACTTCACGCAGTGGCGCGGGTGGTGCTTGCTGCATCGCAGCCTGACCCCCCGGTTGACCCTCGTGCCGTTGGCGATCGGGTGCGCGCTCGCGAACCTGGGGGATGCGGAATCCGTCGCGAACGCCTGGCTGGCCGCGGCGGTCATCAGCATAGCGGCGGCGAGGGCGCCGAGGGTCTTGGTCATGGTTCTTGGTTCCTTGAGGCGAAGGCTGAACGCCGAGGACTTGAACTGACGCTCGGCGGCGAACCCGACGCGCCCATCTGAGGTGAACGGGCGATAACCGGGCTCATCCGGCGCCATTCATACGCCCTGGCGCACTCTCCCGTCATCGCGAGTGGCGGCCTTCTTCTGATCGCCCCTCGCAGCCGGACCGCCGGCGGGCTCATTGGGGGCCTGCCTGGCGTTCCAGCCTCGAAGGAGACCTATTGTGAAGAAGCTCATGATTGCAGCGGCGGCCCTGACCATGGCGGCCGCCCCGCTCGCCGCCTCCGCCGAGCCGTTCGGCGGCCATGACGGACGCGGCGGCTGGCAGGACAATCGCGGCGGCGGCTGGCGCGGCGATCGCGGCGGCAACGGCGGCGCGGCCCTGGCGGCCGGCCTCTTTGGCCTGGTGGTGGGCTCGGCGATCGCCAACGCCCACGACAACGAATACGGCTACGCCCAGCCCTACGGCTACGGTGACTATGGGCCGCGGTGCGTCTGGCAGTCCCGGCCTTTCGTCGGGCCGTATGGCGGCGTCCACTACGAGACGGTGCGGGTCTGCCGTTAGACCCCTTGGCCGCCTCGGTGGCGCACAGCGCGGGCCACGCTCAATGGGCGTGGCCCGCTTGCGTCTAGAAGGGCGAGAACCGTTGCAGCAGGCTGGTGCCCACCGGCGTCTTCTGCAGGGCGCTGATGTCGCCGCGTCCGCCGTAGGAGATGCGGGCCTCGGCGATCTGGGTCTGGTTGATGGTGTTGGACGAGGTGATGTCCTCGGGCCGCACGATGCCAGCGACCGTCAGCTGCCGCATTTCGCCGTTGGTGGTCACCTGCTGATTGCCCTGGATCACCATGTTGCCGTTGGGCAGCACCTGGGTCACCACCGCGGCGATGGTCAGGTTGATCTGTTCCGAGCGGGCGATGGCCCCGACTCCGTCGGTGGTGCTGGAGCCGGCGGTGCTGATCATGTTGGTGGGGTCGTAGGCCTTGGGCAGAATCTTGCCGAGGGTCGATTCCAGACCGAAGAAATGCGGTACGCCGGCCTGGTTGGCCGATGTCTTCGAGGTCGTGGTCGAGTTGGACGTCTTGGCCGAGTCGCTGATGGTGATCAGCACCGTCAGGATGTCGCCCACGCGGCCGGCGCGCTGATCGATGAAGAAAGCCCGGGCGCCCGTCCGCCACAGCGAATTGGCTGACGCCGGCTGGGGCAGCGGCTCTCGCGCGGACGCCAGGATCGGCTGGTTCTGGCCGACCAGCGCCGCCGGATAGGCCATCGGTCCCATCTTCGGCCCGGCGATGGCGTCGCGGACGGAGTCCCGGACGGTGCCGCAGGCGCTGAGCGCCGGCAGGGCGAGGATGGCGATAGCAGCGAAAGCAAGGGGGCGCATGGCGCGTTACTCCTAGCGGAGGGCGATCTGGGAGGGACTGTGCTCGGTTCTCAGACGGGCGGCTTCGGGCCCGACGACGGCTTCGCCCGGTCCCGTCGCCACCGCCTCGATCAGTTTCTTCGAGGCGGTGTTCTGAACATTGAAATTGTCGCCGACGGCGGCGTTGGCCATGGCCTTGGCCTGTAGGGTGAGCGTGATCCCGCCGTCGGCGTAGGTGACCTCCACGGTGTCGCCGGCCTTGATCACGATCGGCGGGGCGACGTCGTGCGCGGCCACGGCGTCGCCCTCGCGCAGCGGTCGCCGCGCGGCCATGCCGATCACCGAGTCGGCGGACCTGGGCGCGTCGAACGGCGCGGCCGCCGCCTTGGCCCAGATCAGATCCTGGGGCTGGACGACATCGCCGGCGGCGAGGTTGTGGGCCCAGGCGAGGATCTGCAGGTTCTGGTTCGGCCCGACGAACGAGCCTGGCGCGGCGCGCACGATGATCCGCCGGATCCCCTGGACGTTGTCCCAGTCCAGGCCGTAGCGGCGGGCGAACGCCTGCACCGCCTGGGCGTCCAGCACCACGCTGGGCCCGACACGCGGGGCGACGACCACGCCCGCCGCCGGACCGGCGTCGGAGAAGAGCTCGCCCAGGGTCACCTGGCCGGTGGCGTCCATCAGGTTGATGTTGAGCACCACCGGCTGGCCGGCGAGCGCAGGGGCGGCGATGGCCGTCGCCGCCAGCGCGAGAGCGGGGAGTTTCAACTGGCTAAGGCGGGAGAGTAGCCGGGCGATCATGGCTACGCCTTCACGCTGTTGGCGGTCTGCAGCATCTGGTCGGCGGTGGTCACCACCTTGGAGTTCATCTCATAGGCGCGCTGGGCGACGATCAGCGAGGTGATCTCGCTCACCGGGTCGACGTTGGAGGCCTCGGTGTAGCCCTGCATCAGCTGGCCAAAGCCCGCGACACCAGGATTGCCGGTGGTGGGCGGGCCGGAAGCTGCGCTCTGCATGAAGAGGTTGTTGCCGGTGGCTTCCAGGCCGCCGACGTTGACGAAGGTCGAGAGCTGCAGCGTGCCGACCACGGTCGGGGCTGAGGAACCAGGCTGGGTCACCTGCACCTGGCCGCTCTGGGAGATGGTGACGCCGGTGGCGTTCTGGGGAATGGCGATGGTCGGCTGCACCAGGTAGCCGTCGGCGGTGACGATCTGGCCCTGGTCGTTGACCGAGAAGTTGCCGGCGCGGGTGTAGGCCGTCTCGCCGGTGGGCAGCAGCACCGAGAAATAGCCCTCGCCGTTGATCGCCAGGTCGAACTGGTTGCCGGTCTGAGTGAGCGTGCCCTGGGTGGAGATGCGATAGACCGAACCGGACTTCACGCCGGCGCCGATCTGCACGCCCGTCGGGACGATGTTGCCCTGGTCGGACGACTGCGCGCCGACCTGCTCGATGTTCTGGTAGAGCAGGTCCTCGAACTCGGCCCGCTGCTTCTTGAAGCCGATGGTGTTCATGTTGGCGATGTTGTTGGAGATGACCTCAACGTTCAGCTGTTGAGCGGCCATCCCGGTGGCGGCGGTTCTCAGGGCCTGCATGGGTCGTCTCTTCCTTAGGCGGTGGTCGAGCCAAGCTGCTGGATCGCAGTCTTGGAGAGGTCCGAGGCGGCGCTGATCATGTTGGTCACCGCGTCGTAGGCGCGGCTGATCTCGATCAGGCGGGTGATCTGGACGATGGGCTGCACGTTCGAGCCCTCCAGCATGCCCTGTTCGACCATGGCGCTGGTCGAGGGCTGCGCCGTCAGGTTGGAGGCGTTGCTGAACTGGTTGTTCCCCTCCTTGCTGAGCGCAGAGAGGTCATCGAAGGTCACCACCGGCAGCTTGCCGACCCGCTCTCCGGACTGGCTGATGACCCCCGTCGGGGAGATGCTCACCTGGCCCTTCTTTGGGTCGATGACGATGTCGCCGCCGTCGCCCTGCACCGCATCGCCGTCCTGGGTGACCAGCTTGCCGGTGGGATCGAGCTTGAAGCGGCCGTCACGGGTGTAGCGGGGCCCGTTGGCGGTGGAGATCTGGAAAAAGCCCTGGCCGGCGATCGCCAGGTCCAGCGGCGAGCCGGTCTGGCTCAAGGGGCCCTGCGTGAAGTCGCGCGCCACGCCAGCGTCGGCGACGAACGTCACCGGCGTCGGGATGCCGGTGGTGGAGGCCGGCGCCGCCGGATCGGCGGTGGTCATCAGCTCCTCGAACTTGAACCCGGCGGTGTCGACGTTGGCCAGGTTGTTGGCGGCGATGTCCAGTTCCCGCTGCAGGACCAGCTGCTTCGAAAGTCCCACGTAAATGGCGTTGTCCATGGCGTTAACACATCTGCTCAAAGCGCGGCCAAAAGGTCGCGGTAGGTTCTGCAAGCTTCGGGCCAGTCCGAAACTTCAGCTTTTTCAATGAAAAAGAAGGTTAACGCCGGCCGCTGGGCGGAATTTTCCGGGCAAGGTTTGCAGCCGTTAAGGGGTGTTAACAACCGATCCTTAACCAACGCGGCGCGATTGAGTCGAAGTTCGGGCATTCTAAGGAATCGCGCGCGTGGCGAAGGACAAGTCCAAGGGTAAGGACAAAGACAAGGACAAGGCCGACGAGGCCGAGGCCGAAGTCGAAGATCCCAAGGACGCCAAGGCCTCCAAGGACGCTGACGCCGAAGGCGGCGAGGCGGACGGCGAGGGCGAAGGCGAGGACGACGGCGGTAAGAAAAAGCTGCCGCTGCGGCTGATCATGATCGCCGCGGCCGGGGCCCTGGTGGTGCTGGGCGGCGGCGGCGGCGCGGCCTTCTTCCTACTCGCGCCCAAGCCCGATCCGGCCCACGCCCACAAGGCGCCGGCCAAGCCAAAGAAGGCCGAGAAGAAGGACGGCAAGGCCGATCCCAATGCGCCCGAGGTCAAGGACGGTCCCGACGGCGTGGTCTTCTACACCCTGCCCGACATCGTCGTGAACATGCAGACCCCGGATGGCAAGCCGACGTTCCTGAAGCTGAAGCTGACGTTCGAACTCCCCGACCACGCCACCGCCGATGCGCTGGATCCCGAGACCCCGCGCCTGCAGGACATGTTCCAGACCTTCCTGCGCGAACTTAGGCCCGAGGATCTCTCCGGCAGCCAGGGCACCTACCAGCTGCGCATGGAGCTGCAACGAAGGGTAAACCTGGTCATCGCCCCGGCCAAGGTCAACGCCGTGCTCATCGAGGAGATGCTGATCAACTAGCCCCGCTAGTTCGTCACGACGCCCCATGGCCGATGAACCCGAAGACCAGACCGCGCTCGCCCAATGGGCGTCCGAGAACCCGCCGGAGGGCGAGGCCGCGTCGGCCGAGGCCGCGGCGCCGGCCGAGGGCGACGCTGGCTGGGACCCGGCCTCCGCCGACGCCGAAAATCTCGCCGGCACCGAGCGGATTCTCAATCAGGACGAGATCGACAGCCTGTTGGGCTTCGATCTCTCCGACGACGAGTCGGCCGAGCGCACCGGCATCCGCGCGATCATCAATTCGGCGCTGGTTTCCTACGAGCGCCTGCCGATGCTGGAGATCGTCTTCGACCGCCTGGTGCGGTTGATGACCACCAGCTTGCGCAACTTCACCAGCGACAACGTCGAGGTCAGCCTCGACAACATCTCCTCGATCCGTTTCGGGGACTACCTGAACTCAATCCCGCTGCCGGCGATTCTCTCCGTATTCCGCGCCGAGGAGCTGGATAACCTCGGCCTGCTGACGGTCGATTCGAACCTGATCTACTCGATCGTCGACGTCCTCCTGGGCGGCCGGCGCGGCACTGCGGCCATGCGCATCGAAGGTCGTCCGTATACGACCATCGAGCGGGTGCTGGTCGAGCGAATGGTCGAGGTGGTGCTGCACGACTGCCACGTGGCGTTCGAGCCGCTGACGCCCGTGACCTTCACCCTCGACCGCCTGGAGACCAATCCGCGCTTCGCCGCCATCGCCAGGCCGGCCAACGCGGCGATCCTGGTGAAGCTGAGGATCGACATGGAGGACCGCGGCGGGCGGATCGAGCTGCTGCTCCCCTACGCCACCCTCGAGCCGATCCGAAAAATGCTGTTGCAGCAGTTCATGGGCGAGAAGTTCGGCCGCGACAACATCTGGGAAAGCCACCTGGCCACCGAGCTCTGGACCACCCAGACCGAGGTCCGCGCCGTGCTTGACGAGCAGCAGGTGCCGCTCTCGCGCGTGCTCGACCTGAAGATCGGCGACACGATCCTGCTCAACGCCACCGCCGAGACCCTGGTCGAGCTCAGGGCCGGCGCCATTCCACTTACCCGCGCCCGAATGGGCCGGCGCAACCACCAGATCGCCGTCAGGGTCGAAGAACCGCTGACGCCGTCGGCCAAGCAGGCCGTGCAGAGGATCCAATGAGCGATATCGGACTGATCTTGAACGCCATTCTTGGCGGCCTCCTGGTAGGCGCGCTGATCCTGGGCTGGCGCCTGGAAGGGCGGTTGAAAGCTCTGCGCGCTTCGCACCAGAGCTTCACCCGCGCGGTGGAGGACCTCGACCGCGCCGCGGCCAGGGCCGAACAGGGCCTGGCCGACCTGCGCGCCGCCACCGACGAGGCCGCCGAGACCCTGGCCGGCCGCATCGAGCGGGCCAAGACGCTCGCCGCCAGCCTCGAGCGCCTCACCGGCGAGGCTGCCGAGGCCGAAGTCCGTCTCGCCGCCGCGCCGCGCCCGCAGGTCAGCCGCGACAGCGCCTTCGCCCGCTTCGCCGAGCGCTATGGCGCCGCGCCCAGGTCGATGGCCGTGGCGCCGGTGCGCACGGACCTCATCCTCGAGGAGCCGGCTGAGCGCGCCTCCACCGTCACCCGCCTGCGCGCCGGGGCCCTGCAGGCGCTCAGCCGCGCGCCGCAGCCGGAGCCGCAAGCCAGCGCGGTCGCCTCGCACCGCTCGCGCGCCCGGGTCGATGACGAGCTCTTCGACGCCCCGCCGCCCCGCCGCTCGGCGCTCGGAGGCGCCCGCTGATGCGCCTGCCGCGCCTCATGCCGCTGCTGGCCGTGGCCGCCGTCGGGGTCCTGGCCATCGACGCGGTGGAGAACGGCCCCGGCATCGTCGGCGCCGCCCGCGCCTTCGCCGAGCAGGCCGCCGGCAAGGCCGCCCCCAAAGGCGCCAAGGCCCTGCCGGACAACGCCAGCATCGACGGCAAGCCCGCGGCGGGTCCCAGCGGGCAGGCCGTGGCGGCCAAGCCCGCGCCGATCTGCGCCCCCAGCGCCACGGAGCTGGCCAAGGAGGCGGGGCTTTCGCCCGCCGAGCTGCAGGTGCTGCAGAGCCTGGGCGCCCGGCGCGGCGACCTCGACCAGCGCGAGCAGGGGCTCGACACCGAGATCAACCTGATGGCGGCCGCGGAGGCCAAGGTCGACGCCAAGATCGCCACCATGAACGCGCTGAAGGCCGACATGCAGGGTCTTTTGGGCCAGGTCGACGCCAAGCAGGAGGCCGAGGTCGACCGGATGGTCAAGGTGTTCGAGGCGATGAAGCCGGCCGACTCGGCCGCGCGCTTCACCCTGCTCACCGACGACGTGCGCCTGCCGATCGCCGCCAAGATGAAGGAAAAGGCGCTCTCGGCGATGCTGGCCAAGATGGACCCACAGGAGGCCAAGCGCCTCACCGAGTCGCTGGCCGCCCGCTACGTCGCCCAGGCCAACGCCGCCCGTCAGGCGATCAATCCGCCGGCCGCCGCCGCTCCGCCCGCCGCCTCCGCCGCCGCGGCGCCGGCGCCCGCCAAGCCGACCAAGGTCGCCCAGGCCGCGCCGGCTGCAGGGTCCGCGGCCACGCCGGCGGACGCATCCGCCGCGCCGGCCGCCGCCCCGGCCAAGCCCGTCCACCGC
>JBIOEF010000046.1:0-24101 GCA_044445785.1 Caulobacterales bacterium
CAGCGGCACATCCCGCCGATCGTCCACGGCGAGCTGCGCTGGTGCCAGGGCTTCTCCGAGCCTGGCTCCGGCTCCGACCTCGCGTCGCTCTCCACGAGGGCCGAGGACAAGGGCGATCACTTCCTGGTCAACGGCCAGAAGATCTGGACCAGCGGCGCGCAGTACGCCGACTGGTGCTTCTGCCTGGTCCGCACCGATCCCAAGGCCAAGAAGCACGAAGGCATCAGCTTCCTGATGATCGACATGCGGAGCCCCGGCGTCGAGGCGCGGCCGATCCGGCTGATCAACGACACCTCGCCTTTCTGCGAGACCTTCTTCACCGACGTGAAGGTGCCCAAGGAGAACCTGATCGGGCCGCTGAACGGCGGCTGGTCGATCGCCAAGCGCCTGTTGCAACACGAGCGGCAGGGCATCTCCGGCGCGGGCGCCGGCGCGCCCAGACCCGGCGGGTTGCCGGGACCTGGCCTGGACGAACTGGCGCGGCGCTATGTCGGTCTCGACGAGACCGGCGCGCTCTCCGACACCGATCTGCGCC
The DNA here is from genome assembly GCA_044445785.1 of Caulobacterales bacterium. Taxonomy (GTDB): domain Bacteria; phylum Pseudomonadota; class Alphaproteobacteria; order Caulobacterales; family Caulobacteraceae; genus Acaudatibacter. The sequence goes on from JBIOEF010000046.1 coordinate 536, forward strand.
GCCGGCTGACCGATCACCTGATGGAGTCCCGCGCCTTCGTGCTCACCGGCCGCCGCGCCGCTCTGGAGGACCGCAACAACCGCGGCCCCAGCGCCATCTCCTCGATCCTGAAGAACGTCGGGTCCAAGCTGCGGTGCGACTCCGCCGAGCTGGCGGTCGAGCTGATGGGCCACCAGGGCGTCGGCTGGGCGGGCGAGGATTTCACGTCCGATGAGCTGGAGACGGTCAGCGTGTGGCTGCGCGGCAAGGCCGGGACCATCGCCGGCGGTTCCTACGAGGTTCAGAACAACATCATCGCCAAGCGGATCCTCGGGCTTCCCGATCCGACCCGTTCCAACTAAACGATGATCACCAACGGGTAGCGATGTCTCAGGAGGGTTATCATGGCTGACTTTGGCGGCGCCGATGCGGAAGCCTTCCGCGCCGAAGCGCGGTCCTGGCTGGAGGCGAACTTCCCGGCCTCGCTCAAGGGCAAGGCGGGCCTGACCTATATCGAGGACGCGACGCCGGACTCCGGCGACGTCAAGGCCTGGACCAAGGCCATGGGCGAGAAGGGCTGGGGCGTTCCCACCTGGCCGACAGCCTACGGCGGCGGCGGACTTGAGCCTGCCCAGTCGCGCATCCTGCAGCAGGAGATGAACCGCATCGGCGCCTGGAACCCGGTGGGCGGCATGGGCACGATGATGTTCGGCCCGACCCTGCTGGAATATGGCAACGAAGCGCAGAAGCGGGAGCACATCCGCGCCATCGCCCGCCAGGAAGTGCGCTGGTGCCAGGGCTTCTCCGAGCCTGGCGCCGGCTCCGACCTCGCCTCGCTGCAGACCAAGGCCGAGGACAAGGGCGACCACTTCCTGGTCAACGGCTCGAAGATCTGGACCTCGGGCGCGCAGTGGGCGGACATGTGCTTCTGCCTGGTGCGCACCGATACCTTGAGGAAGCACGAGGGGATCAGCTTCCTCTTGATCGACATGAAGGCGCCCGGCGTCGAGGTGCGGCCGATCAAGCTCATCGCCGGCGCCTCGCCCTTCTGCGAGACCTTCTTCACCGACGTGAAGGTCCCCAAGGAGAACCTGGTCGGCCCGCTGAACGGCGGCTGGACCATCGCCAAGCGCCTCTTGCAGCATGAACGCAGCGGCATCGGCGGCGGGGGCGGCGGCGGCGGTGGTGGCGGGATGTTCGGCGTCGCCGGATCGCCCGCGACGCTCGCCAAGGACTACGTCGGCCTGGACGGCGATGGCCGGATCGCCGATTCCGACCTGCGCTCGCGCGTGGCGGTCAACGAGATGGACGCCAGGGCCTTCCAGCTCACCATCTTCCGGGCCATGGCCGAGTCCCGCTCCAACCAGGGACCGGGCGCGGCCACCTCGATCATGAAGAACGCCGGCACCAAGACCTTCCAGGACCGCGCCGAACTGATCATCGAGCTGATGGGGACGAAGGGGCTCGGCTGGGAGGGCGATGACTTCACCGCCGACGAGCTGGCGGCCGTCCGCGGCTGGCTGGGCGGCAAGGCCACCACCATCTTCGGCGGCTCCTTCGAGATCCAGAACAACATCATTTCCAAGCGGATCCTGGGCCTGCCAGACCCGCTCAACGCCACGTCGAACTAGGGAAGAGAAACATGGCCGTACTGACCGAAGAACAAAGCATGCTGCGCGATGCGGCGCGGACCTGGACACAGGAGAAATCTCCCGTCTCGGCCTTCCGCAAGATGCGCGATAGCGGCGCGCCGCTGAACTACGACGAGGCCGCCTTCAAGGAGATGGCGGAGATGGGCTGGACCGGGGTGATCATCCCCGAGGAATACGGCGGCTCCGACTTCGGCTACCTCAGCCTTGGCCTGGTGCTGGAAGAGACCGGCCGCACGCTGACCGCCTCGCCGCTGCTTTCCACGGCGCTCGCCGCCGCCAGCGCGCTGATCCTCGGCGGCACGGACGCGCAGAAGGAAGCGTGGCTGACCAAGATCGCCGCTGGCGAGACCGTCGGCACCCTGGCCATCGACGAGGGCCCGCACCATCGGCCCGAGAACGTCGCCCTGGAAGCCAAGAAGAGCGGCGCGGGCTACACCCTTTCGGGAACCAAGACCTTCGTCCTCGAAGGCATGGCCGCCGGCCTCTTCGTGGTCTCCGCCCGCACCTCCGGCAAAGCCGGCGACAAGGACGGCATCACCCTCTTCCTCGTCCCAGCCACCGCCAAGGGCCTCACCCGCAAGGCGCTGAAGCTGGCCGACAGCCGCGGCGCCGCGGTCGTCGCCCTCGACAAGGTCGAGGTGGGCGCGGACGGCGTCTTGGGGACCGCCGACAAGGGCTGGGAGCTGCTGGAAAAGGTGCTCGACCGCGCCCGCGCGGGCCTGGCCGCCGAGATGCTCGGGTCGGCCACCCAGGCGTTCGAGACCACCCTCGATTACCTGAAGACCCGGGTCCAGTTCGGCCAGGTGATCGGCTCGTTCCAGGCCCTGCAGCACCGGGCGGCGAAGATGTTCACCGACCTGGAACTCGCCCGGTCCTGCGTCGAGGCGGCGCTGAGCGCGATCGACAACGATACGCCCGACGTCCCCGAGCTGGTCTCGCTCGCCAAGGCCAAGGTCGGCGACACCTTGCATCTGGTTTCCAACGAGATGGTCCAGATGCATGGCGGCATCGGCATGACCGACGCCCACGACGCCGGCTTCTACCTGAAACGCGCGCGGGCGGCGGAAGCCACCTTCGGCGGCCAGTCCTACCACCGCGACCGCTACGCGCGGATCAACGGGTACTGAACGGCAGGCTCACGGGCGCCAGCGGAACTGGTCCCGCCACCCCTCACCGCACCTCTCCCCACCCTGCGGGCGGGGAGAGGGATACTGATGGGTGAGCGGCTGTTTTACGATCGCTCCGCCTCTCCGCCCTTTCAGTAGCCCTCGCCCCACGTAAGTGGGGAGAGGTGAGGTGAGGGGTCGCGCCGGCAAGACTCCGCCTTGCGTGTCGTACGGGCGCGGCCTAGGCGCTGTGCATGGACGCGCGCCAAGCCGCTTGGGACTCCCTGGACGACGCCAAGTACGAGGACGAGATACTCGCCGTGCGGCGACTGCTGGACGCCGAGCCGCTCGGCGGCGAGGCTCAGGCGGTGCGCGCCGAGGCGGTCGAGCTGGTCCGCGGCGCCCGCCGCCACGCGCGCCGGCAAGGCGTGGTCGAAAGCTTCCTGCAGGAGTTCGGCCTCTCCACCCGCGAGGGCCTGGCGTTGATGTGCCTGGCCGAGGCGCTGCTGCGTACGCCCGACGAGGCTACCCGCGACCGGCTGATCGCCGAGAAGATCGGCTCGGCCGATTGGGCCAGCCACGTCGGCCACTCCGAGAGCCTCTTCGTCAACGCCTCCACCTGGGGCCTGATGCTCACCGGCCGCCTGGTCGAGGTAGACGAGGATGCGCGCCGCGACCTGGCGGGGTTCCTGAGGCGGGTGGCGGGGCGGATCGGCGAGCCGGTGATCCGGCGGGCGGTGGCCACGGCGATCGGAGTGATGGGCGAGCAGTTCGTGCTCGGGCGCACCATCCACGCGGCCCTGGCGCGGGCGGCGCGGGGCGGGCTGATGTGCTCGTTCGACATGCTGGGCGAGGGCGCGCGCACCCACACCGACGCCGAGCGCTATGAGGTGGCCTACGTCGCCGCCGTCACCGCGGTGGGCGAAGCGTCGGGCGGCGACGGTCCGGAGGCCGGCCATGGCGTTTCGGTGAAGCTCTCGGCGCTGCACCCGCGCTATGAGGCGACCCAGGAGGCCCGCGTCGGCGCCGAGCTCTATCCCAGGCTGAAGCGCATCGCCGTTCTTGCCGCCGAAGCCGACATCCACCTCACCCTCGACGCCGAAGAGGCCGACCGCCTGACGCTCTCGCTGAAACTGCTGGACCGGCTGGCGCGGGAGCCGGAGCTGGGCGCATGGCGGGGCCTGGGCCTCGCCGTCCAGGCCTACCAGAAGCGCGGGCCGCAGGTGATCGACGCCGTGGCCGAACTGGCCAGATCGAGCGGCCGGCGGCTGATGGTGCGGCTGGTCAAGGGCGCCTACTGGGACGCCGAGATCAAGCGCGCCCAGGTGGCCGGACGGCCGGACTACCCTGTCTTCACCACCAAGGCGGCCACCGACCTCGCTTTCCTGGTCTGCGCCGAGCGATTGATCGGCGCCGCGCCGGCGCTTTATGCGCAGTTCGCCACCCACAACGCCCATACCCTGACGGCCGTGGGCCATCTGGCGGCGCGCAAAGGCGTGACGTTCGAACGCCAGCGCCTGCACGGCATGGGCGAGGCGCTCTACGCCGCTGCGGCCGAGCATCAGGGCCATTTTCCGCTTCGGGTCTATGCGCCGGTGGGCGGCCATGAGGACCTGCTGCCCTATCTGGTGCGCCGGCTGCTGGAGAACGGCGCCAACACCTCCTTCGTCCACGCGCTGCTGGACGAGGATGTGCCGGCCGAGGACGTCGTCGTCGATCCCGTCGGGGCGGTGAAAGCGATGCCGGGGCCGCATCCGAAGATCCCCGCCCCGCGCGACATCCTGCTCCCCGAGCGACGCAGCGCCGCTGGCGTCGATCTCAGCATCCGCGCCGAGCGCGAGCGGCTGGCGCGGGCGGTCGCGGCGCTGAACGCCGCGCCGACGGCGGCTATCGCGGACGCCACGCCCGCCGACATCGACCGGGCGTTCGCCGCCGCCCATGCGGCTCAACGGCGCTGGGACGAGGTCGGCGGCGCCGAGCGCGGCAAGACCCTGCGGGCCATGGCCGACGCGTTGGAGAACGCCCTCACCCCGCTGGTCGCCCGGCTGACCCGCGAGGCCGGCAAGACTCTGGCCGACGGCGTCGGCGAGGTGCGCGAGGCCGCCGACTTCTGCCGCTACTACGCCGCCATCGCCGAGCGGGACTTCGCCGGGCTGCGCGCCCTGCCCGGCCCCGCCGGCGAGCGCAACACCCTGGCGCTGCGGGGGCGCGGCGTCTTCGTCGCCGTCAGCCCCTGGAACTTCCCGCTCTCGATCTTTACCGGCCAGCTCGCCGCGGCGCTGGCGGCCGGCAACGCGGTGCTGGCCAAGCCCGCCGAGCAGACGCCCAGGATCGCCGCCGAGGCGGTGCGGCTCTTCCACGGCGCGGGCCTGGATCCGGCCCTGCTGGCGCTGATCCCCGGCGACGGCGAACACACCGGCGCGGCGCTCATCGCGCACCCGGCGTGCGACGGCGTCGCCTTCACCGGTGGAACCGACACGGCGGCGGTGATCAATCGGACGTTGGCCGCGCGCCCTGGTCCGATCATCCCTTTCATCGCCGAGACCGGCGGCCTCAACGGCATGTTCGTCGACACCACCGCCCTGCGCGAACAGGTGATCGACGACGTGGTCGCCTCGGCCTTCGGCTCGGCCGGCCAGCGCTGCTCGGCGCTCAGAATGCTGTTCCTGCCGGAGGAGACGGCGGACGAGCTGATCGAGGGCGTCGCCGGGGCGATGGATGCGCTGGTCATCGGCGATCCGGCTGATCCGGCGACCGACGTCGGCCCGGTGATCGACGGGGCGGCCAAGGCGGCGCTGGAGCGTCACGCCGAGCGGCTGTCGCGCGACGCGAAGATCGTCCGGCGCCTGAGCGCGCCCGCCGCCGGCCTGTTCTTCGGCCCGATCCTGGCCGAGATCCCGCGCGCCGGCTTCCTCACCGAGGAGGTGTTCGGCCCGATCCTGCACGTGGTCCGCTATCGGCGAGGGGATCTGGAGGCGGTCGCCGGCGCGCTCGCCGCGACCCGCTATGGCCTGACGCTCGGCGTCCACAGCCGCCTGGAGGGCTTCGCCGAGGAAATCCGCCGCCTGGTCCCGGCCGGCAACGCCTACGTCAACCGCTCGATCATCGGCGCGGTGGTTGGCGTCCAGCCGTTCGGCGGCGAGGGCCTGTCGGGCACCGGCCCGAAAGCCGGCGGGCCCTACGCCCTCACCCGCTTCGCCGTCGAGCGGGTGGTCAGCGTCAACACCGCCGCCGAGGGCGGCGATCCGGCGCTGTTCAACCTTTAAGCCCTACTCGCAGTAGACGCGCACCTTGGCGTCTTCGCTGTCCACGTCGACGGTGAAGTCGCTGAGATGATCGATCAGCTCCTCGAGGTTCTCGGGCTTGAGCTGATTGATATCGAAGGGGATGCCCTCGCGGGCCATGGCCGCGTTGACCTCGTCGCGGGCCCTGGGCGGGATCAGCGCGCTCAGGCGGACGCCGGCGCGCAGGAGCTGCATCGGCACGCGGACGTTGACCTTGCCTTCGTCGCGGGCGTTGACCTCCACGCGCAGGAACTTCGGCGCATTGTTGGAACCGGGGCGCGGCGGCTCGCCGACCACGGGCGTTCGCTCCATGGCCGAGATCAGCCGTTCGGCCTCGTCGGTGGTGATCTTGCCCTCGGCCAGCATGGTGAGGATGCGTTTGCGGTCTTCGTTCATGGGACTTCTCTCCCTAGAGGATGCGGATGCGGATCAGGGCGGTGGGGCTGTCGACGTCGACCACGGTTCCTGAAAGGCTGAGCAGCACGCCGCCGACGCTCCAGGCGGCGCGCCAGGGCGAGACGCCCCGGGCCTCCGGGACCAGCGCCAGCAGCGGCGCGGCGATCAGGGCGAAGGGCGCCAGGATGATCCACAGCGGCGTCAGCGGCAGCCAGAGGCGCACGACCGTGCGCTTTGGCGGCGCGATCGGGCGCGGCGGCGTTGGCCGCAGAGCGACGGCGCGGGATGAAGCGAGGCGCAGGGCCGGCCGGCTGGATGGGACCTCGGACGCGCCTCGCGCCTCCATGACCGCGGCCTTGAGTTCCTGGCGAAAGTGGGCGGTTGGACTCATCATGATCCTTCCTCCAAGGCCTCGATGGCCTGCTGGGCGGTGATCTCGCCACTGGCCAGGCGCTCCAGCACCTCGGACCTGGCCGGCGCCGGGCTGGTGTCGACGAAATCCAGGCTGGCGGCGATCCTGTTCAGCCGCGCCTTCACCGTCGGGTAGCTGACCCCGAACACCTGCTCCATCTCCTTGATCGAGCCGTGGCTCTTCAGGAAGGCGGCGACGAACACCTGGTCCTCGGCCGAAAGCCGGGCCAGTTGCGGCAGGGCGAACGAGCCCTCGATGGCGATCTCCTTGCCCGCCAGCCGAACGCGCTCGATCACGAACGCCTGCCCGCCGGTGAGCCGGGTCAGTTCCTGCCAGTCGGTGGGTTCGGTGTCGGGCATCGCCGTCATCAATCAATTTTCTTGATGAGAAACTTAATTTTCTTAATCTTATATGTCAAGTCCACCATGTTTTTGGATTTGAGGCGGCGCCGTGCGAGAGAAACAGGCGCCGGGGCGTCAGCCCTGCCGGATTGTCGGCTTGGGGGCTGACTCCGGCCGCGTGTCATGCGATCTTGAGCCTACAAGCATTTGGAGCAACGGCATGTCTGACCCCAACACGGCCTCCGACAAGGACGCCGCGAAGCCGGAAGCCGCCGCTGAAAAGCCGGCGGAACACCACGTGGCCAAGAAAGGCGTCAAGGACGCCGGCGAGATCGTCTCGACGGCCGGCGGCGAGCTGATCGACGGCCGCATCGCCGACATCACCGACGGCGACCGCTAACCCCCGCGGCGCGCGAGCCAGTCCTCGCGCGTCAAAAGCCACGTGACCCTGACGCCCTCGCCCGAGACGTAGCGGCTCGGCGTCCGATCGATCAGTCGTGCGCCTTGCCGTTCCTTGACTCGATGCGAGGCGATGTTGGCCTCGGCGTTGCAGAGCCACAGATGCGGCCAGCCGATCTCCAGGAAGGCGAACTCCGTCACCCGGTCGGCCGCCTCGGTCATCAGGCCGCGACCCCAAAACTCCGGATCGAGCCAGAAGCCGCGCTGCTCTCGGCTAACGCCGTCGTCGGCCCAAAGGTCGATGCGCCCGATCAACTCGTCATCGCCGCTGTTCAGCGTGATGGCCCAGTGGCACTGCTCGCGACGCTCCATCTGGCCGAGGGTTTCGACCATGTTGATCGCCGCGCCGTCCGGCGGATAGGGCCACGGAATCTTGTCGGTGAGGAAACGAACCACCTCCCATTGAGGAAAACGGCGCTGGATCGCCTGCGCATCCTCCGCCCGGATCGGCCGCAGGACGAGGCGTGGGGTCTCGAGCACCGGCGTCGGCGGCAACAGCGGTGTGATGGGGGCCTCACCGGCCATCGGACGCCTCCCGCCGGGGTTTCAGCCAGTCCTCGCGGGTCAGCAGCCAGACGACTTTCACGCCTTCGCCTGAGACGAAGCGCGCCGGCACGCGGTCGATGATCCGCGCGCCCTGCTTTTCCTTGATCCGATGCGAGGCTGGGTTGGCCTCGGCGTTGTCGAGATAGAGTTCGGTCCAGCCGAGCTCCAGGAACGCATATTCCGTCACCCGCTCGGCCGCCTCGGTCATCAGGCCGGCGCCGTGGAATTGAGGATCCAGCCAGAATCCGCGCTGTTCGCGGCTGACGCCGTCGTCGGGGCGCAGCGAAATGAGGCCGATGGCCTCGTCCGGCCCGCCTTTGCGGAAGATCGACCAGTAGTACCGGTCGCGCCGCTCCAGGCACTGGCGAATGTGGGTCTCCGCGCCGTCGTCCGGATAGGGCCAGGGCACCAGGTCGTTGAGGTGCCGCACCACGTCCCATTGGGGGAAGCGGCGCTGCACCGAAGGCGCGTCCTCCAGGCGCATGGGCCGCAGGATCAGGCGCGCAGTCTCCAGCGTCGGCGGGATGGGAAGCTTTTCGGTCGGGGCGGTCATCGGTCTCGTCTCCAGAAGGGCGAGGCGGGACCTGTCAGCCCCACCTGCGCGGCGGGACTGTGGGGGCTTAGGCGGCGTCAGTCAGGCGCGCGCCCTGCCTGTAAAGCCGGTGCTAGACTTCCAGGTGGGCGGTTTCGTTCACCCGCAGCACCCGCGCCGGGCCGACGTCGAACTCGATCTCGCTGATCCCGCAAGGCGATTGCGCCAGCCGCCAGTAGGCTGAGAGCGGCTGGTCGAGCAGCTGCAGGAGGAGCGCGCGGTTGACGCTGTCGTGGCCCACCAGCACCACCGTCTGGCCGGGGAACCGCTCACGCATGGCCCGCACAACGTCGGCGGTGCGGGCGACCACGTCCTGCAGCGCCTCGCCGCCTGGAAAGCGCACCAGATGCGGCTCGGCGTACCAGAGATCATAGAGCGCCGGCTCGGCGGCGCGGACCTCTTCGTGGGTCTTCCACTGCCATTGGCCGTAGTCGATGTCGCCAAGACCCTCCTGGATCTCGCAGGGCGCGCCGGTCGCCTGGCCGATCGCAGAGCCGGTGTCGCGGGCGCGGCCCAGCGGGCTGGTGAAGATCCGCACCGGTCGCCAGAAGGCGGCGATCCTGGCGGCGACGGCGGCGGCCTGCTTGTGGCCAAGCTCGCTCAAGGGAATATCGGCGCGGCCCCGGAAGCGCTCCGGCTCGATGCCTTCCACGTGCCCGTGGCGGACCAGGACGATACGGGTCATTGGCGGGCGGGAACTGACGGCGTCAGGAGGCGGCGCGTTCGGCCAGCGCCTGCGGCCGGCGCCAGCGCCGCCGCCCGTTGACCAGCGCCAGCAGCTTCGCGTTCTGCTGGAACACCCCCCAGGGGCTGAGCACGGTGACCGCGTCCAGGATCATGCTGGCTTCGGCCAGCGTCCCGCGGACCAGCCCGGCCTTGCGGAACTTGCGGATATTGAACACCCGCGGCCATTTGACGACGGCGATGCGGCAGCCGTGGTCGATGATGATCTGGTTGATGAAGGCTTCGCCGCCCCAGCGCGGCAGCCGCTCCATCGCCGCCACCGCGCCCTCGAGCAGGCGCTTGGAAACCACCCGCTCGCCGGAGACGAAGTCCAGCCCGATCCGTCGGTAGATCCACAGGCTGTTGGAGCGCAGGGAGATGCTGACGTCGGCCTCGCCCTTCATCACCGGCGTGGCGAGCGCATCGATGTCGGCGGCGGTGACGCCGGCCAGGTCCGCGTCCAGCAGCATCAGATGCTCGCACTTGGCCGCGGCGATCCCGCGGCTCAGCGCATAGGTCTTGCCGCGGTTGGGCGAGTGGGAAAGGGCGATGATGTCGGGATAGCTGGCGAGCAGGGCCTCGGTGGTGTCGGTGGAGCCGTCGTTGACGACGATGATCTCGGCGAGCGCCGGATGGCCGACGATGACGTCCAGGATGTTGCGGATCCGGTCGGCCTCGTTGTAGGCGCAGACGATGCAGGAAATGCCCCTCTGGGCGACGGGAACCGGTGGAACCGGCCTCAGCTGACGGATCTCCGCGACGTCTCCTTGACCTGGCCCCGCCTTGCGCGGTTGTTCTTGCTGGCTGAAGTCCGTTTGCGTCCGCCGGTTGCGCACCCGCGCGAGGTTGAAGTTCATTCTGTCAGGCCCTCCCGCCTTCCGGCTTTCTTCGTCGGTCATGGATCGCCGATGAATGCGCTGGAAGGCAACCCCATCACGCGCCAATGGCGGGCGCTCTCACTTGGTTACGAAACTTCGCGGGCCATCTTAAGCATTTCCGCGCATTGGGGAACCAAGGGCGTGCTGATCGCCGCCGCGAAGGTGGCCGCCGCCTAATAGTGGATCGAGCCCCGCGTTCCACCGCCGCAGGCGATTGCGTCGCCGTTGATGGCGACGCTCCTGGGCGAGGCCAGGAAGGCGGCGACGTCGGCGACCTCGGCCGCATCGACCATCCGTCCGATCAGCACGCCGGCGGTCATCCGCTTTTCGATCTCCTCGGCGCTGACCCCGGCAAAGGCGGCGCGGGCGGCGATCAGGGGCGCCGTCTTCTCCGTGCGCGTCAGGCCCGGATGGATCACGGTGACGTTGATCCCCTTGGGGCCCAGTTCGTCGGCGAGGTTCTTGGTCAGGGCGGCGACGGCGACGTTGCGGATCGAGCCGATGGTCGAACCGGTGGAGCGCGCCGCCAGGCCGCTGACGTTGATGATCCGACCCCAGCCGCCGGCGATCATGTGCGGCGCCGCCTCGCGGGCGCAGCGCAGATAGCCCATCACCTTGATGTTGACGTCGGACCAGAAGACCTCGTCGGTGATCTCGGCGAGGCTGGGCGGTCGCGCTTGGCCGCCCGGCAAGGCGGCGGCGTTGACCAGGACGTCGAGACCGCCCAGGCCGGCGACGGCCGCGCCGACCATCGCCGCCACCTCCGCGTCGCGCCCGGTGTCGCCGGGAGCGGCGATGATCTTCGCGCCGGTTTCCGCCGCCAGATCGGCCGCGGCGGCCTCGAGCGTGGCGGCGTCGCGCGCGGCCAGAGCGACGTCCGCGCCCTCCAGCGCCAGGCGCCGGGCGATGGCGCGGCCGATGCCGCGGCTGGCGCCGGTGACGAGGGCGCGTTTGCCTTTGAGCTGAAGATCCACGGTCGTCTCCCTCTGCCCCCGCGCCGCCGAAGGAGCATAGGCCCGCGCCCGCCGCCCCGGCTAGCTGACCGAGACCAAGAGGTCGTCCCCGAAGAAGACGTCCACCGACTCCAGTTCGGGCCGACCAGCCAGCAGCGCCCGCGCCTTGCCCATCGCCTCGACGTCGTCGGCGCACATCACCGGCTCGAACGCCCCCGCAACGGTCTCGCCCGGCTTTCGCAGGTACATCGTGTAAGTCTTCATTGGCCCCCCGCGTACGGGGAAACCGGCGAATGTCCGCGCTGTCTTTGACCTAGGTCAAAGTCCGCACACCTTTGCGCGCGCCGCGCCGCGAGATCGTCCCAATGCGTGTCAAAGCCCGAACGGGTAGGTCTCGTCTTCGCCAGCGGCGACCGAGGTCGGCAGCGGTGTGATCGCGTGGGTCTCGTCGAACCAGACGAAAGCGTCGTACTGATCGCAGAGCCGGGCGTGGGAATAGTGGCTCCAGCGCTCGGTCTCCGGTCGATAGATGACCCCGATATAGCGTTCCAGCCGCGGCCGGCTGAGCACCGCGCGCAAGTCCGCCTGTCTCTCGCGGTCCAGATCGATCAGGAAACGCTCCAAGCCGGCTTCATGGAACAGCGCCTCGTAGCTGTCGGGCCGCGCCGGACGCACGGCCTTGATCTCCATGGGGCCATCCCAGTCGGAGGCCGCCGCCACCGTCCCTCGATCCGTGCCAAAGCCGATCAGGGCTGCGTCGTCGCCGAACCGCTCGCGGCAGAGCTGGCCGATGTTCAACTCCCCGCGCTCTTCGCCCATATCGGTGAAACGCGCATCGCCGATGTGCGAATTGTGCGCCCAGACCACGGCCTTGGCCTTCGGGCCCCTGGAGGCGAGGATGTTCACCAGCGTCTCGAACATGTGCCGGTCGCGCAGGTTCCAGGATTCCTCGCCCGCCAGGTACATGGCGCGGTAGTAGCGCTCGGCGTCGGCCACCAGGCGGGCGTTCTGCGCCGCGTCCAGGAAGCGCTCGCCGTCACCGGCGGCGTAGTCGAGCCGCTTGGCGAGCAGTTCGCGCAACGCCGCGACCACCGCTTGCTCGCAAAGGGCGTAGCCCTGGGTCAGCGCCGCGCGGCCATAGGCGGCCGGCTCGCCCTTCCAGCGGGTAAGGCAAGCGTAGCGCTCACGGGCCACGGCGGCGGCCTCTGGATCGATCCGGTCGAGGTACTCCAGCACGGCGGCGATCGAGGCCGACATGCTGTAGAGGTCCAGGCCATAGAAGCCGGCGCGCCATTGGTCCGGAAGTCGGGCGTTGTAGGCTCTCAGCCAGTCGACGAAGTGGTGGACGTCGGTGTTGCGCCACATCCAGGTGGGGAAGCGGCTGAACGGGGGCGGCTGCATCGGACGATGCGGCCTCATTCGCACGTGACGATCGATCGCCGCCGCGTCGGGCCAGTCGGCCTCCGCCGCCACGATGGAGAACCCGTGCCGCTCGATCAACCGCCGGGTGATCGCGTCGCGGGCGCGGTAGAATTCCGACGTGCCATGGCTGGCCTCGCCCAGCAGGACGACCTTGGCGTCGGCGAACCGGTCGAAGGCGGCGGCGAATGCGGGATCGTCGATCGGCGGCAATGGCTGGGCGGCGTCGCGCAGGACGGCGGCCGGGGATTTCGGCGGCGCCTTCGCCGGAGACGGCGCCAGATGTCTGCCGAACCACTCGCCAGCCAGCGTCATCACCCGCTCCAGCGTCCCAGGCTCCTCGAAGAGGTGGGTGGCGTCGGGAACCAGCTCCAGAGCCTTTTCGCCGCGCAGCTCCGCCAGCGCCTGGCGGTTGAGCTCGATCACCCCATGATCCGCCCCGCCGACGATGAGCAGGGTGGGAGCGCTCACGCGTTGCAGGGCCGACGCGCCGGCGAGATCTGGCCGGCCGCCGCGCGAGACCACCGCCGAGACCCGCGGGCCTAGTTCAGCGGCCGCGGCCAGCGCCGCGCCCGCGCCGGTGCTGGCGCCGAAGAGTCCCACCTTCAGTCCGGCGAGCCCCGGCTCCGCCTCGATCCACCGCACGGCCTGGACCAGACGCTGGGCCAGAAGAGGGATATCGAAGACATTCCGACGATCGGCGGCTTCCGCCTCGGTCAGCAGGTCCAACAGCACCGTGGCCAGACCGCCGCCGTTCAGGGCCTCGGCGACGGCGACGTTGCGCGGACTGAAGCGGCTGGAGCCGCTGCCGTGGGCGAAGAGCACGACGCCGCGGGCGAGCGGCGGCGCCTGCACGGAGGCGCCCAGGCCCAGAGGGCCAACGCGCGCTTCGCGGCTGGCGATGGGGGCTTGCGCCGGCGGATCGCCGTCGTCGGACCAGGCTTGGCGCAGCAGCCCGATGGTCTCTTCGTCCGTAAGCTGATGGAAGTCGCGGTAGAAGGCGCCGACGCCCTGGAACTGCTCGGCAGGGTGGAGGCAGATGACCTCGTCGGCCTCGGCGCGCATTTCGGCGAGCGTGTCGGTGGGGGCTACGGGGATGGCGAGCACGACCCGCGTCGCGCCCTGCCGTCTCAGGGCCCCAAGCGCCGCCTTGGCGGTGGCCCCGGTGGCCAGGCCGTCGTCGACCACGATGCAGACGCGTCCCTGCGGGTCGGCCCGCCGATGACTTCCGAAATAGCGGGCGCGGCGACGCTCGATCTCCGCCAATTCGGCGGCGCGGGCCTTGTCGAGGAAGGCGTCTCCCGCGCCGGTCATCTGCATCACCGACTCGTTGACCACCGTCTGGGCGTTCTCGCCGTCGACGACGGCGGCCAGCGCCAGCTCTGGCCAGCCCGGCGCGCCGATCTTGCGCACCAGCACCAAGTCGAGGGGCGCGCCAAGCGCCTTGGCGATCTCAAACCCAACCGGCACCCCCCCGCGGGGGAGCGCGAAGATCACTGGCCGTTCGAACCCTCGCGCCTGCAGCCGCTCGGCCAACCGCCGGCCCGCCTCGGCGCGATCGGCGAAGAGGGCATGCTCACGGATCATGGATCCAGACTGGGCTGCGCAGGCGCCTGCCGCATTGATCTGCGACAAATGTCGCGCCAATCATGCGCAGCTCCCTACGGCCAATTCCGTAGGGGTTTCACCCGAGTGGAACGGTCCTTGCAGCAGCGCTAGTCAAGAACATCTAGCGGAGGGTTGTTGTGGCTGACTTGCTTCGATTTGGACTCCCTGGCGCCGCGCTTGTCTCCAAGCGGCCGCGGCGAACGGACGATCCCAGCGAATATCTGGTGCTGACGCCTGAAGGGCAGGCGCTGTGGACCGACGATCCGGAGGCGGCGACGCCGTTCGCTTCCATGCGCGAGGCCATGCGCATGGCCGTGCGGCTGCCGGCCGCCGTGCGCGCCTTTGGCCTCCCCCGTGAAGTGGAGTGCGGCGCGCTGCGCACCGCCAGCTGAGCGGCGCTATTGCGTGTTCAGCATCAGTTTGGGGCCGCCGGCGCTTGAACTCTCGGCGGCCGGCGTCGCCGACTGCACGAGGATCACGAAGTCGTTGAGGCAAGCCCTCGACGTCACGCCCAGCTCCCACGCGCCGAACTGTCCCAGCGGAACGGGCTCGCTCTCGGGCGGGTTGGGGCCCCAGGCGCCCCCACCTCTGCGCCAGAACAGCCAACGCCGGAACGGCAGCCCCTTGCGCGCCGAGACCGCCGCTTTGCCAGGATCGGCTTCCTGGAACAGTTTGCAGCCGATGGAATCGCCGTTCTCGATGACGTCGACCGCCTTCCGCCATTTGGGAATCTGGCCGGCGCCATAGCCTGGCGGACAGACGCCCGGCCGGACGGGCCCGCTGGCCGCCGGCGGCTCGGACGGCAGGTCCGAGCGCAGAAAACGTTCAGCGGCGGAGCCCAGGCTCGCAGGCGGCTGGCCGCCGTAGCATTCCGGCCCCGCCCTCTGCTCCGGGTGGCGACGGAAGTAGGCTTCCAGCTCGTCGTACTGATCGTCGGTTGAGGCGATCAGCACATAGAGGTCGCGCAAGCGTCGCAGGTCATCGGAGTTGGTGACCGGCGCCACCTGCCACTGGGCGGTCCAGGTGTCGGTGGCGCTGACGTCCAGCTCCTTGGTCGGCCTGGAGAAGTCGAAGTGCGGCAGCTTCAGCGATGGCGAAACCGCCGTGGCGACGGTGGCCTGGCCGGCGCCCAGCAGGATCTCGCTTGGCACCATGTCGTGGTCGGAGATGGCGGCGCCGATGTTGCGCAGCACCTGCGCTTCGCGGATCCGCGCGACGTCATTGACCATTTCCAGGGTGTTCTCGCGGACCTGCACCGCGGCGCACGCGGCCAGGCTCGAGGCGAACGCCAGAACGAGAAAGGCGATGTGGCGACGCGGCTTCATGACACCCCCAGATCACAAGCGCGGTAAGCGCCAGGGAGTATCGCGATTCGGCGGCTCTAGTTGGCGGCCGGCCGGTAGTTCAGTTCGATGTTCACGCCGTTGAGGTCGCGAATGAAGATCTGGCGGATCGGCGTGTTGGGGATTTCCACCGCGCGATAAGAGACGTCCGCCGCCTCGAGCCGGCCGACAATCTCGTCATAGTCGTCGATCCTGAAGGCGAAATGATCCAGCGCCGCCTCGCTGGAAGGCCGTTTCGGCTCGGGGAGTTCCACCAGGTGCACCACCGCGCCGTCGCCCGCGTAGAGCCAGGCCCCGCCGAACTCGAAGTCGGGCCGAAAGCCTTCGACCAAGCCCAGCACGTCGCGGAAGAAGGCCCGCGTCTCCGCCAGCCGGTGAGTGCCGATATTGATGTGGTCGATACCGCGGATGGTCATGGCTGAACCCCTCTGGACCTGGCCCCACCTTACCCGCAGCAGCGCGCGCCGTCACATCCGGCGTCGAGCCTCAGAACGAGACGCCGAGGCTTTGCTGGAGGTGGCGCCGGGTCGACGCTTCGAACGCGCTCGGCCAGACCATGCCGATGCGGTCAGCCAGCCGGCGCGCCCGCGGCAGAAACCGCTCGGCCAGCGCCAGATTGGCGGCGATGATCCCGTCGCGATCGGCGACCACCGGCGCCAGGGTATCGAACTCCAGCCGCTGCTCGGGCGTGAGCAAGGGGTTGCGATGCAGCGCGCCGCCCCGGTCGATCGGTGCGACGGCGTTCTCCTCGAGCATCAGGTCCATGGTCAGCTTGCGCAGCAGATCGACGCCGGTCAGGCCCAGCACATATTCCTCCCGCCCGATCCCTGCGACCGACAGGCCAAGGATGCGGAGGAACTCGTTGACCAGTCTGAGCAGTTGCTCGGGCTGGGGCCGGTAGGTGATATAGCCGCCGCGCGGCGGCGAGCGGCCGGCCCGGTTGAACAGCGGCGTGAGCGCCGCAGAATCGTAGCGGCCAAGATCGCCGGCCTCGGCGAAGGCCAGATCGAACCGTCGCCAGTCGGCCGTCACGACGCTCAGGAGTCGTCCCCCGAACAACGGCGTCACCAGCCCGGGCTCGGCGATGGGCGAGACGTCACGGACATAGCGGGCGACCACGGCGTCCAGTCTGCCGTCCGCCGCCAGCACCAGCACGTCGACATCGCTGAACTGGTCCCCTTTGCCGCGACCAAGGCTTCCGGCCAACCAAGCGGCCTCGACGTCGTCGTCAGCCTCGAGGAGCGATGGATGGCCTCGACGAGGGCGCGCTGCTCGACCGCCATTGCCATTCAACGTCTCTCCGCCGCTATGGTGTCGTCGCATTGCCGCAAAGCTTGGAGGCCGCCCGCCATGAGGAAGTCCAACCACCCGGCCGGGAACGTCCATCGCATCGTGGTGGAAAGCCAGGCGCTGCGCGGTAACCTGCTGGGCGACCCGGCGGACCGGATCGTCGATGTCTACACGCCGGCGGGCAGCGATGGCGAGGGCCTGCCGCTGCTGGTCGATCTGGTGGGGTTCACCGCCGGCGGGCCCGCGCACACCAACTGGTCGGCGTTCCGCGAGAACGCGCCCGAGCGGCTGGACCGGCTGATCGGCGAGGGCAAGATGGCGTCGGTTGTGGTGGCATTTCCCGACTGTTTCACCCGCGTCGGCGGCAATCAGTACATCAACTCGGCCTCAACCGGCCCCTGGGCCGACTTCCTCACCGGCGAGATGCTGCGCGCGGTGGAGGGTCGGTTCCGGTGCGGCGGGCCGGGGCGCCGGGGCGTCTTCGGCAAGAGCTCCGGCGGCTACGGCTCGATCGTCCATGCGCTGGACCACGCCGACGTCTGGGCCGCGGCGGCCTGCCACTCCGGCGATATGGCCTTCGAGCTCTGCTACCTGCCGGACATGCCTGACACCCTGCGCGCGCTGGCCAAGGGCGATGGCACGATCGAAGCCTGGTGGACCAAGTTCGAAGCGGCGCGCAAGCCGCCGGAGGGCGCGATGAAGGCGCTCAACATCCTGGCGATGGCGGCGCACTACGACCCTGATCCGGCGGAGTTCCTGGGAATGCGCCTGCCGGTGAGCGCCGACACCTGCGAGGTCATTCCCGAGCGCTGGGCCAACTGGCTGGCGCACGACCCGGTGGTCAAGCTGGAGCGGCAGGCGGACAATCTGAAGAGCCTGAAGGCGCTCTACATCGACTGCGGCGTCACCGACCAGTTCAACCTCCTCTACGGCGCGCGCCGCTTCCATCGGCGGCTGGACGAGCTTTCCATCGCCCACCGCTATGAGGAGTTCGACGACAACCACTCCTCCGTCGACTACCGGATGGACGAAAGCCTGCCCTTCCTCGCCAACGCCCTGACGTCCTGACCCAGCCGCCGAACGGACGCTCGACCTATGGTCTACCTCGACCGCCTGAAACTCACCGACCGCGTCGCCGTCGTCACCGGCGGCGCCAGCGGCATCGGTCTCTGCGCCGCCGAAGCGCTGGCCGAAGCCGGCGCGCAGGTCGTGATCGCCGACCTGACGCAGCCAGCCGTCGACAACGCGGTCCAGAGCCTGGCCGAGAAAGGCTACTCCGTTGAAGGCGTCATCATGGACGTGACCCAGCCGGCGCGCGTGAGCGAGGTGGCCGACGAGCTGATGGCGCGGCGCGGGCGCATCGACATCCTGGTCAACAGCGCAGGCATCGCACGCAGCGAGATCGCGGCCGAAGCGATGGGGGACGAGCGCTGGCTGAACGTCCTCGATGTCAATCTCAACGGCTCGTTCTGGTGCGCGCGCGCGTTCGGACGCCACATGCTGGCTAGGGGCTTTGGCAGCATCGTCAACGTCGGATCCATGAGCGGCCTGATCGTCAACCGCCCCCAGGGTCAGGCGCACTACAACGCCTCCAAGGCGGCCGTGCATCAACTGACCCGATCGCTGGCCGCCGAATGGGCGGCGCGCGGCGTGCGGGTGAATGCGGTGGCGCCGACCTATATCGCCACGCCGCTGAACGCCTTCGCCGACAAGCAGGCGCCGATGTACCGGCGCTGGATCGACTCCACGCCGATGGCGCGGCTGGGCGAGCCGGAGGAAGTCGCCAGCGTCATCGCCTTCCTGGCGTCGGACGCGGCCAGCCTGATGACCGGCGCCATCGTCACCGTCGACGGCGGCTATACCTGCTGGTGACGCCAGGGACCCAGGCCGTCGCCCGCGCCAGGACCTGACCGAGCCCTAGTGCTCGAACGAGGGACCGGCGAACCGGCGCTGTTGCGGGGGCCTCTCGACGCCTTGTCTCGGCGCCCCGGCGATCGCACCGGCGATGGCCCCGCCGTCAACGACCAGGGTGTGACCGGTGACGAAGCGGGAGGCTTCGCTGGCCAGGAACAGCGCCGCCTGGGCGATGTCGGTCGCCTGACCGGCTCTGGGGAGCGGCTGGGCATTGACCAGCATGGCCTCGATGGCGGCCGGGCTGCCGCCGAACGCGCCGCCGAGGATCGGCGTGGCGATACCGCCAGGGGCGATGGCGTTGATGCGGATGAGGTCGGCGGCGAACTCGATCGAGGCCGAGCGGGTGAGGTTGATCACGCCCGCCTTGGCCGCGCAGTAGGCGTGCAGGTTGGGATAGCCGTCGATGCCGGCGATCGAGGCGGTGGAGATGATCGAGCCGCCGCCCGCCGCGCGCATGGGCGCGATGGAGTGCTTGATGCCCAAGAACACGCCCCGCAGGCAGACCGCCTGGGTGCGGTCCCAGTCCTCGACCTCGATGGTCTCGAGAGAGCCTAGCGCGCCGCCGATGCCGGCGTTGTTGAAGGTGATGTCCAGGCGGCCAAACTCGCTGATCGCGCGGGCGATGAGGGCGGCGATGTCCGGCTCGGAGGAGACGTCGGTCCGCTGGAAGACGCAGCGATTGCCCGCCTGGCCGGCGAGGCCCGCCGCCTCCTCGCCGCCGGCCGTATTCAGGTCGGCCAGCACCACGTTGGCGCCTTCCTGCGCAAAGAGGATCGACGCGGCCTTCCCCATCCCGCTGGCCGCGCCGGTGATGACCGCGACCTTCCCGCTCAACTGACCCATCCGCGTTTCTCCCGCTGACTCCTGCATCCGTGGCGATCACGGGCTGGGAAATCCTTTGCCGCTCGACGCTATTTCGGCGAGGCGGCAAGCGCAACGAGCGGCTATGCGAGCGGCAGCTCCAGGACCAGCCGGTTGCGGCCGGCGCGGCGGACGTAGCTGGCGATGCTGCAGAGGCTGGCGATCATCGCCAGGCCCGCGCCGCCGCCGCGTTCAGGGTTGGGTCCTTCGAAGGCCGCACTCCGCGGGTCGAAAGGGCGGCCGGCGTCGCTGACGGCGAGGCGCACGACCCCGGCGCTCAGGCTGAGGCGCAGCACGATCCGGGCGCCGTCCTGGGGACCGCCGTGTTCCACGACATTGCCGACCCACTCTTCCACCACCATGGCCAGGGCGCCCTCGGCGGCGGGGTCCAGGCCGGTGCTGGCGGCGAAGCCGCGCGCCAGGCGCAAGGCGCGGGAGACCGCGGCGCCGTCCGCCGTCAGCCGCGCGCCAGCCTCGGCTTTCGACTGGGCGCGGTGGGGGAGCTGAGCTATGGCTTTTCCCCTGTCGAAGGAGACTGAGATGCGTGGAACGGTCGTCGCAGGATTGCTGATGGTCGCGTGCTTGTCGACGGCCGGCGCGGCGGCCGGCGCCGACATCGGCCGCATCAAGTCCGTTGCTGGAACCGCCGCCGTCGTCCGCGGCAAGTCGTCCACTCCGGCGGCGGCCGGCGAGCTGCTGCAGGCCGGCGACGTGCTCAAGACCGGGCCCGGCGGGCGGATCGGCGTAACCTTCATCGACAACAGCCGCTTCGCTGTCGGGCCGAACTCGACGATCGCGCTCAGCCAGTTCGAGTTCGACGACACGACCCACGTCGGCAGATCGCTGACCACCGTCAATCGCGGGTCGCTGGCCGTGATCTCCGGCCAGATCGCCCATGAGAACAAGGACGCCATGCGTGTCCGAACGCCGACCGCGCTCTTGGCCTCGCGCGGCACGCGGTTCGTGGTCGAGGTCGGCCCGTGAGGCTGCTGGCGGCCCTGGCGCTCTGCGTCGTCCTGGCCGGGTGCGCCAGCGAGCGGGTGGCGCTGCTCAACGACGAGGGCGGCGGGTCGGGCGCGGTGGCGGTTCTCGATCCCACGACCAACGCCGAGCGCGGGCAGCTGACCCAGCCCAACACCCAGGCTGCGCTGGGCGGTGGCCAGGTGCGCGCGCAGCGGCTGACCACCAACTACGACGCGCTGCTCGCCGCGATGCCGCCGCCGCCGAAGGTCTTCACCCTCTACTTCGTCGAGGGGACGACCCAGCTCACGCCGGAATCGGCGCAGACCCTGGACGAACTCCGCCACATCGTCACGCCGGCGTCCGACGTCCAAATCACCGGCCACACGGACACCACGGGCGACGCCGCCAGCAACGACAAGCTGTCGCTCGATCGCGCCATCCAGGTCCGCGCCGCCCTGGTGCAACAGGGCCTGCCGGTGGCGAACGCCCGCGTGACCGGCCGCGGCGAGCGAGAGCTGCGGGTGCCGACGGGCCCCGGAGTCAACGAACCGGCCAACCGCCGGGTCGAAGTGATCATCCGCTAGGTCGCGGCCTCGCAAATGAACCAGAGACTCGGACCAACTTGCGTCGCGGCGCGTCGGCGGCGCCGGGGCTCAGCTCGTCATGACGGCTTCCAGCCGTTCGGTCGCCGCCAGGAAGTCCTGCATGAAGTCGTAGATCACCTGACGGGTGCTCTGCTGCCCGTTCATCAGCCCCACCCCCTGGCCGACGAAGAACGTGGCCAGTTCGCGCGCGCCCTGGTGGCCGCCCTCGGCCAGCTTGGTGATCCTCGCCAGCGCCGGCTCCGCAACCAGACCCTGCAGCGGCATGGGCAACGATTTGGGCGCAGCATCCGACTCCCACGAGTCCGTCCACGGCGAGCGCAGCTGACGCGAGAATTTGCCCGTCCGCGCCTTGGAGCGGATGGTATCGCGCGAGCTCGCCTCGACCAGCTTCTCCTTGATGACCGGCGAGGTGAAGGCTTCCTTGGTGGTCAGCCACATGGAGCCGGTCCAGGCGCCGTGGGCCCCCATCGCCATGCAGGCCGCGAGCTGACGACCGCGCACGATCCCGCCGGCGGCCAGGATCGGGACCTCGCCGCCGGTGGCCTCCACCACCTCCGGCACCAGCACCATGGTGGAGACGTCGCCGCAGTGGCCGCCGGCCTCGCCGCCCGCGACGACCAGGATGTCCACGCCCGCCGCCATCTGTTTGACCGCGTGCTCCTGGGCGCCTACCAGCGCCGCCACAGCCACGCCCCGCGCCTTGCCCATCTCGATCATCCGTTGCGGCGGCGCGCCCAGGGCGTTGGCGACCAGGGCGACCGGGTGCGCGAAGATCACCTCCAGGATATCGTTGGCCTTGGTCTCGTCGAGGAAGGAATTGGAACGGCCCGCCTGCCGCTCGTAGATGTGTTCCGGATCGATCCCGAACTTCGTCATGAGGCCTTCCGCGAACCGGCGGTGCTCTTCCGGCAGCAGCTGTTCCATCGACCGCGGCGCCTCGGTCTGGTCCGCCATGGTCGCCGGCACGATGATGTCCACCCCGTATGGCTTCCCGCCGACCCGCTCATCGATCCATGAAAGCTCGAAATCCAGCTGTTCGGGGGTGAGGCCCGCCGCGCCGAGCACGCCGATCGAGCCGGCCTTGCTGATCTCCACGATCACGTCGCGGCAGTGGTTGAAGCCGGCGAGGGGGAACTCGATACCCAGCCGATCGCAGATAGGCGACTTCATGACGTTCTCACCCTTGCTTGTTCCCCGGAGCGGTCGAACGCGCCCAGGCCCGGCCTATCAAAGCCACACCATCCGAAGGTCCGCCAGCACCATCGGAGTTGGGGCAATCTTCCACCCCGAACGGTCGTTGTGAATGTCCGCTGGCGTGGCGCGACGGCGTCACCGGGGGAGCGGCGCTGCGGAGAGTCTGACGGCCAGGACCGTGAGGTCGTCGCTGGGCTCGGACCCGGCCTCGAAAGCGCGGACACTCGCCACGACGGCGTCGACCAC
Source organism: Caulobacterales bacterium (assembly GCA_044445785.1). Lineage (GTDB taxonomy): Bacteria > Pseudomonadota > Alphaproteobacteria > Caulobacterales > Caulobacteraceae > Acaudatibacter. The sequence goes on from JBIOEF010000046.1 coordinate 23,300, forward strand.
GCCCGCCGCCGTCGGCGCCTTGGCGGCCTGGCTGACAGCCGCCAGCAGGTCGGCTCTGGGCAGCAACCGGCCGTCCGGGTCCTGAGCCTCGGTGAGGCCGTCGGTGAAGGCGATCAGGGTCTCGCCCGGCTGAAGGCGTAGGCGCTCGAGGGCATAGGGGAAATCCGGATCCACGCAGAGCGGCGGTCCGCCGCGCAGCGGCGCGTCCCGCACCTGGCCGTCGGCGCCCGCGACAAGTGGGTTCTCGTGGCCGGCGCAGACGAGGTCGATCTCGCCCTCGCCAGGGCGGATGATTCCCACCAGCAGGGTCAGCGCCATGTCCTCGCGGTTGTCCCGCGCCAGCTCGGTGTTGATCTGGGCCACGGCGGCGGCCAGGTCGACGCCAGGACGCGTCAGCAGGCTGCGGGCGAGCGACTTGGAGAGCGCCATGAAGAGCGCGGCTGGAACGCCCTTGCCGGTCACGTCGCCGACCAGGAAGCACAGCCGCGCATCCTCCAGCATGAAGGCGTCGTAGAGGTCGCCGCCGACGTCGCGCGCCGGCTGGAGAACTGCATCGAGGTCGATCGCCGGCGACAGGCGGGCGAGGTCTTCTCTCGGCAAGAGCATGCCGGACTGGATTTCGGCGGCGGCGGCCAGTTCACCCTCGACCCGCGCGGCCTTCACCCGCTCTTCCGCGAGCACGGCCCGAAGCCGCGCCTGCAGGCGCCGGCCCTCCACGAAGAGGGCGGCTACGGTCGTCGCGGACGTCGCCGCGGCCGGCGCCAGAACCGGGTACGGATCAAGCAGCAGCCCAAGCTGGAAG
>JBIOEF010000047.1:0-23962 GCA_044445785.1 Caulobacterales bacterium
GGACGAACTGCCGGAGTTCAGCGCCCAGGCGCTGGATTCGCTGCGTGGGCCGCTGGAGACCGGCGAGGTGATGGTGGCCAGGGCCAATTTCCACATCCGCTATCCGGCCAAGGTGCAGCTGGTGGCGGCGCAGAACCCCTGCCGCTGCGGCCTGGGCGGACCCGGCCGCGGCTATTGCGGCAAGGCCCCGCGCTGCCAGATCAGCTACCAGTCGCGCGTCTCCGGGCCCCTGCTGGACCGCATCGACCTCACCGTCGACGTGCCGCCGGTGACCGCCGCTGACCTCGCCCTGCCGCCGCCGGCCGAGGGCACCGCCGAGGTCGCCGCCCGCGTCGCCGCCGCCCGCGATCTCCAGACCGCCCGCGCGGCGGAGGCCAACGACGGCGGCTCGCCCCTGAACGCCCGGGCCGAGGGCGGCTGGCTGGAGCGGATCGTCGCCCTGGACGAGCCCGGCCGCGCGCTCCTCTCCCGAGCCGCCGAGGCCGGCGGCCTCACCGCCCGCGGCTGGACCCGCACCCTGCGGCTGGCCCGCACCATTGCCGATCTGGAGGGCGCGGGCGGCGTGCGCCGAGTGCACGTGGCCGAAGCGCTGATCTATCGCCGCATCGGCCCCTCGGCGGACGGCCTCGCCGAACGCCGCGCCAGCGTCTACGGGTTATGAGCTAGCCTCAGGGGTTGGACGCCGAGGCTTGGGCGGTGAGGGGCGGATGGCGGCGGAGAACGGATTGCCTCCCAGCGCGAGCTGGTTTCCTCACGAGCTGGGGATGGCCGGCCGCGAAAATCTCGATGCCGGCCACGTCGCCCGCTACGACGGCAAAATGGACTCGGAGGCGGCGGCCGAGGTCGCGCTGCTTTGCGGTCTGGGACTCGGCCCGAACACGACCCAGATCGAGTTCGGGCCCGGCACGGGGCAGTTCACGATCGCGGCGGCGCCACGCTGCGCCCGGGTTGTCGCCGTGGACATCTCGCCGCCGATGCTCGAGCGCCTGAAGGACAAGGTGGCTGCGTCGGGGCTCGGCAATGTCGAACTGGTCGAGGCCGGCTTCCTCAGCTACGCGCATCGCGGCCCGCCCGCCGATTTCGTCTACTCGCGCTTCGCCCTCCATCACCTTCCCGACTTCTGGAAGGCGACGGCCCTCCTTCGCACTCGCGCCATGCTGCGGCCGGGCGGCGTCTTGCGGCTCTGGGACGTGGTCTACGACTTCCCGCTGGCACAGGCGCCAAGCCGGATCGAAGCGTGGTGCGCCACCGGGGGCGAAGAGGTGGAGGGTGAATGGAGCCGCGCCGAGCTGGAGGAGCACGTGCGCGACGAGCATTCGACCTTCACCTGGCTGATCGAGCCGATGTTCGAGCAGGCCAGCTTCGAGATCGTCGACGTCGTCCGCTCGGCCGACGGGTTCGAGTCCAAGTACCTGCTGCGCGCCGTCTAGTCGCCGCGGCGGCTAGGCGCCCGCCAAGTGCGCGGTCTCGTTGAGGCTGATGACCGCGCGGTTGAAGAAGGTGTCGTCCTCGTGGAGGTGGGTGATCCCACCGCTGGTCGACTTGAAACTGAGGTAGCTGGCGGCTTCGAGCGGCATCCTGATCCAGGCCGCAATGACGAAGGTCATGGCGTAGCCATGCGTGACGATGATCTGGGTTGGCGAGGCGCTGGCGACAATCTGGTCCATCGCCCGATAGATTCGCGTGATGAATTCACGCTGGGTCTCAGCGTCCTCAACGCCCTCGCGATGGTCGAGACGTCCGTGTTCCCTCGGCCAGGGAGTCTGCCGCGCTCGCAACCAGGCCTGGGGTTTGCCGCCCGCGCTTCCCAGGGAGAGCTCACGCAGGCCCGAAAGCCTGACGACGTCCGCGCCGAACGCCGCGCCGATGACCTCGGCGGTCTCGGCGGCGCGCTTGAGGTCGGAGGCGTAGAGTTCGAGGGGCCGCGCCTTGTCGATCAACTCCCCCAGCCGGGTGGCCACGCGCGCCGCCTGCGCGCGGCCAAGCTCGGTGAGCGAGGTGTCGTACCAGCCGCCCACCAGGCCATCCACATGGTGCTGGGACTGGGTGTGGGCGACCACAAAGACGTCCTTCATGGTGAATCTCCGAGCCCCCCGCCGAGGCGCGCTGCGTTAGCCATGAAACTTCACCAGATGGAAGGCGTGGCGGGGCCACATTAGAGCAAGTTCCTCACGTGCGGCGGGCATCATCCATGGAAAAGCTCGGGCTCTACCGCGCCCTCTCGCGCGTCACCTGGCTGGGATACGGCGGCAAGATCGTGGCCCTCGCGGCCGCCGCGGCGGCGATGCCGCTGGTGCTCGTCGTCGCCTTCGCGGTCACCGCGGCGGCGGTGATCAATCCCTTCGTGCTGGGGGGCCTCATCGTATTGGCCGTCGCGACGACGGCCTTCAGCCTGGTGCTGCTGCGCGGCTACGTCGCGCCGGTGGACAAGGTCGCCGCCGACCTTCGCACCTGCGCGCGCCTGGCCTCGGCGCCCGAGCCGCTCGCCGGCGCCGACCAGCTTTCGACCATGACCGCCGACATCCGCAACATCGCCGCCAAGCTGGAGTCTGTGCGCCATCGCCTGGCCAACCGTCACCCGGTGACGGGCGTCCCCACCCGCGAGCCGTTCTTCGCCGCCATCGCCGAAGACCTGGGCGGCAAGGCCAAGGCCGCCACCATGGGGGTGATCCGCTTCGCCCAGTTCGACCGCCTGGCGGCCGTCGATCGCCACGCCGCGGAAAAGGCGCTGGTGAGCTTCGCCGGCCGGCTGACCAAGGCGCTGGGCGCTGGGCGGCCTGTCTCGCAGGTGGATCGCGACTGCTTCGCCGTCTGGTTCAGCGACGTCGAGGGGCCCAAGGGCGCCAGCCAGGCGTTGCAGCACCTCGCGGACGTGCTGTCCGAACCGATCGGCGATGGCGTCGGCCGCGTCACCCCCGACGTGCGCCTGGGCGCGGCGATCTTCCCCAACGACGGCGCCGACGGCCCGACCCTGCTCGGCCGCGCCACCTCGGCGTTGGGCAAGGCCGGGCGGATGACCAGCGGCCGGCTGGCGTTCTTCTCCGACGAGACCTCGGCCGCCGCCCAGGAGCGCTTCTCCATGGAGCGCGCGCTGCGCCAGGCGATCGCCCGCGACGAGCTGGCGCTGCACTACCAGCCGGTGATCGACCTCACCGCCGGCCGCGTGGTCGGCGCCGAGGCGCTGCTGCGGTGGCGCCACCCGGAGCTTGGCCAGATTCCGCCCAATCAGTTCATCCCGGTGCTGGAGCAGTCCGGCCTCATCGACGAGGTCGGTCCGTGGATCCTGGCCAGCGCCTGCGCCGACGCCATCAGTTTCGAGGAGCTGGGGCTCCCCGGCTTCAAGGTCGGGGTCAATCTCTCCGTGCGCCAGTTCCGCGATCCGAACCTGACCTCGATGGTCGCCGAGGCGCTGCGCCGGCGGGGGCTGAAGGCCCAGCGGCTGGAGCTGGAGCTGACCGAGACGGCGCTGATGGAAGACCTCACCCACACCCGCAAGGTGTTCGACGACCTGGGTGCGCTGGGCGTCAGCCTGGCCATCGACGACTTCGGCACCGGCGCTTCCAGCCTTGGCGACCTGAAATCGCTCCCCTTCACCAAGCTGAAGATCGACCGCGCTTTCGTCACCAACGTCAGCGAGCGGCACGACAGCCAGGCGATCTGCGCGGCGCTGATCGAGCTTGGCCGGCGGCTGGACATCGCCGTCCTCGCCGAGGGCGTGGAGACCCGCGAGGAAGTGGACGCCCTGCGCGTGCTGGGCTGCCAGCTCTTCCAGGGGTTCTTCTTCTCGCGCCCGCTGGCGGCGGACAAATTCAAGAAGAAGATTGTCGATCCCGAGTGGCTGGCCCTCCTCGCCTCCCCGGTCCACCGCCACCTGGTGGAAGTCGGCGAGCGCCTGGCCAGCTAGCTAGCCGCCGGGCCGCCGCATCGTCCGCATGCGGTCATCGCTTCCGCAACGGATCGTTGCGGCTTTCGCCATGGCGAGGCTTGACGGATACCGGCGACGTCCCCCTTAGCTGAGGCGTTGGGGGGACAACCATGCATCGCATCACCGTTGCGCTGGCCCTGGCCGGCCTGAGCCTCTGGAGCCGCGCTTCGGCGGCCCCGCCGCTCGAGGACTATGGCAAGCTGCCCGCCGTCGAGCAGATGCGCCTTTCGCCCGCGGGCGACACGTTGGCGTGGGTCACCGCCAACGGCGAGACGCGCCAGGTGCGGGTGCAGAAGGTGGGCGGGGCCCAGGTGTTGGCCATCGACGCCGGCCAGCTCAAGGTCCGGAATCTGACCTGGATGGGCGAGGGGCACCTGCTCATCGAAGCCAGCAGGACCATGGACTATAGCGCGACATTCGAGACCAACCAGCGCCTCGAGCTTGAACAATCCACGATCATCAACGCGGCGACTGGCGAGCAGACGGGCGTCTTCCGCGGCAAGCCGCAGATCTACCCGGCGACCTTCGGCTACTACGGGTACGCGGCGTCTGGGGGAAAGGAATACGGCTACTTCGCGGGGCTTCCCCTTGGCGGCAGCGGCAGCGCCACCTCCGAGTTCGACAGCCGGGCCGGCTATCTCACCAACGGACACAACAACCTCTATCGCGTGAACCTGGACACCGGCGAGGCGGAGAGGGTCGCCGGCGGCAGCGATCTGATCCAGACGGCGTGGGTCGTCACGACCAAGGGCGAGATCGCGGCCCATTCGGAATATGAATATCGCACCGGAGCGTGGCGGCTCTACGCCGATCCCGACGACAAGGTGCTGATCGCCAAGGCGACCGACCCCACCGGCGACGTCGCCCTCGTGGGGATGGGGCGGACCGATGGCACGGTGCTGGTGCAAGCCGGCGGCGACGCGTCCGACAATAGCTGGCTGTATACGGAGTATCGAACGACGGAAGGCTCCGAAGGCGAGCCGTTGTTCGCCGACTTCGGCGTCAGTGGGTTCCTCTACGACGCCGCGAGCGGGCGGCTGATTGGCGCGGTCACGGAAGGGGACAACCCGACGCCCAAGCTCTTCGATCCGGCCCTCCAGGCGAAGTTCGAGAAGGTGCGGCGCGCCTTCCCCGGCGAACGCGTCGAGATGGTCGCCAACTCCGACAGCTTCGACCAGTTGGTCGTCTCGACCACCGGCCCGGGCGACTCGGGCACCTACTTCCTGGTCGACCTGCACACCGGCAAGGCCGCGGCGGTCGCCTGGGCCTACCCGACGATCCTGCAGGGCGACGTGGGCGATGTTCGCGCGATCACCTACAAAGCCCAGGACGGCCTGGACATGGAGGGAATCCTGACTCTCCCGCCTGGTCGCGAGGCGAAGGGATTGCCGCTGGTAGTGATGCCTCATGGAGGACCGGCGGCTCGCGACTACGCCGGCTTCGACTGGTGGGCGCAGGCCTTCGCCTCGCGCGGCTACGCGGTCTTCCAGCCAAACTTCCGTGGTTCGGATGGGTTCGGAAAGGCGTTTCGCGACGCCGGATTTGGCCAGTGGGGACGCAAGATGCAGACCGACATCTCCGACGGCGTCGCCGAACTGGCGCGCCAGGGGCTGGTCGATCCGAAGCGGGCGTGCGTCGTCGGCGCGAGCTATGGCGGCTACGCGGCCCTGGCCGGGGTGACCGTCCAGCAGGGACTCTATCGATGCGCGGTCTCCGTCGCGGGAGTCTCGGATCTGAACGAGATGCTGAAATGGGAGTCCGACAAATTCGGCGAGGAGAGCGTCCAACTGCGCTACGAGCGACAGTTTATGGGCGTGAAGTCCAGCGGCGATTCAAGCCTGGCGGCCCTGTCGCCGCGGCGCTTGGCGGCGCAGGCCGACGCGCCCATCCTGATCGTCGCCGGCCACGACGACACTGTGGTGGACCCCGCCCAGAGCTGGCTGATGGCCGACGCCTTGAAGGCGGCCGGCAAGCCGGTCGAGGTTCTTCAGCTGCCGGGCGAGGATCACTGGCTGAGCCGCCAGTCGACCCGGGTCGAAATGCTCAATGCGAGCGTGGCCTTCGTGCTGAAGAACAATCCGCCCAACTGAGCGCGCCGGCGCCGGGCCGGTGAACGCCGTCACAGGGTCGCCGCCGGCCGGCGACATCCTGGATCCGGACTCACGATCAATTCTGGCGTACGAACGGGGCTCCCCGGCGTGATGGCGCTGGGGTAGGCTGTTCGGCTGGGAGAGGATTTTCGGTCCATTTCGGGAGAATTGCATGGCGGACGGTGCGCAGACGATCGACGCGCCCTGGGAGGCTGACGCCATCCGGGCGCTGTTCGATCCCAAGACCGGCTGGCTCGACCGCCGGGCCCACTCCGACGAGGCGCTCTATCAGCTGGAGCTGGAGCGAATCTTCGCCCGCGGCTGGAACTTCATGTGCCACGACAGCCAGATCCCGAACGCCGGCGACTACTTCATCAACTACATCGGCGAGGACCAGGTCATCTGCGTCCGCGACGAGGAGGGCGCTGTCAACGTCCTGCTCAACACCTGCCGCCATCGCGGCAACGCCCTCTGCCGCGCCGAGCAGGGGCGCGCCAAGTCGTTCGTCTGCAGCTACCACGGCTGGAACTACGCCCTGGACGGCCGCCTGATCGGCGTCCCCGGCCAGTCGACCTACTACCGCGGCGATCTCGACAAGAGCCGCCTGGGGCTGGTGAGAGCCGCCAAGGTCGAGAGTTACCTGGGCTTCCACTTCGCCACCATGGCGCCCGACGCCCCTTCGCTCCACGACTACCTGGGCGACGTGGGGCGCACGGGCCTTGGCATGGTCTGCGCCTATGGCGACGTCGAGGTGATCGACGGGATCCAGAAGAACGTCATCGACTGCAACTGGAAGATCGCCGTCGACAACCTCTTCGACTGGTACCACGTGATGTACAGCCACGCCTCGGCGGGCAGCGCCGGCTTTGTCGACCTTGCCTCGATCGTGCACCCGAAGAACCAGATGGTGATGCTGGGCGACTACGGGCAGGCGATCGGCGGCCCCGGGATGCCGAAGGAGAAGCAGCAAGAGATCGACCAGATGTCGGACGAGGAGCGGATGGAGCTGTCGCGCTCTGCCGACAGTCCGTTCCCGCGCCTGCGGCCGCGCAAGGCGACCGAGCTGATGGGCCCGGAGGGGGTGCGCAGCCAGGGGCACCCCAACCTCTTCCCCAACGTCTGGGTCACCATGGGGGGCATGCAGCTGTGCCTGCGCCTGCCACGCGGACCTTCGGCGACCGAACTCTGGTGGTTCACCGTCATCCCCAAGGCGACGCCTCCGGCGTTGAGGCGCGTGATGATCAGCCAGGCGAACCACGTGTTCGGCCCGGCCGGGCTCCTGGAACAGGACGACGGCGAGAACTGGAGCCAGAGCACGCGCGCCGCATCGGGCTTCTCCCGCCGCCAGGCCGGCGCGGCGCTGATCATGGGCCTGGGACACGACGAGGTGTCGGTGGGCGAGAACGGCCAGAAGTCCATCGAAGGTTACGTCGGCGAGCACGCCCAGCGGTGGTTCTATCGATCGTGGACCGAGTGGCTGGCGGCGCGCGACTGGGCCGAGCTCGAGGCCACCCGCTCGCCGGCGCCGACGGGGGTGGTGTGATGGACGCGATGGCCGAGACCAAGGCGCGCGCAAAGCCGCCCGCCGCCAGCCTCACCGAGCGCGCGCTGCTGCAGTACGAGGTGGAGCAGTTCCTCTACGCCGAGGCGGCGCTGCTGGACGGCCGGCAATACCGCGAGTGGCTGGCGCTGATCGCCGACGACATCCACTACTGGATGCCAATTCGCCGGACAGTCACGCTCGCCGACATCGACCTGGAGTTCACCAAGCCTGGCGGCATGGCCTATTTCGACGACGACCGCGGGATGCTGGAGATGCGGGTCAAGAAGCTGGAGGCGGGCTCGGCCTGGTCGGAAGATCCACCCTCCCGCTCGCGCCACTTCGTCTCCAACGTCCGCGTCCTGGATGTCGCGGGCGAGGAGATCACGCTCGAGGTCTGCTTCCACCTCTACCGCACGCGCCTCAACTCCGAGGTCAGTAGCTGGGTGGGCCGGCGCATCGACATGTTGCGTCGGACGGCGGGCGGCTTGCGGATCGCCAAGCGTCACATCTTCCTTGATCTGACGGTGATCCCGACCACCAACATGAGCACTCTGTTCTGAAGACGGAGGCGGGATGAGCGCGCTTGCAGGCGAGGTGGTGCTGATCACCGGCGGCGCTTCGGGCCTCGGCCGGGCGATCGTCGAGCGGTTCCTGGAGGAAGGCGCGAGCCTGGCCGTGCTCGACCGCGCGCCGGACCGGCTGGCCGCGCTGGCCGCAGCCAACCGCGATCGGATCGAGGTCGTCACCGGCGACGTGCGCTCGCTGGCGGACAACCAGCGCGCCGCGGACGCGGCGGTCGCCAGGTTCGGCAAGCTCGATTGCGCCATCGGCAACGCCGGCATCTGGGACTATTCGGTGTCGCTGGACGCCTTGCCCCCCGAGCAGCTCGACGCGGCGTTCGACGAGATGTTCCACGTCAACGTCAAGGGCTACCTCCACCTCGCCAAGGCGGCGTTGCCGGCGCTGGTGCGATCATCGGGATCGCTGATCTTCACCGTCTCCAACGCCGGGTTCGATCCGGCCGGCGGCGGGCCGCTCTACACGGCCTCCAAGCATGCGGTCGTGGGCCTGATCCGCCAGCTGGCCTACGAGCTCGCGCCCGCCGTGCGGGTCAACGGCGTCGCCCCTGGGCCTATCGAGACCGACCTTCGGGGACCTGGCGCCCTTGGCATGGCGGACCGCTCCATCGGCAGCATCAACCTCTCCGCCGGCGCGGGGCCGAGCGTGCCGCTGGGCAAGGTTCCGGCGACGGCCGACTACGCCGGCGGCTACGTGTTCCTGGCCTCCCGGCGCGACAGCCGGCCCGCGACCGGCGGCGTCGTCAGCCCGGACACCGGCATCGCCGTGCGCGGCATCGGCCGGGCCTCCGCCGGCGGGCGCCTGGCCGAGAAGTACGGCGCGGGCGCGCCGCCCGCCAAGGCATAGCGACGTGACCCTCCACCAGCCCTCCGCGTCGGACCACGCGCGCCACGACGTGCGCATGGACGGCGTCTACTTCTTCCGGACCGCCGTCGACGGCGCCTTCGTCAAGGTCCTGGAGCCTGGGAACTTCTCCTACTGTGTCATGGTCGGAACGGGGCGCCTGAGGCTGGAGACCGACTTTCCCAAGGCCCCGGAGATCGACCTTGGCGCCGGAGATGGCGTCTCGATCAGCGGTCTTGCGCCGCACGCCTTCCGCTCGATCGGCGCGCAGCACGCGGAGAAGCCCGGCCGGTTCGAGCCGCTGTCGCTGAACAGCGACGAGCGAGCGGGCGAGGTCGAGCTGATCGTCGGCGTCGCGCCCAGCGAGCAACTGGCGCTGGGATCGGTCCTGATCGGCCCCATCGTGGTGCGCCCCTCCGAGCATCCCGACCTGTCACGACGGCTGTGGCGAGCGGTGGAGATGCTGGAGGACGAATACGCCGACGACTCCTGGATCGACCGCAACCTGGTGATCCGCCGGATGGCCGAGACCATGCTGATCAACATGAGCCGCCGCGTCTTCGCCGACCGCCAGGCGCCGGTGCGCGACCCCGCCCGCGTGCCGGCCACGCGTCAGATCCTGCACGCGGTCAACGCCTTCTTCGCCGCGCCCGAGCGGGCCTGGACGCTGGGCGACCTGGCCAAGACGGCCGGCATGTCGCGCACGCGCTTCGCCGAGGAGTTCAAGCTCGCCACCGGCGAGACGCCCGGACGGATCATCGTGCGCCTGCGCCTGACGGCGGCGGCGCGCCGGCTCGCCAGCGCCGCGCTCAGCGTCGAGGCCGCCGCCGCGGAGGCGGGCTACGGCTCTTCAGCGGCCTTCGTGCGGGCCTTCCAGCGCGAGTTCGGCGAGACCCCCGCCCGCTGGCGGCGGCTGCGCGCCGACCGGGACGCGTCCCTCGCAGACCTCCACCGGAGCCCGCGCCGGGTTTCGAGGAGCGCCGTTCATGCCGCCCGTTCCGCTGCGGCGGCCAGCTAGACAATCGTGAGGACCCCATGTCTATCGGATCGCTCAGCTATCTCGGCTTGCAGGTGAAGGACCCGGTCGCCTGGGACGCGTTCGCCACGGGCGTGCTCGGGTTGATGCCCGTGGAGGGCGCCGGCGAGACGCGCCGCTACCGGCTCGATGACCTGGGCTGGCGAATCGCCGTGGAGGCGGGGGAGCGTGACGATCTGGCCTACGTCGGCTTCGAAGTCGCGGGCCCGGCCGAGCTGGAAGCCGTGCGATGATGCCGCGCCATGCTCCTGCGGCGCCACAACCTCAATCTGCTGCCGATCCTGCGCGAGCTGTTGCGCACGCGAAGCGTCAGCCGCACAGCCGAGCGCGTGGGTCTGAGCCAGTCCGCGGTCAGCGCCGCGCTGGCGCGCTTGCGGGAGATCTTCGACGACGATCTCCTGGTAGTGGTCGGGCGGCATATGGAGTTGACGCCCAAGGGCGCGGCGCTCATCGAGCAGACCGAGCGCGCCCACGCCGAGCTCGAGACGCTGTTTCAGCCGCCGGCGTTCGATCCGGCGAAGGAGACTCGGCGCTTCGTCGTGGCGAGCGCCGACTACACCACCCTGCTCATGGCGCCCCGCGTTGCGACGCTGATGGACGAAGAGGCGCCGCTCGCGTCAGTGAGGTTCACCGACATCCAGCCGGGCCTAGTCTCGGAGATGCTGCACGGGCGGGTCGACGCGGCGATCGTCCCGGAAGGATCCGAGATCGACATGCCGGAGAGAAACTTCGCTCGGATGGCGCTCTTCCAGGACGAGACAATCGTCATCGCGTCCAGGCGGCGGCGGCCGTTTCAGGGGGAGCTGACGTTGGAAGCCTACAAGGGCGCCCAGCACGCCATCTGCCAGATATCGCCCCGGGCGGATCCCAGGCTCGCGACTATTGGCTTGCGGGAGTCGGGGATCGAGCAGCACAACCTTGTGCTCGTGCAGCAGTTCTCGGCCTTGCCGGCGATCGTCGAGAGCACAGCCTGTCTGGCGCTGCTCCAGCGCAGGCTCGCAGAGCGCTACCAGCGCCACTACGCGATCGACCTTTTCCGCCCGCCGTTCGAGCTTCCGCCGCTCAGGATCTGCGCTTTCTGGGCCCTCTCCGCGGAGCGGGACCTGGCGCATCGCTGGTTCCGCGAGTTGCTGCTCAGGGCCCGCCCCGAAGAAACGCAAGCGCCTCTCTAGACCTATCGACGTCATCGATAGGTCGACCCTGAACTTTGAAGTTCTGCCGATGGCGGGATGAGGCATTATTCGCCGGCCATCCCAGCGGAGTCCTATCCCATGCCAAGCCAAGCCGTCCTCGTCCGGTCCTCCATGCCTACGGAGGCTGAGCTGATCGAGCGCGCGCGGAGCCTCGTCCCCGTGCTCAGGGAGCGGGCCGCGGCCTGCGAGGAGAACCGCTCCGTTCTGCCAGAGACGGTGGCCGACTTTGAGACGGCCGGCTTCTACCGCATCCTGCAGCCGGCGGCGCTCGGCGGCTACGAGATGCACCCCATGACCCTCTATCGGGTCTCGATGGAGCTGGCCAAAGGCTGCCCATCTAGCGCCTGGTGCCTCTGCCTCGTCGGCGTCCACAACTGGGAGATGGCGCTGCTCGATCCGAGAGCGGCGCACGATGTCTGGGGCGTCGACCAGACCGCTCGCATCTCCTCCTCCTATGGCCCGTTCGGCAAGGTCGAGCGCGCCGACGGTGGCTTCACGATCAGCGGCCGCTGGCCCTGGTCCAGTGGCTGCGATCATTGCAGCTGGGTGATGCTGGGCGGTTTTGCGCCTAAAGAAGGGCTCGGCCCGCCCGACCATCGCGCCTTCCTGATCCCCCGCTCAGACTACGAGATCGACGACACCTGGCACGTGTTCGGATTGAAGGGGACCGGCAGCAAGGACATCGTGGTCAAGGGCGCTTTCGTGCCCGAGCACCGCACGCACAGGCTGATCGAGAGCTTTCTGATGCAGGACGCGGGCCTGCGGACCTTCACCTCGCGCCACTACCGCTATCCATTCGGCCTAGTCTTCGCCTACTGCTTGGCGGTCGTCGTGCTCGGCATGGCCGACGGCGCGCTGGAGGTTTTCGCCGCACAGATGGCGGAGCGCCGCGGAACCTTCGACGGTGCGAAGGCGATCGAGGACCCGTTCGTGCGCCAGCGCATCGCGACCGCCGACGCCCTGGTGCGCGGCCCGCACCAGAAGCTGGAGGCCAACCTCGCAGAGTTGGACGCATTCATTGCCGCCGGCCAGCCGATCCCGCTGCGCGTGCGGGTAAACAACAAGTGGGACGCCCAAGTGATCGCCAAGAGCTCGATCGAGGCCATCGAGCTCATGTTCAAGGCCACCGGCGGGCGCGGCATCCGCCTGTCCAACCCCATGCAGCGCTTCTTCCGCGACGCGCACGCCGCCTCGAACCATGCCTTCCTCAACGCCGACAGGGGTGCGCTAAATGCCGGGTTCGTCGCGATGGGTGGCGACAATGGCGACTTCCTCGTCTGAACAGATCATCCAAGGAGCCCTTCCCATGACCATCGGATCGCTCGGCTATCTCGGCTTGCAGGTGAAGGACCCGGTCGCCTGGGACGCGTTCGCGACGGGCGTGCTCGGGTTGATGCCCGCGGAGAGCGCAGGCGAGACGCACCGCTACCGGCTCGATGACCTGGGCTGGCGCATCGCCGTGGAGGCGGGAGAGCGTGACGATCTGGCCTATCTCGGCTTCGAAGTCGCTGGCCCGGCCGAACTGGAAGCCGTGCGAGGCCGCCTCGTCGAGGGCGGCGTGGCGGTCGGAAACGGCGATCCGGCGCTGATCGCCGATCGCGGGGTGCTGGGGCTGATTTCCTGCCAGGACCCTGACGGCCTGGCGGTCGAGGTGTTCTACGGCCCGACGCTGCGGACCGAGACGCCGTTCGCTTCGCCCGCCGGGGTCGCCGCGTTCGTCACCGGCGACCAGGGCCTGGGTCACGTGGTGCTGTCCACCAAGGACATGGCGGCCGCGCGGCGGTTCTATCAGGACCTGCTGGGCTTTCGCCTGTCTGACATCATCCGTATGCGGATGGGGCCGCAGTCCAGCTTCGACATGGAGTTCTTCCACTGCAATCCGCGCCACCACACCCTGGCGCTGATGCCGATCCCGCTGCCCAAGCGCCTGCACCATTTCATGATCCAGACGCCGAACCTGGACGCCGTCGGCTTCGCCCTGGAGCGGGCCAGCGCCGCCGGCGCCCCGATCACCGCCAGTCTGGGCCGGCACACCAACGACCACATGGTCTCGTTCTATTCGCGCACGCCGGCGGGGTTCGAGGTGGAGTTCGGCTATGGCGCCCTGGAGGTGGACGACGCCACCTGGCGCGTCACCCGCCACGACAAGCCCAGCAGCTGGGGCCACAAGCGCCCGGCGCACTGATCGATCGACCTGGAATAGGAGAGACGCGTGGACCTGGGGATCAAGGGCCGCAAGGCGATCGTCTGCGGCGCCAGCGCCGGCCTTGGGCGCGCGACGGCGACGGCGCTGGCCCGCGAGGGCGTCAGCGTGGTGATCGCGGCGCGCGGCGAGGAGCGGCTGCGCGAAACCGCCGGGGCGATCGCGGCCGAGACGGGCGTGGACGTGCGCGCCGTGGCCTGCGACGTCACCACCGACGCGGGCCGCGCGTCCCTGCTGGAGGCCTGCCCGGCGCCCGACATCCTGATCAACAACGCCGGCGGACCGCCGCCGGGCGACTTCCGCACCTGGGGGCGGGAGGAATGGCTGAAGGCGATCGACGCCAACATGCTCTCGGCGATCTTCCTGATCCAGGCGACCATCGACGGCATGATCGAGCGCAAGTTCGGCCGGGTCGTCAGCATCACCAGCCACATGGTCAAGGCGCCGGCCGCCATCCTCGGCCTCTCCAACGGCGCGCGGGCGGGGCTGACCGGGTTCGTCGGCGGCCTGGCGCGCGAGGTCGCCCGCCACAACGTGACGCTGAACAATGTGCTCCCCGGCCAGTTCGACACCGACCGGCTGCGCTCGAACCACGAGCGGTTCGCCCAGGCCTCCGGCGGCGATCTCGAAGCCTTCAGGGATCGGGCGAAGAGCCAGATCCCGGCGCGGCGTTTCGGCGAACCGGCCGAGTTCGGCGACATGTGCGCCTTTCTCTGCGGCTCGCGCGCCGGCTTCATCACCGGCCAGAATATCCTGCTCGACGGCGGCCAGTTCCCGGGCCTGCTTTGAAGCAAGCGCCCGGGCGGCGCCCCTATCTGCCGCGGTCCGTCGCCGGCTTCGCCTCGCAGCCAATTGGCCCGACAGCGTGACGATCTGTCGGTTGTCGCAGGGCTTGGCTACGAACCTGCCGCCGGACTGGCGCAGGCCGCCCGATCTCGGGACGCGTATCTGAGATTTTTCTATTCAAACGTGAGAATGTGAGTCTTGAATAGCCTGACCTGCTCCTGGGGGATGGGCGATGTTCAAGACCATAGACGTGCTGATCGGGTTCACTCTCGTGATGCTGGTGGTGAGCATGGCGGTGACCACGCTGACACAGGTCGTGATGACTGCGATCAACTTGCGCGGGCAGGCCCTGAGAGGCGGCATTACCGAGCTTTTGAGGCTGCTCGACCGGGGCATCCATCGGCAGGAAGCCGGGGAGATCGCCGACCACATCCTGCGCGACCCGCTTGTCGCCCAACCGGGCCTGCTTCCCGGAAAGCGCCACCTCGCGCCAGTGATCCTTCGGGAAGAGTTGACCAAGCTTTTGCTCGTGCTAGGCGCAGATCCGCAGGAGTACGAGCAGACACCCAGAACCGTGTACCTGTCGCAGGCTCGCCTGGATGCGCTTCGCGCGACTCTGAGGGCGTCGCTCGATCGCAATGGCATCGGCGACGCCGACGCGACCCTGCGTCAGGTCAGGACCGGCGCGCTCGAGCTGGAGAAGTCCAATCCGGAGCTTTCGAACAGCGTGCGGATGAATTCGGCGATCCTGAGTTTCGCGTCGAGCGACTTTACCGGCAAGCTCAACGCCTGGTTCGATCAGACGATCGACCGGGTCTCGGATGCCTTCGCCTTGCATGCGCGGGTGGTCGCCGTTGTCGTCGCCGCCATCGTGGCCCTCGCGCTCCAGCTCGACTCCTTCGCGGTGATCAATCGGCTTTCGACGGACGAAGCCCTACGGTCTCAGGCGGTCAAATGGTCGATCGACAACCAATCGGCGCTTGCGACGGCGGTCACGCCCAACGCAGGTGTCACGGCCGCGACGCAGACCCCTGCACCAGCCCCGCCGACGCGGAAGCATCGCACCGTCACACCGACCCCGATTGGCGGAGGGGCGGCGCAAGTCTCCACGCTGAGCGTGAGCGGATCGCAGAGTCCCCCAGCCGACGTCAAAGCCACGGCGGACCTGATCAACAGGGAGCTGACTGAGACGCAGATTGTCGACGTCCCGGCGTGGTCGACGAATTGGGCCGACGATGTGAAAATCATCAGCTCCAAGAACCCTCTTGGAATTCTCCTTTCGGTCATCTTGCTCAGCCTCGGCGCCCCGTTCTGGTTCGAGACGCTCAAGAACCTGCTCAAGCTGCGCTCGGTCGTCGCCACCAAGGATGACCAACAGAGGCAGGAGCGGCAGAGCAGTCAGACGTCCCCTGCTGCGCCTGGCCAGCCCGACGCGCCGGGCGCGCCGGGCGGGCCGGCGCCTTACTCACCGCTGCTAGGCGGTGAGAAGGGCGACTTGGCCGCCATCGGATAGGGGGTGGATGATGGCCACCTGGATCGGCGCCGCAGCCGCCAATTTCAACCCTGGACGACCGGCCGGATTCCAGCCCGAGGCGGTTGTCATCCACATCATGGACGGCTTCCTGACCGGAACGGATAACTGGTTCAACGATCCGAAGGCGAAGGTCTCAGCGCACTACGGCGTGGGCAAGGATGGAACCGTCCACCAATATGTGAAGGAGACCGACACCGCCTTCCACGCGGGCATCGTCGACCGCCCCAGTTGGCCGCTGATCAAACCCAAGGTGAACCCGAACTTCTACACAATCGGGGTGGAGCACGAAGGATTCGACGCCGTCCCATATCCTTGGCCGGCCCCGCAGCTCGCCGCGAGCCTGGCGCTTGTCGCTCAGATCGCCGATCGATGGAACATCGCCCGGGATGCCGATCACATCATTCCTCATCACCAGATTCGGTTCGCGAAGACGTGTCCAGGCGAGCACTTCGACCAAGCCGACTATGTCGCTCGATTGGCCGGCGCCGCTGCGGCTCCGGCCTTCCAAGCCGCGCCCGCCAACTTAACCGTGAAGGCCTTGTCGCCCGCCCGCGTCCGCTCTCAACCCACGACTGCCTCGAGCATCATCCACGTCCTAGCGGCCGGAGACAGCTTCGTGGCGAATTCGGTGGTGCGCGCCGGCGAAATAGTATCGGGGAACGGGCTCTGGTATGGCGGCGCCGCGGGATACCTTTGGGCGGGCGCCACCGACCGACCTGCAGGCGTCTAGCGCGGGACATGGCCTTCCCTCGCCACGGCGTCCCGATTTGACTTGACCGACCGGCAAGGCGCTAGGGTTCGGCAAAACGAACTCGCTCTGGGAGGAGCGGCCGGCTCATGTGGACTTTCGCTGACGTTTGGGAATCGATCGCGGGCGCCATTCCCGACTGGCCGGCGCTGATCCGCGGGCCGCGCGTGGTGACTTGGGCCGCGTTCGATCAGCGCGCCAATGCGCTGGCCAGGCGGCTGCTGGATCTGGGCCTGAAGCAGCAGTCGAAGGTGGCGGCCTATCTCTACAACGGGCCGGAATACCTGGAGACCTACTATGCGGCGTTCAAGGCGGGCCTGGCGCCAGTCAACACCAACTACCGCTATGTGGCCGACGAGCTGATCTATCTCTTCGACAACGCCGACGCCGAGGCGGTGGTGTTCCACGCCTCCTTCGCGCCCACTGTCGAGCAGATCCGCGGGCGGCTGCCGAAGGTGAAGACCTGGATCGCCGTCGCCGAGCCTGGCCACCCGGTTCCGGCGTTCGCCCTCGACTACGACGCCATCGTCGCCGCCAAGGAAGGGCGCGTGGTCGCGCCCTGGGGCCGCTCGGGTGACGACCTCTTGATCCTCTACACCGGCGGCACCACCGGCATGCCCAAGGGCGTGATGTGGCGGCTGTACGACCTCTTCAACGTGCTGGGCGCCGGCGGTAATGCGCTCCTGGGCATCCCGCCGATCTCGCGGCCGGAGGAGGCCGGCGAGCGCGTGTTGGCGGCGATCAAGGAACAGCATCCGATGCTGACGCCTTCGACCACCATCGCCGCGGCCCCGATGATGCACGGCACGGCGCAGTTCACCGGCCTGATCATCCTCAACGCCGGCGGCTCGGTGGCGTCTCTGCCCGGGGCCCGGTTCGATTCCATCGAGTGCTGGAGCGAGGCCGAGCGCCTGAAGGCCTCAGGCATAACCATCGTCGGCATGGCCTTCGCCCAGCCGATGCTGGAGGCGCTGGACGCCAATCCCGGCCGCTGGGACCTGACGGGCCTGCGCCGGCTGGCTTCATCCGGCACGGTGTGGAGCATGGAGAACAAGCAGGGGCTGCTGAAGCACCTGCCGCAGGTGGCGATCCTCGACAGCCTGGGCTCGTCCGAGGCCGTCGGCCTTGGCATCTCCGCCTCCGGCGGCGATGCGGCGGCGGAGACGGCCAAGTTCATGGTCACCCCCAACAGCGCCTGCTTCACCGAAGACGGCCGGCGCGTCGAGCCGGGGTCCGGCGAGCGCGGCCTGCTGGCGGTCGCCGGGTTCCTGCCGGTCGGCTACTACAAGGACCCGGAGAAGACCGAGCGCACCTTCAGGACGTTCGAGGGGCGCCGCTGGTCGGTGCCCGGCGACTGGGCGACAGTGGAGGCGGACGGCTCGCTGCGGCTGCTCGGCCGCGGCTCGCAGGTGATCAACACCGGCGGCGAGAAGGTCTTCCCGGAGGAGGTCGAGGAGGCGATCAAGCGCTATCCGGGCGTGCGCGACGCGGCCGTGGTCGGCGTGCCTGACCCCAGGTTCGGCGAGCGCATCTGCGCGGTGGTCGACGTGGGCGACGGGGCCGCGCCCAGCCTGGCCGAGCTCTCCGCCCACGTCCGCGAGCATCTGGCCGCCTACAAGGCGCCGCGCGAGCTGGTCCTCGCCCCGGTGCTGCGCGCCGCCAACGGCAAGCTCGACTACAAGGGCGTCCGCGCCGAGGCTCTGGCCGCGCTGAAACTGCCGGCCTAGAGCACGATGCGTAGGCGGAAGTCGCCTAGCCGCAGACCTTCAGCAGGGCGGCCGCCTTGGCCGCCGGGACCGGCGAGGTCTTCACGGTCTCGCCCCCGGACGAGAGCCGGATCGCGCCGGTGCGGCCGAAAGCGGCGATGACCGGATCGGAACTTGGGACCTTGGCGTCCAGATCGGTCCCGCCGTTCTCCTCGTCCGGCGTAGCCGCGGCGATGACGCTGGTCTGGACGGCGCCGGACGCCACGCCCATGCGGACGGGCCAGGGCGGCTCGCCGTGGCCGGAAACGCGCTGATCCAGGATCGCGAAAACATGCACAACGCGCTCGCCCCGCTTGCAGGTTAAGGTGGTGGCGACATCATCGCTGTCGGGCGCGCCGTCGGTGAGCGTCGCCTCGCTTGCGCTCACGGTGAGGCGCCAAGGCGCGGCGGCGGCGACCGCCCAGATCGGCGCGGCGCAGAGGACCAGGGTGAGGATCACGCGCTTCATCCTCATCGCGTAGCAGAGTTTGCGATGACCGGGACAGGCGGGCGCTCGCCGGCAGCGGCTCCATGAATTTTTTTTAAGGGGCGAGCGGCGCCGCAAAATGCTTGTTCCGCAGCAAGCCATTGCATCCGGATTGCTGAACCTGATGAAAACGTTCCACACCGGCATCCTCGCGCTCGCCGGCGCTGCGCTTCTGAGCCTCGCTTCCCTCACCTACGCCGATCCCCCGAAGCCGCAGTACGGCGCCTGGGGCTTCGATCTTTCCGGCCGCGACACGTCGATGTCGCCCGGCGCCGACTTCTTCGCCTACGCCAACGGCGGCTACATGAAGGCGATGGTGATCCCGGCGGATCGCTCCAGCTACGGCGCCTTCGACCGGCTGGAGGAGCTCTCCACCACCCGGGTGCACGAGATCCTGGAGAAGGCCGCGGCGAACCCCGCTGCCAGCGGCGACGAAGCCAAGATCGGCGCCTTCTACCGCGCCTTCATGGATGAAAAGCACGTCGAGGCCCTTGGCGATGCGCCCCTTCGCCCCGAGCTGGGCCAGATCCGCGCCGCCGCCGATCGCTCGGCGCTGGCGGCGATGATGGGCAAGTCGGCCAAGAGCTACTTCGGCGGCTTCTTCGATCCGGCGATCGAGGGGGACGAGAAGGACCCCGACCACTATGCAGTCTATCTCGAGCAGGCGGGCCTGGGGCTCCCCGACCGCGACTACTACCTTCAGCCCCAGTTCGCCGCGCAGAGGGCCAAGTACCAGGCCTACGTCGCCCAGATGCTGGCCCTGGCCAAATGGCCGAACGCCGAGGATGAAGCCAAGGCGATCGTGGCCATGGAGACCCAGATCGCCAAGGTCAGCTGGACGCGCACGCAGCAGCGCGATCCGGACAAGAGTTACACGGCGATGACGCCGGACGCGCTGGCCAAGGCCGCTCCGGGCTTCGACTGGCGCGCCTACCTGAACGCCGCCGACGTGGGATCGGTGAAGAAGGTGGTGTTGGGTGAGAGCACCGCCTTTCCGCAGATCGCCCAGGTGTTCGCCAGCACCCCGCTCGACACGTTGAAGGCCTGGGAAGCGTTCAACGTGGTCGATTCGGCCGCGCCCTATCTCTCCAAGCCGTTCGTCGACGCGCATTTCGAGTTCCGCGCCAAGGTCCTGGCCGGCCAGGAGGAGCAGCGGCCGCGGTGGAAGCGGGCGGCGGCCGCCGTCGGCGGGGGCATCGGCGAGGCGGTCGGGCGGGTCTATGTGGCGCAATATTTTCCGCCGCAGTCGAAGGCCAAGGTCGAAGCCCTGGTCGCCAATATCCGCACGGCGCTGGCTGGGCGGATCGAGCGGCTGACCTGGATGAGCGATGCGACCAAGGCCAAGGCGCTGGAGAAGCTCAGCAAGCTCACCGTCAAGATCGGCTATCCCGCGAAGTGGCGCGACTACAGCGCCCTGACGATCCGGCCGGGCGACCTCTACGGCGATGTGGAGCGCTCGTCGGCGTTCGAATGGGCGCGGCAGGTAAAGCGGCTGAACGGGCCGGTCGACCGCGGCGAGTGGGAACTGCCCCCGCAGGCGGTCAACGCCTACTACGAGACCACCCGCAACGAGATCGTCTTCCCCGCGGCCATCCTGCAGCCGCCGTTCTTCGACCCGGACGCCGATCCGGCGGTGAACTATGGCGGGATCGGCGCGGTGATCGGCCACGAGACCACCCACGGCTTCGACGACGAAGGCCGCAAGTTCGACGGCGACGGGCGCCTGGCCGACTGGTGGACCGCCGAAGACGCGGCCAAGTTCGGCGATCAGACCAAGCGCCTGGGCGCGCAGTACTCGGCTTTCGAGCCGGTCCCGGGCGCGCACGTCAACGGCGATCTGACCATGGGCGAGAACATCGCCGACCTCGGCGGCGTGCTGCTGGCGCTCGACGCCTATCACCTCTCGCTGGGCGGACGGGCGGCGCCGGTGATCGACGGCCTCACCGGCGATCAGCGTCTCTTCCTGGGGTTCGGCCAGATCTGGCGCGGCGATATGCGGCCCGACTTCCTGCGCCTGCTGCTGGTCTCCGACCCGCACGCCCCCAATCAGGACCGGGTGAACGGCGTCGCGCGCAACGTCGACGCCTGGTACGACGCCTGGGGAATCAAGCCGGGCGATCCGCTCTACGTTCCGCCGGACCTCAGGGTTCGGATCTGGTGAGGCGGCGCTAGGCGTTTTCTACAGAAACGTCAAAAGCATCAAACCCGCCGCGGGGGATAATCGCGGCGGGTTTGACTTGTCTTGGTCAGTCGATCCAAGTGGGCGTTTCCTCCCCGAAACGCCGGAGACTTCAGACTCTTAACGAAGCCCGTATGCCTCTCGCGTTGGGGAGAGAACGGCAAAAATTAGCTCCTGTCAACGCCGCGCTGCCCGCCGGAGGGGCAGGTTTCTCGTCAAATCCTACACATTGGGGTGAATCTTAGACTCTGCGGTCAATTCAACCGGCCATTTTTGACGTTCCCGTCAGTTTTCCAGCTTCAGCCGCCGCGCCAGCGCCTCCGCAGGCGCGCTCCGCGCCTCGAAGACGTAGGTGGGATTGGCGACGCTCACCGGTCCGACGTCCGCCGCCGCCAGGCGGGTGGTGACCTCGAACAGCGACTGCGCGCCGATCAGCAGGCCGAACTGGCGCGGGCTGGCGGCCTTGGCCGTCACCAGGTCGGCGACGGCGGCGCGGGCGGCTTCGTCCGCATCGACCGGCCAGGTCAGCGTCGCCGTCCCCTTGGCTCTCGCGCGGGCCTCGATGATCCGCATGAGCCGCCGCGCCAGATCGAGCCGCTCGGCGTCCCAGTCGCTGGTCAGCCCGGCGGCCAGCTGCGCCTGGCTAGCGAGGATCAGGCCGCCCGGCAGCACCTTCAGCCCATTGGCCTCAAGCGTCGCGCCGGTGGTGGTGATATCGGCGATCATCTCCGCGGTGCCGGCGGCCGGCGCGCCCTCGGTGGCGCCGCCGGATTCGACGATCCGGTAGTCGATGATCCCGTGCCGGGCGAAGAAGGCGCGGGTCTGGGTCAGGTACTTGGTCGCGACCCGCAGGCGCCGGCCGGTGCGGGCGAGGTAGAGATGCGCCACCTCGTCCACGTCGGCCATGGTCTCCACGTCGATCCAGCTCTTGGGCGAGGCCACCACCAGATCGGCGCGGCCGAAGCCCAGCGCCCGCAGCAGCATCACCCGCCCCTCCAGGTCGTCGGAGAGCTCGCGCAGCAGGTCCTCGCCGGTGACGCCCAGGTGGATGGCGCCGGTGAAGAGCCCGGTGGCGATCTCGCCGGCCGACAGCAGCCGCACCTCGATATCCGGCAGGCCCTCGAGCCTGGCCTGATAGCCGCGCTCGCCGCCGGCCGCGCGGACCGGCAGGCCGCAGTCGGCGAGCCAGTCCTCGGCCTGCTCCTTTAGCCGCCCCTTGGACGGCAGGGCGAGGATCAGGGGGCCGGTCACGCTGCGCCCTCCCGCCAGGCGCGGCCGGGCCGAACCATGCAGCCGACCGCGCCGGAAGCCAGGCTGGCGCCCAACCTCGCTGGCAGGCTGTCGTAGCGCCCGCCGGCGGCCACCGGACGGTGATCGCCCAGCGCGGCGCTGCGCACCTCGAAGAGCACGCCGTCGTAGTAGCCGAAGTCGCGGCCGAAGGCGGTGGCCAGACGCAGGCGATCGGTCGGCGCGCCCTCGTCCTTCAGCGCCGCCAGCCGCCGCGCCCAGCCCTTCAGCGCCGCCTCCAGCTTCTTGCCGCCGGGCCCCGCGAGCCGCGAGACCGCCTCCAGCGCCTTTTCCGGCTTGTCGGCGATGGCCAGGAACCGGCCGATCAGCTGCGCCTGGTCCGCGTCCAAGTCCGGCGCGTGGGCGGCGGCGGCGCGCTGGGCCAGCCGGTGAACGATCTCGCCCGCCGAGCGCCCGCCGGCCGGCTCGATCCCCGCCAGCGCCCAGAGGTCCTCGAGGACGGCGGCGGCCTCGGCTTCCGGCAGGGCGCTCAGCACGCCGGCCAGCCGCTCGCCGGTGAGCGGCGCCTGGGTGGCCTCGCCATTGCCCGCGCGCTCCAGCGCCTCGCGCAGGCGTCGGGGACTGGCGAAGGCGCGCTTGATCCGCGCCGCCAGCGGCTCGGCCAGCCGCAGGGTGTCGATGAAGGCGCCGAAGAGACCGACGTCGCCCAGGTGCAGGGTGAGGTCGGTGCGCCCGCCGGCGCTGGCCGCGCGCCAGGCCAGGGCGGCGATCTCGGCGTCCGCGTCCGGCGCATCGCCGGTCTCGAACACCTCCAGCCCGATCTGCAGGAATTCCTCGGGCGCCTCGCGACCGCGCGGCGCGGCGCGGAAGGCCTTGCCCTCGTAGAAGTAGCGGCCGCCGGCGCGGTGACTGTCGATGTGGGCCCTGGCGGCGGGAATGGTGAAGTCCGGGCGCAGCGCCGCCTCGGCGCCGCCGTCGGCCTGGACCAGGATCAGCCGCTCGCGCATGGCTTCGCCCGCGAGGTCGAGGATCACCCCCAGCGGCTGCAGCACCGGCGGGTCGATCGGCGTCGCGCCCATGGCCAGGAACGGCGCGCGGATGGCCTCCAGGACCTCGGCGGGGACCGGCGGCTCGACCCTCATCGCCCCCGCTCCACGATCGCCCGCACCGTGGCGACGAGGTCCGCCCGCGCGGCTGTGACTTGCCCCGGTCGATCCTCGCGCCAGGCCTTGTTATCGGTGACGCCGGCGGCGAGTTCGCGGCCGAGGTCGAGGTCCTTGACCGTCACCTGGCCGGCGGCGATCTCGTCCCCGCCCATGATCACCGCCGCGGGCGAGAGACGCCGGTCGGCGTAGCGCATCTGCGCCTTCATGCCGGAGCTTCCGAGATAGACCTCGGCCGCGATCCCCGCCGCGCGCAGCTCGGCGGCGACGGCGAAGTACTGGGCCATGTATTGCTGGTCGAAGGCGATCACCACGACCGGCCCACGGCCTTCAGCCGCCTGGGCGCGCCCGCTCGCCGCCAGGGCCGCGGCCAGGCGCGAGACGCCGAAGGAAAAGCCGGTGGCCGGGACGCTCTCGCCGGTGAACCGCGCCACCAGGTCGTCGTACCGCCCGCCCCCGCCGATGGAGCCGAAGCGGACGACCTCGCCCGCCTCGTCGGTGGTCTCGCCCATGAGCTCGGCCTCGAAGACCGCGCCGGTGTAGTACTCCAGCCCGCGCACCACCGAGGGGTCGAACAGGGCCTGGTCCTCGCCGATGCCGAACGCCGTCAGCGCCGCGCCGATCCGCGAGAGCTCCTCCAGTCCCTCCTCGCCCTCGGCC
>JBIOEF010000048.1:0-23927 GCA_044445785.1 Caulobacterales bacterium
CGGCGCGGCTGAGCGCCCGCACCGGCTGGTCGGTGGTCGCCGTGCCAGGTCTGGTCCCGGACGAGGTGTTCTTCGACCATCTGGCCAATCGCCGGTTCGTCGCCGGCCGCTTCATCCGCCGCGCCGACCAGCTGGACTATCTGCGCGAGCCGGATGTGTTCCACGACGTATTCGGCCACGTCCCGCTGCTCGCCAATCCGGTGTTCGCCGACTACATGCAGGCCTACGGCGAGGGCGGCCTGCGCGCCGCCGGCTTCGGCGAACTGGACAAGCTCGCCAGGCTCTATTGGTACACGGTGGAGTTCGGCCTGATCCGCGCCGGCGCCGGCTTGCAGATCTACGGCGCCGGCATCGTCTCCAGCCATGGGGAGTCGATCTACGCGCTGGAGGACCCCACGCCGCGGCGGCTCGCCTTCGATCTGAAGCGGGTGATGCGCACCCGCTACGAGATCGACCACTACCAGCACACCTATTTCGTCATCCCGAGCTTCGAGGACCTGCTGCGCCAGACCCTGGAGACCGACTTCGCCCCGCTCTACGCCGAACTGGACGCCCTCAGCGACCTCGGTCCCGATACCGTCCTGCCGGGCGATGAGGTGATCGGCGCCTAGTCGCGCGTCGCGAAGCGGTTGGTGGCGGCGACGAGCGTCTGACTCACTGTCGCGTGCCCCGCGCCATGGCCGGCGTCGTCGATCAGCGTCAGCTCGCTGCCAAGCCAGGCGGCCGCGATCTCGAAGGCGATGTCCGGCGGGCTGCTGAGGTCGAGGCGGCCGTGGACCAGCACCCCCGGCAGGCCGACGAGCTTTCCCGCATCGTGCACCAGCGCCCCGTCCTCCAGCCAGGCGGCGTGGCGCCAATAGTGGGTGACCAGGCGCGCGAAGGCCATGCGGAACACCGGATCGTCGTAGCGGGGATCGGGTCGGTGATCCGGGCGCACGGCCACGTGGGCGTCTTCCCAGGCGCACCAGTCCTTCGCCGCCTTCTCGCGCACGGCCGGATCGGCATCGTGCAGCAGCCGCGCGTAGGCGTCCGCCAGGTCGCCGTCGCGCTGATCCGGGGGGACGCCGTCGCGGAAGCGCGCCCAGGCCTGCGGAAAGAACCGTCCCGCCTGGCGCGTCACCCAGTCGACTTCGCGGCGGCCGGTCGTCACCACGCTGAAGAGGATCATCTCGGAGACGGATTGGCGGTGCGCCTCGGCGTAGGCCAGGCCCAGCGTGCTCCCCCACGAGCCGCCGAACACCAGCCAGCGCTCGATCTTAAGGTGACGGCGCAGGCGCTCGATATCGGCGATGAGGTGATGGGTGGTGTTGGTCGCCAGATCCACGGCCGGGTCGCTGGCGTGCGGCGTGCTGCGGCCGCAGCCGCGCTGATCGAACAGCACGATCCGATAGGCCTCGGGGTTGAAGAAACGCCGCCACGTCGGGCCGCAACCAGAGCCCGGGCCGCCGTGCAGGACGACGGCCGGCTTTCCGGTCGGGTTCCCGCAGACCTCCCAATAGACGCTCTGGCCGTCGCCGACCTCCAGCAGGCCTTGGTCAAAGGGCTGAGTGTCTGGGTAGAGCTGCGCCATGCGCCGCTCGCTTAGCACCGCCCCGCCTGCCGCCGCCATACGGGCAGCGCTCAGATCGCGCCCTCGGCCTTCAGCGCCTCGACCTCGGCGGTGTCCAGGCCCAGCAGCTCGGCCAGGACCTCGGCATTGTCGGCGCCGATGGAGTGGCTGGGCGCGGCCGCGGTTTGCGGCGTGCCGTGGTAGCGCAGCGGGCTGCCCGGGACGGTGATCTGGCCCAGGCTCGGGTGGTCGATCTCCTCCAGCATGCCGCGCTCCTTCATGTGCTCGTTGGCGAGCACCTCGTGCAGGTCGCGCACGGGCGCCGAGGGGATCTGGTGGGCGCCGGTGGCGGCGAAGATCTCGGCGCGGGTCAGGCCCGCGGCCCAGGCCTCCACCACCGCATCAGTTTCGGCCATGTGCTCGACGCGCGCAGCGTTGGTGGTGAAGCGCGGATCGTCGGCCAAGTCCTCGCGGCCCATCGCCGTCAGCAGTGGGCGCCAGTGGTGGTCGTTGTTGCAGATGATCGCGAACCAGCCGTCCTTGCAGGCGTAGACGTTGTAGGGCGAGATTGCCAGGCCGCCGTGGCGGTTGCCGGTGCGGCCCAGCGGTCGGTGCGGGTTGTTGTGGACCATGCCCAGGTTCGAGGCGAGCGTGGGGAACATCGTCTCGATCATCGCCACCTCCACCAGCCGCCCTTTGCCGGTCCGCTCGCGTTCGTAGAGGGCGGTGACGATCGCGCCGTAGAGGTGGGTACCTGAGAGGAAGTCGGCGATCGCCGGGCCCGCCTTCACCGGCGGGCCGTCGGGAAAGCCGGTGACGCTGATGGCGCCGGACGCCGCCTGGATGGTGATGTCCATGGCCAGGTTGTCTCGCTCGGGGCCCGAGAGCCCATAGCCGGTGGCCGAGGCGTAGATCAGCCGCGGATTGTCGGCCATCAGGACCTCCGCGCCCACGCCAAGCTTATCCATCACGCCGGGGGCGAAGTTCTCCAGCAGCACGTCGGCCTTGCGCGCCAGGGCTTTCAGCAGTTCGACGCCGCGCGGGCTCTTCAGGTTGAGGGTGATGGCGCGCTTGTTGGAATTGAGCATCGCCAGCGGCAGCGAGGCGCCGCCGCCAACCGCCTCGCGCGCCCGCAGCGGCTCGCCGTGCGGCGGCTCGACCTTGATCACCGTCGCCCCGCCCTTGGCCAGCAGCAGGCCAGCGTAGGGACCCTGATAGACCTGACCCATGTCGATAACGACGAGGCCGGCGAGCGGGGGCGGACGGGTCTCCATCAGCGCTCCAACCCTAAATGCTGAGTAGCGGCGCGACCCCTCACCGCACCTCTCCCCACTGGCGCGGGGAGAGGGATCCTGAAAGGCGGGCGCGAGCCGTCCAATCCATCCGCTTCCACGGCCCTCACAGTATCCCTCTCCCCGTGGAAACGGGGAGAGGTGTGGTGAGGGGTCGGGCGGCGCGCAGGCTGCATCTAGTACAGCGCCTGGTCGAACAGATCCCGCGCCAGCACGATACGCTGGATTTCGCTGGGGCCCTCGCCGATCCGGCGGATGCGCATCTCGCGGTACCAGCGCTCCAGCGGCAGGTCCTTGGTGACGCCGTAGCCGCCGTGGATCTGGATCGCCCGGTCGACCACGCGACTGGCGCCCTCGCTGGCCAGCAGCTTGGCCATCGCCGCCTCGGAGCGGAACGGCGCGCCGGCCGCCGCCTTGCACGCCGCCGCCAGGATCGCCCAGCGGGAGGTGCGGATGTCGATCTCGTTGTCCACCACCATCCACTGGATCGCCTGGCGGGTGGAGAGCATGGCGCCGAAGGTCTGGCGCTGCTTGGCGTAGTCGATCGACATCTCCTGGGCGCGGATGGCGACGCCCAGGCACCCGGCCGCGTAGGGGATGCGCTGGCGGGTCAGGCGGTCGTTGGCGATGGCGAAGCCCTTGTTCACCTCGCCCAGCACATTGGCGTGCGGCACTCGCGCGTCCTCGAACTGCAGCTCGGTGCCGTAGTGGCCGGAGCGCAGGGTGTGGACCACGCGGCGGACGTGGAAGCCCGGAGTGTCGGCGTCGATGATGAAGCAGGTGATCCCGCCTCGCCCAGCGGCGGCGTCGGTGCGGGCGAAGACGATGCCGAAGTCGGCCTTGTCGGCGCCGGAGATGAAGATCTTCGCGCCGTTGATCAGCCAGTCGTCGCCGTCGCGTACGGCCTTGGTCTGGATCGCCCGCGCCGGGTCCGATCCGCCGGAAGGTTCGGTGAGGCCGAAGAAGCCGTGCTTCTCGCCCCTCAGCATGGGGAAGAGATAGCGCTCCTTCTGGTCCTCGTTGGCCTCGTAGAGCTGCGCCAGGCCCGCGCCGCCGAACGCGCCGAAACAGGGCGAGTAGAGCCCCGCGCGATGCTGAGAGGTCTCGATAGCGATCAGGGTCTGGGTGACGATGTCGATGTCCGGTCCGCCGAACTCCGGCGGGATGCCGAGGCCATAGAAGCCCATCGCCTTGGTGATCGAGACCAGCCGCGCCATGTCCTCCGGCTCGGCGCGCGAGGCGTCGGGATCGAGCTTGGCCTCCAGGGGGACGATCTCTTCGCGCACGAAACGGCGCACCTGGTCGACGATCTGCGTCTGCTCGTGGCTCGGCTCGAAATCCATCGCGTCCCTCCCCTAACCCGGACTTATACGACCGAGCCGCCGGTCGGCCTCGGCGGCGTTGCCGGACGGCAGGGCGCCGTAGTCGGCCACGTGGACCATCAAGAGCTCCTCGTAGCGGCTGAGATAGCCGGACGTGACCTCGGTGCGGAACCGCGTCGCCTTGCCCTCGGCCAGCGCCGCTTGCAGCTCGCTCCTCAGGCCAAAGAGCGTCCGCCCGCCGGCGTAACCGATGCGCACCACCTGGCCTTCGGCGTCGCCCAGCTGGTAGACGCCCAGTTCGCCCGCCAGAGCCGCGACGTTCTCCGGCGTCAGGTCGCGCCAGGGCTTTTCCATGCGAACGCCCATCTAGCGGCCCTCGAAGGCTGGCGCGCGGCGCTCCAGCATGGCGGCGATGCCCTCGCGGGCGTCGGCGCTGGCCGAGGCGGCGGCGACCATGGCGTCGATGTCGGCGTGGGCGATGTTGTCGCGAAAGCCCATGGCCCGCACCATCAGCGCCTTCATCGCCTTCAGCGAGAGCGGCGCGTTGGCGGCCAGGCGGTCGATCACGGCTGATGCGGCGCTCTCCAGCGCGTCGGGCGCCACGCACCGGTGGATGAGGCCGAGCTCGGCCATGCGCCTTGCAGGCAAGAGGTCGCCCAAGAGCAGCATCTCGCGCGCGCCGACCGGGCCGGCGACCTCCAGCAGCTTCTTGGCCAGGAACCAGCTGGGCGCGAGGCCGATCTTGGCGAGCGACATGCCGAAACGGGCCTTTTCGCTCGCCACCACGAAGTCGCAGTGCAGCGCCAGCTCGTTGCCGCCAGCGATCGCGTCGCCCTGGACCACCGCCACCACCGGCAGCGGGTAAAGCTCGATGGCGTGGAGCATGGTCTCGATGGTCCCGGACGCGATGGCCCCGCCGCCGCGCTCGCGAAGGTCCAGGCCCGAACAGAACACGGGACCTTTGGCGCGGATCACCGTCACCCGCTCGTCGGGCGGCGGCGCGGCGCTGAACGCCGCCGTCAGCGCCTGCAGCATCTCGGTGTCGAGCGCATTGCGCTTGTCGGCCCGCGCCAGCACCACCTGGCGCACTGCGCCCTCGCCGGAGACCCTGATCTTGTCCATCGCACCGCCGATCGCCTGCCCCCTCGCCGGCGACATGCGCAGGCGGGGCGGCTCGACATTGGCCGCGCGCGGCGGGCCGGGCAAGGGGCGAGCGCGGCGCGATCGGGTTTGTCCAGGTGGGCCGCTCGTGCGAAACTGACCGCTCCCTGGGCGATAGCATTGGGTGTGAGCCATGATCCTGGAAGGCCTGGCCGCCATCGTGGTGGCCGCCGCAGCGCCGCCGCCGGACGCCCAACCGGCGACCTCCGTCGCGCCCCTGACCGTCGCGCCCGAGCCCAAGAACGGGCCGCCGCCAGCCGCCACCATCAACGTGCCGATGGACGACAGCGCCATGGGCCAGTTTGCGTCGGTTTGGCCGGAGTCCGCCTATCGGGCGCGGATCAGCGGGCACGTGGTGCTGAGCTGCGACATCGACCGCCATGGCCTGGCCGAGTGGTGCAAGGTCTTTTCCGAAAAGCCGCTGGGCCAGGGCTTCGGCGCCGCGGCCGTGCAGCTGCGCCCAACCTTCAAGCTGAAGCCGGCGCAGGACGCCAGCGGACCGATCGATCAGGTGATGAACATCGCCATCGAGTTCAAGGCGCCCAATCCGCAGATCGACTGGGGCGCCAATCGCGAGGGCGGCTCGATGGGCGAGAAGGCTGGCTCCGGCTCCGACTACTCCGACATCACCATGTCGGGCGATCCCCTGGTGCGGCGATCCATCGCCATGCTGAACAACCCGGTCTGGACGAGCACGGTCAGCTACGAGGACCTGATGCGCGCCTATCCGTCCAAGGCGGCCGGGGTCGAGGGTTATGCGGTCGCGCACTGTGAGGTCAGCCGCAAGGGCGGCGTTTCCGGCTGCCAGGTGATCAAGGAAGACCCCGAGAAGCGCGGCTTTGGCCGGGCGGCGGTGAGCCTGGCCTCGAAGTTCCGCGTCTCGACCGAGTGGGCGAGCGCGCCCGGCCACGCCGATCTCTGGGTCGATATCCCGATCCGCTTCCCAGCCCCGGGCGTCGCCGAGGACCGGGCGGTGACCTCGCCCTACTGGGTCGCCGGGTTCGATCCGGACCAGGTGCTGAAGGTCTATCCGCCCGAGGCGCAGTCCAAGGGCGTGACCACCGGCCACGGCACGGCCAAATGCATCGTCGCGGAAGACGGCTCGCTCACCGACTGCGCGCCGGCCGAAGCCAACCCCGACGGGCTGGGCTTTTCCGAAGCGGCGGCCAAGCTCGCCTCGACGATGAAGATGAACCCTTGGACCGATGATGGCGCGCCTGTGGATGGCGCGGTGGTGCGGGTCGGCGTCCAGCTGACCCTGAAATCGCAGCAGTAGAGCAGCCCCTAAACCTGAGATAAGGCCAAGATAGTTCGGTTCAAGACTGTCTCGCCTGGCGATTTTCGCATACTTACCTCGCCCCTTTAAGCGCCTCGGGGCCTTCATGGATCGCAACTCCAACACGGCTGACGCGGCCGCATCGTTCCCTGCGTTCAAGAGCGACGAAGGAAAGGCGCGGATCATGGCGGCGTACGACGCCGTGCTCGGCGCCTGGCCGGTGGGTTACGAGGAGCTCGACGTCCCGACGCGCCTTGGCCCGACCCACGTCGTCGTCAGCGGCGATCCGGCCGCGCCGCCGCTGGTGCTGCTCCCCAGTTTCGCCGGCACCGCCACCGTCTGGCGACTGAACGTCGAGGCGCTCAGCCACCGCTACCGCACCTATGCGGTGGACGTGATCGGCCAGCCGGGCAAGAGCCGGGCGTCCCGGCGCCTGCGGAGCCGCCGCGACTTCGCCCGTTGGTTCGAGGATCTGCTGGATAGCCTTGGCGTCCAGCGCGCGTCGATCGTCGGCTGCTCCTTCGGGGCCTTCCTGGCGCTCAGCCAGGCTGCCCTGACGCCAGAGCGCGTCGAGCGGGTGGTGATGATCAGCCCGGCGGGGACGTTCGTCGGCCTTTCCTGGCGGTTCGCGCTCATCATGCGGACGGCGCCTCTGCTGCGCCGCTTGCGCCGGTTGCTGGGCGACAGGCGCGCGCCGGACATCACCGACCTCGGCCCTCGCCGCCCGCCCCGCGACGCGCTCTGGCGCACCTTGATTTCGGTGACCATGGCCGAGGCGCCCAAGGTGAGCGTGATCAACGCCCCGGTGCTCAGCCGATCGGAGCTGCGGAGGGTCCGCGCGCCGATCCTGTTGCTGATCGGCGAGCGCGAGACGCTTTATGATCCCCAGGCGACGATCGCGCTGGCGCAGGCGCGCGTGCCGGGCCTGGAGGCCGCGATCGTGCCGAACGCCGACCATATCGCCGCCATGGCCCAGCCCGACGACGTCAACGCCCGGATCCTGGCGTTCTTGGCCCGCCCTTAGGGCGTCAGGCGGCCGCCGCTCCGCCGGCGAGCGGGCTTGGACCGAAGCGATTGGCGCCCGCCTCGCTCTGCATCACCCCAAGCTCCACCGCCGCCCAGATCAGCACCAGGGAGAAGGCGAAGCTGCCGAAGCTGTGCGGCCTTGGCCAGACGGCCACCAGCGAGAACAGCACCAGCGCCGCCCACCACCCGGAGCGTCCGCGATCATGCAGCCGCTTGGAGAGGAGACACGTCCCCACGTAGAGCAGCGCCGGATAGATCAGCCAGCCGGTCAGCCAGTGCAAGGTCGGCGCGGCGGCGCTTTCATAGACCGCCGCCACGCCGATCAGCGCCAGCGAGCCGATGACGAACGGCGTGCGACCGAGTCGGCCCGACGCCGAGAATAAGAGATCCGTCCAGCCGATCTGACCTTCCACGCGCCGCTCCGCTCGCCTCAGGCGTCGAACTTAAGGAGCGCCGAGGCGAAACGGAAGCGGTCCGCCGTCAGCTGGAAGCCGGCGCCGCGTCGGCCGGTCCCGCAATACCCTTGGGCGAGGGGCCGAACCTGTTGGGGCCGGGCGTCCCGTCCAGGAAGCCGCACTCGATCAGTATCCAGAAGGCGCCGACGATCGGGATGAAGGCGATGAAGACCCAGGGCCAGCCCTTGTCGCGGTCGTGCCAACGCTTCACCAGCAGCGCCAGGCTGGTCCACAACAATGCGACGTAGACAACCAGGCAAAGGACGATGCCCACCATGCCCAACGCTCCGCCGCCGCCACCGCCGCGTCCCGCCATCATCGCCGCGCCGCCAGTGGCGAGTAGGATCACAGCCAACACGACGCCATAGGCCAGTCCCGCGCCGATCGAACCCAACCAATAGTGGGTGCGTCTGATCCGGCCATCGAAGCTGAACAGGAGTTGCGTGATATTCATTGGGTATTTCCCCCTTCTTTGCGTTTCACTCCGCCAGGGCAGCTAATCCTCATCCCGAGCGTTGAGCAAGGCGCTCGTCGACGTCGTCCCCCTCCGTCTCAGGACACCGATAGATTGACGGTTCTCAATATGCTGCCTAGGTTTTAGTCGGCACCAAGGGGGGAAAATTCATGGCGCTCGACACCGCACAGCTTCAGCTCATCGAACAACGCCTGGCGAACGACGGGCCCAATCCCGTCGCGGCCTATCTGCTATGCGTCTGGGGCGGCGTCTTCGGCGCGCACCGGTTCTACCTCAACCGTTCGGGCTCCGGCGTCGCGATGCTGCTCATTTCGCTGACCTTCATAGGGTTGTTCGTGACGTTCATCTGGGCGCTCGTCGACCTCTTGTTTCTTCTCGGCGGCATGATCCGCGAGCGGCAGGCGGAGATCCGCAACGACCTGACGATGCACATGATGGCCACGCCGACGGCCAGTTCCGCCGCGCCGGCCCCGGCCGCTTAGGCGAATTCCGCCAGCACCTCGTCGGCGCTGACGCTGTCGCCGGCCTTGGCGTTGACGACCTTGACCGTCCCGTCGCGCTCGGCGCGGATGATGTTCTGCATCTTCATCGCCTCGACGATGCAGACCGTTTCTCCGGCCTTCACCTCCTGACCGGCGGTGACCTCCATCTGCACCACCAGGCCCGGCATCGGCGAGAGCACCAGGCGCGAGGCGTCGGCGATCTTTCGCGGCGGCAGGCGCTCGTGCAGGTCGGCGGAAACCGGCGTCAGCACCAGGACGTGGCGGGCGGCGGCGCGGTGGCGAATACGGAAGCCTTCGGGCGCAGGCGCGACCTGAGCGGCGAAGGCGCGGCCGTCCAGCTCGCCGCGGAACACCGCCTGACCGGGGCGCCAATCGATGGCGGCGAGCTTCAAGGCGCGGCCCTCGTCCAGGAACTCGATCGTCAGCTCGCCCGGACCGTCCGCGAGCCGCACCCGCCGCTTGGTCCCGCCCAAGACCGCCACCCACTCGTCTCTGGGGTGCGCCGCCTTGAGACCCGCGACCGCGCGGCCGTTGCGGCGCGTCTGCACGCCGTGCATGGCGCAGGCGACCGCCGTCAAGAGGTCGAGCTGCCAGTCGCTGGGGTCCAGGCCATGGAAGCCGTCAGGAAACTCGTCGGCGATGTAGGACGTCGAGAGCTGACCGGACTGGAAGCGCGGCTGATCCATCACCGCCGAGAGGAACGGCACGTTGTGCGCGGGCCCCTCGATGTGGAACGCCTCGAGCGCGCTGGCCATGCCGGCGACCGCGGTGTCGCGGTCGGCGCCCCAGGCGGCCAGTTTGGAGATCATCGGATCGTAGAAGATCGAGATCTCGTCGCCCTCGCGCACGCCGGCGTCGTTGCGAATCACCGCGGCCCCCAGGTCCCCCTCCGCCGGCGGCTGGTAGCGGACCAGGCGCCCGATCGAGGGGAGGAAACTGCGATACGGGTCCTCGGCGTAGATCCGGCTCTCCACCGCCCAGCCCTTGATCGCCAGGTCCTTCTGGGCGAACGCCAGCGGCTCGCCCGCGGCCACGCGGATCATCTGCTCCACCAGGTCCAGGCCCGTGATCAGCTCGGTGACCGGATGCTCGACCTGCAGACGGGTGTTCATCTCCAGGAAATAGAACGACTTGTCCTGGCCGGCGACGAATTCGACGGTGCCGGCGGAATCGTACCCCACGGCCTTGGCCAGCGCGACGGCCTGGGCCCCCATGGCCGCGCGGGTCTTCGCGTCCAGCAGGGGCGACGGGGCCTCCTCGATGACCTTCTGATTGCGCCGCTGGATCGAGCATTCGCGCTCGAAGAGGTGGACCACGTGGCCGTGCTTGTCGCCCAGCACCTGGATCTCGATGTGCCGGGGGCTTTCGATGAACTTCTCAATGAAGATCCGATCGTCGCCGAATGCGCCCTTGGCCTCGGCCTGGACGGCGGCGAAGCCCTCTTCCACGTCCTTGCGGTTCCAGGCGACGCGGATCCCCTTGCCGCCGCCGCCGGCCGAGGCCTTCAGCATCACCGGATAGCCCAGGGTCTCGCTGACCTTGATCGCGTGGGCGGTATCGTCGATCTCGCCGATGTGGCCGGGCACGCAGGAGACCCCGGCCTCGACCGCGCAGCGCTTGGAGGCGATCTTGTCGCCCATGGCGTCGATGGCGTCCGGGTTGGGGCCGATGAAGACGACGCCGGCGCCGGCGCAGGCCCTGGCGAACTCGGCCCGCTCGGAGAGGAAGCCGAAGCCCGGATGCACCGCCTCGGCCCCCGTCCGGCGGCAGGCCTCGATGATCTTTTCGGGGACGAGGTAGGACTGGTTGGCGGGCGCGGGGCCGATGGCGACGGACTCGTCGGCCATCTCCACGGCCAGGCTCGCCGCGTCCGCCTCGGAGTAGACCACCACGGTGGCGATCCCCAGCCGGCGGCACGTCTTGATGATCCGGACGGCGATCTCGCCGCGGTTGGCGATCAGGATTTTGGAGAACATTCGGCTTCCGTGCGCCGGCTTTCGCATTATCTTCGCAGGGTTAGAGGGGGCGCCGCGCCGTGACAACCCTGCCGCCGCGTCAGACACCAAGGAAGGCCCACCATGTCCGCCACTCATGAGACCAAGTCCCGCTCGGCCCTCGGCTTCGACCTGACGCCCCCGAACGAGGCGGAGCGGACCCGCCTGGAGGCGGCGCTGAACGACGAAGAGCGCGATGTGCTGCTGCACCACGGCACCGAGGCGCCCTTCTGCGGCGGCCTGCTGGCCAACAAGGAGGACGGCGCCTACTGCTGCCGTCTCTGCGGCCTGCCGCTCTTCCGGGCCCACACCAAGTTCGAGAGCGGCACCGGCTGGCCCAGCTTCTACGCCCCGATCAGCGGCGACCACGTAGTGGAGGTGCGGGACCTCAGCTACGGCATGCTGCGCATCGAGACCCGCTGCGCCCGTTGCGATTCCCATCAGGGCCACGTCTTCCCAGACGGCCCGGCGCCCACGCGCCTGCGCTATTGCATCAATTCGGTCTCGCTGGAGTTCGTGAAGACCGGCGGGCCCCTCCCCGACCCGCTCGGCCGCGGCGACCGGCTCTAAGGCCGGCCTTTTTCGAGCCGCCTCAGGGCGTGGTGACCGGGAAGAGGCGCTGGGAGCTTCTGGCGCCGTCGGTGACCACGATCTTGATCACGTGGTCGTGTGAGCGCGGATCGAGCTTCACGTCGAACTGGTTGGCGCTCTCTTCGAACAGCTGATCGACGTACCAGCGCCCCTTGTTGTTCGAATAGTAGACCGACGAGAGGATGGGTCCCGCGCCCGTGGCGGACCAGGCGAGGTGGATGCTCTGGCCCTTGGACGCGGTCGCCGGAACCGGGCCTACGCTGAGCGATGGCGAGTGGGCCGGCAGCGAGCGGCTCGCCAGCACCTTGCCGCCATAGACGATCTCCAGCCGTCCGGCGCCTCGCGGATCGGGAATCCGCACCAGATTGGCCACGGTGTCGCGGGTCAGCGCCTCTTCGGTGACCCAGGGCGGCTCGAACGGATAGGTCAGCGGCTTGCCCCCCGCCGGGTGGACCACGATCGCCCAGTCCTTCGCCGGCGCCGCCTCGGAGTCGGTATTGCTGTCCAAGTCATAGCCGGCGCTCAGCCGCGCGCTCATCACCCCGTTGTCGCGAGTGACGATGGCCCGCACCATCATCACCGCCGGGTCCTTGCTCTTCTGGAAGGCGGAGATCAGGTGCGCATAGGTGCACTGGCTGATCCATAGGGGAAGGTCGGTCTGGCTGCCCATCATCGAGTGGTACCCATCGCGCAGGTTCCGGTGCTCGATGCCTCCGGTGTCGATGCGCACGCCGAACGCGTAGCCCTTGTCGTCGCTGTTGTGCTCGGAGAGGCCGCAATGGGTCGCCATGTTGTGGCTGGCGTCCGCGTCGCTGCTCCACAGCAGCTCCGGCTCGGTGTGGTTGAGTTCGTGCCCCACTGTCTCGACGATGCTCGATCCCCAGCTGCCGACCGAGAATTCGGTCGGCGCGGCGGGCGGGAGGCCGTGGGCGCCAGTCCCATTCGATGGTGGTTCGACGCCGATGAACACCACCTTGGTTGACGAAGCGAAGGCGGCGCTCTTGCCGCCCGGGCGGAGGCGCTCGTAGTCCTTGGCGCCCTGTGCGCCATCTCTGACGAAGATGACCACGCGGGTTGCCTGGGAGTGCACCGCCGCCGCGCCCAGGCGGTCGGTGAGATTGGCCGAGAAGCCATCGGCGTTCTTTCGCTTGTCGCTGAGGTGCGGATCGAACTTCGCAAGGTTGATCATGTCGTGGGAGAAGGTCGGCAGATCGTCCGGCTGCAGCGGGAAATAGTCCGGCAGGAAATTGTGCGAGGCTTCGGTCACATCGTCGACGAACGAGGAGAAGTCGTTGATCTGGGCGGCGGGGGGGAAGCCGCTGAGCGTCACCGGGATGAACTCCACCACCGGCGGGTGGGAGACCAGCACCTTTCCCGACGCGGTCAACTTCAGGCCGGTGGGCGAGCCGTCCATCTTCACCAGCTCGGCGGTCAGGGTGTAGTCGCCCGGGCCGGCGATGGTGAAAGCGCCGGCGTCCTCGTCGGGCAGGCCCTTATAGGCGTCCACCAGCACCTGGAACGGACCACTCTGGCCGGCGGCGCCGGCGATCGGGGCGCTGCCCACCCGTTCGGGACTGGTCCAGACCACCCTCGTTCCCTTGATATCGGTCAGCGTGAGCTTGAACCTGACGTCCTCGTAGCCTTCGCAGTCGCCCGCGCCCTTGAAAACGATGCTCTCGTGGCGATAGGCGGGCGTGACCTGGCCCTTGGAGCGGTACTTGATCACCCCGAGCACCACCGTGTGGCGCCCGGCGATCATCGGCAGGCGGGCGTTGTAGGCGCCGGGCCCAACCTCGTCGACCACCGGGTTGTCGTTGGGCCCTTGGGCGAAGTCCCAGGTGGTCTTGGGGAACTGCGGATCGTCCTGATAGACGCCCTGCATCGGCTCGAACCAGCCGCCCGCGGGGCCGTACCTGCAGGCGGTGGTGGTCAGATCGACATTGCCGACCGGCTTGTCGCCATAGCCGAGGTTGAGCTTGTAGTCGCCATAGCCATGCAGCCGCAGGTCGACGCCGCCGACGCCGGTGGTGGTCACCGTCGCGGTGGGCGCGTGTTTCTCGGGCGGCTGGTCCGGCGGGGGGGTCGCCTGGTTGGGGGTCGGCGGCGAGACCGTGTGGCCGCCGCCGGGTTGAGTTTCAGGGTTGGTCGGCTGGTCCTGGGCCCACACGCCCAGGCTGCCCGCCGTTGGCACGCAGGCGGCGAGCGCCAAAATCGCGACCATGCGGCGGCGGCGCGCTGAGCGGCCCATCGCCAGCCTCCCCGGAAAGCCCGCGAAATCCTACGCTAGAAGCGGTCGCTTGAAAACGGACCCGCCGGCGGTGGGCCTAGCCCATGAACGCTTTGCCGCCGATCCGGCGGAGCACCCACACCCGCATCGGCCAGCCAATCAGGAAGAGCCCGACCAAGGCCAGCGGCACGACGCCCGGTGCGGTGTTCGGGATCGTCATCACCAGCGCCAGGAAGAGCGGCGGCGTGAGGAACATTCGCACGAACGCGAACCAGCGCGCCCATTTGCCCACCTCCGGTGAGACCGCGTTGTCGATCAGGGACGCGTAGCCCCAGAGGACACCCAGCATCGCCCCGATAGCGATGACCAATCCGCCGTAGACCTCCCGCGCAGCGGCGTATTGACCGTAGGCGTTGATCAGCCGGGTGGCCGGCGGCAGCAGCACGATCAGGCTCAGCACAAGCAGGGTGAGCACGGTGATCGCCGCGTCCACCCGGATGATCGTGGCCATGAACCGCCGATGCGCCAGCCAATAGATGCTGATCACCACGAAGCTGGTCGCGTAGGAGTTCAGTTCCCGGCCCAGGTGCGCCCAGAGCGCGCCCAAGTCGCCGGTCCAGCCCGTCTGGGTGGTGATGTCGGCGGCCAGGAAGGTGATGGCGATGGCGAAGACGCCGTCGGCCAGCATCATCAGCCGGTCGTACCAGTGCCGCCGCCAGCGGTGCTCCAGACTGTCGTGGGCGTCCAGCAGATCGCTCATGCGCGCTTCTCCGACGCCCGTGCGCCCTCAGAGCGGGATGTTGTCGTGCTTCTTCCAGGGGTTGCTGAGCTGCTTGCCCTTGAGGCTCTTCAGCGCCCGGACGATCCGGCGGCGCGTGCCGTGGGGCATGATCACGTCGTCGATGTAACCGCGCGAGGCGGCCACGAACGGGTTGGCGAAGTGGGCCTTGTACTCGTCCTCTCGCTCGGCGAGCTTCTGCGGATCGCCGATGTCGCCGCGGAAGATGATCTCCACCGCCTGCTTGGGTCCCATCACCGCGATCTCGGCGGTGGGAAAGGCGTAGTTGAGATCGCCGCGGATGTTCTTGGAGCTCATCACGTCGAAGGCGCCGCCATAGGCCTTGCGGGTGATCAGGGTGATCTTGGGGACGGTCGCCTCGGCGTAGGCGAAGAGGAGCTTGGCGCCATGCTTGATCAGCCCGCCCGCCTCCTGCTTGGTCCCCGGCATGAAGCCCGGCACGTCCACGAAGGTGATGATCGGGATGTTGAAGGCGTCGCAGAAGCGCACGAACCTGGCGGCCTTGCGGCTGGCGTCGATGTCGAGGACCCCGGCCAGCACCTGCGGCTGGTTGGCGACGAAGCCCGCCGTCTCGCCGTCCATGCGGCCGAATCCGGTGATCACGTTCTTGGCGTAGTCAGGTGAAATTTCGAAGAAATCCGCCTCGTCGACAACCTTAAGGATGAGCTCCTTCATGTCGTAGGGCTTGTTGGGGCTTTCGGGCACCAGGGTGTCGAGCGAGGGCTCCGCGCGATCCGGATCGTCGAAGCTCTCGCGGGCCGGTGGCTTTTCGCGGTTGGACGAGGGCAGAAAGTCGATCAGGCGGCGCACCTGAGAGATCGCCTCCAGGTCGTTGTCGAAGGCGCCGTCGGCGACGCCGGACTTCAGCGCGTGCACACGGTAGCCGCCCAGATCCTCGTGGCTGACGTCCTCGTTGATCACCGTCTTCACCACGTCGGGCCCGGTGACGTACATGTAGGCGGTGTCCTTCACCATGAAGATGAAGTCGGTCATCGCCGGCGAATAGACATCGCCCCCCGCGCAAGGGCCCATGATGATGCTGATCTGCGGGATGACGCCGCTGGAGAGCACGTTCTGCAGGAAGATGTCGGCGTAGCCCGCCAGGCTGTCGACCCCTTCCTGGATCCGCGCGCCACCGGCGTCGAAGAGGCCGACGATCGGCGCGCCGTTGCGGGCGGCCATCTCCTGCACCTTGACGATCTTTTCGGCGTGGGCCTTGGAGAGCGAGCCGCCGAAGACGGTGAAATCCTTGGAGAAGACATAGACCACGCGGCCGCTGACCGTGCCCCAGCCGGTGACCACGCCGTCGCCTGGGATGCGCTGGTCCTGCATGCCGAAGTCATGGCTGCGATGTTCGACGAACATGTCGAACTCCTCAAAGGAATGCTCGTCGAGGAGGAGGTCGATGCGCTCGCGGGCGGTCAGCTTGCCCTTGGCGTGCTGGGACGCGATCCGCCGCTCGCCGCCCCCCGCCCGCGCCTGGGCGCGACGCTTCTCGAGCTCTTCGAGGATGTGCTGCATGGCCCCGCCTTCGCCTGAATCTCCAGGCCAAGGCGTACCCGCGCCCCGGAGCGGTGGCAAGGCGAGGCGCTCAGGCGCGCCGGGCGGGAAGTCCGAGACGTTCGGCGACGGCGCGAAGGCGCAGGTCGCGGGTCCAGAACGTCGCGTCGGTCGTCAAGCGCACCGACGCCAGCAGATGCACGTCGACATATCCGACGCCTGATCCAAAAAGCCGCTCGCGTTCGATGAGTGCGGCCACTTCCTCAGCGCTGGCGACGATCGCGCTTGGAAGATCGTTCAGCAGCTCGAGCGTGACCGCGCGCTGCCCTAGTGTCCCCAGCGAGATCTCGCCGATCACGAATGGATGGATCAGGACCTCTCCCGCT
This sequence comes from Caulobacterales bacterium, assembly GCA_044445785.1. Classification (GTDB taxonomy): domain Bacteria; phylum Pseudomonadota; class Alphaproteobacteria; order Caulobacterales; family Caulobacteraceae; genus Acaudatibacter. Next base: position 16,557 of record JBIOEF010000048.1, read on the forward strand.
TCCAGGGCCACCGCCATTGCGGCGTCGCCCTGACGCAAATGGTCGATCCAGACCGACGTGTCGGCAAGGATCACTTGAAACGGCGGCGCGGCGGCGCGACGAGATCCGGTGAGCTGCCGCCGAGCCTGGCGAGCCGTCGCGCGGCTTCCCTCTCGACGAGCGCTTTCAGAGCTTCCCGCACCAAGGTCGCTTTCTCGTGGATGCCTGTGAGCTCCTCAGCCTTGCGGACGAGCTCGTCGTCCAGCGCAACCGTTGTTCTCATGGCAACCTCCATCCGAAGGCACATAGGGTAACATCATTTGATGCCGAATTCAATGCTCCAGCGCCGTGAACCAGCGCTCCAGCATCACCGCGTCCCGGGCCATGGCGTCGGCCCGCTCGGCGGCCTCGGCGTCGACGCCCCAGCGTTCCTCCTGAAAGGCCTCGTCCAAGCGCGAGAGATCGAAGGCTGCCTCGGCGGTGAGTTCGCCCCGCTGCAGGGCGAAGGCGAGGATCGCCGAGCCGAAGAGCGCCGCGCCGAAGGCCAGGCCCGTCAGGGTGAAGTCGTCGCTCTCCGCCGCCAGCGCCTGGCAGCGCGCCAGGGTCTCAGGCGGCTGCGGCTGGTGCACGATCCCCTGGGCGCGATGGAACGTCAGGCCCAGCGACCGCTCGGCCCAGTCGATCACCGGCCCCCAGCGCTCCTCCTGGCGGCGCACCAGGGGAGCCGGTCCATCGGCGAAGTAGCAGAGCTGGTCGGAGGCGGCGAAGCGGGCGACCTCGGCGGCGATCTCGCGCCGGGCGGCGGGCGTCCGGTCGAGCACAGTCCAGGCCAGGCGCGTGGCCCCCATGGAGGCCATGGCGATGGTCTCGCCCTGCGCCTCCCATTCCGCCGCCACGAACTCCGCCAGGGCCGCGGTGGGCAGGATCAGCGGGCGACCTTCCGGGGAGCGCGGAATCCGACCGTCCAGCCGCACGGCGAATCCACCCTCCGCCGGGCCGAAGTCAGCCTTGGCGTAGAAGCGTTTTCGGCGTTCGACCAGGTCGTCGTTGCGGGCCAGGTGGGTGGGCTTTCGGCGGCGGAATTGGGGGCTCGAGCGACGGAACCTTAAGGCTGCGAACGTACAATCTTCAAATCCACCGCATCGCACAAGGAGCCAGGCCCTTGTCTCTCGACCGGAATCTCTCGGCCGCTATCGCCGTCACCCGCTTTGGCCTGGGCGCAAAGCCCGGCGAGATCGATCAGGTGCGCGCCGACCCGCAAGGCTGGCTGACCGGCCAGATCCGCCTGGAAGGCGCCGACCTGCCGAAGACCCAGGGCGAGAGCTCCAGCCAACGCCTGCAGGAGTTCCGCCAGTACGCCCAGGAACGGCGCCAGGCCAAGGCCGACGGCGATCCCAAATCCGACCCGGTGAAGATGGCCCAGCGGATGCTGCGCGACGAGACCGGCGTCGACTTCCTGGCCCGCGTGCAGCTGGCCACCGACACCGATAGCGACTTCCGTGAGCGCTGGGCGCTCTTCTGGGCCAACCACTTCACCGTCTCGGCCACCAAGCTGCAGACGGCCACCGTCGTCGGGCCCTTCGAGGCCGAGGCGATCCGGCCGCGCGTCTTCGGCCGCTTCGAAGACCTGCTGGTCGCCTCCTCGATGCACCCGGCGATGCTGCTCTACCTCGACCAGGCCCAGTCGGTCGGCCCCGACACCATGGCCGCCCAGTTCATGTCGCGGAACGGCAAGACCGGGGGACTGAACGAGAACCTCGCCCGCGAGATCATGGAGTTGCACACCGTCGGCGTCGACGCCGGCTACACCCAGGCCGACGTCACCGAGTTCGCCAGGGCCATGACCGGCTGGAGCATCGTCGGCCTGCGCGAGATGGGGGGCGACGCCGGCAAGTTCACTTTCCGCGAGCGGGCCCATGAGCCGGGCGTGCGCACTATCATGGGCAAGCGCTATCCGCAGCAGGGCATGGACCAGGCCCTGGCGGTGATGAAGGACCTGGCCGCCAGCCCCCACACCGCCCACCACATCGCCCTCAAGCTCGCCCGCCACTTCGTCGCCGACGATCCGCCGCCGACGCTGGTGGCCAAGCTGCAGCGCACCTATCTGGGAACGGGCGGCGATCTGGGCGAAGTCGCCAAGACCCTGGTGCTGGCCGACGAGGCCTGGGACCCCGAGGCGCGCAAGTTCAAGACGCCCTATGAGTTCCTGGTCTCGGCCTGGCGCGCGGCCGGGACGTCGCCGGACGCCCTGCCGCAAGTCGCGCCGATCCTCAACGGCATGGGCCAGAAGCCCTATAGCGCGCCCACGCCCAAGGGCTGGGCCGAGGAGGCCGAGGTCTGGTGCGCGCCGGACGCGGTGATCAAGCGCATCGTCTGGAGCGAGAACCTCGCCGCCCGCGCCCTGAACGGCCGCGATCCGACGCAGCTCGCGAGCGATGCGCTCGGCGCGCGCCTCACCCCCCTCGTCGCCAAGGCCATCTCGCGGGCGGAGACCCGTGAGGAAGGCATGGCCATCCTCTTGATGAGCCCGGAGTTCCAACGCCGATGACCGACGCTCGCACCGATTTCGCTCGCGATCTGACGGTCCTTTCCCGCCGGGGCGCCCTGCTGGCCGCCGCGGGCCTTGGCCTCACCGTCGAGTTCCTGGGCCGCAGGGCCTTCGGCGCCGCCGCCGGCCTCGATCATCGCAAGCTGGTGGTGGTGATCTGTCGTGGGGGCATGGACGGCCTCTCGGTCTCCCCGCCGGTGGGCGATCCGAACTACGCGCAGCTGCGCGGTCCGATCGCCATACCGGGCTTCGGCCAGCCCGGTGGCGCGCTGAAGCTGGACGAGACCTTCGGTCTGCACCCGGCGCTCGCCAGCGTCTACCGCCTGGCCCAGAAAGGCGAGGCGCGGATCGCGCCCTCCGTCGCCACCCCCGACCGCGCCCGCTCGCACTTCGAGGCGCAGGACGTGCTGGAGAGCGGCGGGACGGTGGTCTACGGGACCAGTTCCGGCTGGCTCAACCGGGCGCTGGGCGCCATGCCGGGACAGGCGAAGGCGATCTCGGTCGGCCCCACCGCGCCCCTGATCCTGCGCGGGAATATCGAGGCGGCCTCCTGGTCGCCCGGCACCGGCGCCGAGCGCGACACGCGCCTGCCGGGGATCCTGCAGGACCTCTACGCCAACGACCCGCTGCTGGGCCGCGCCCTCGCCAGCGGCCTTTCCACCCAGTCCATGGCCAAGGTCGCCACGGCCGACGCCCAGACGACCCTCAGCCAGCCGGACGCCATGGCCGGCGGGGATGCGGCGACGATGAACCAGGCCAACGCCGGCGGCGCGGCCCTGGCGCCGGTGCTGCGCCAGGGTCTGCCAGCCGCGCGCCAGCTGGGCGCGACCCTGGCCGGCTTCATGATCCAATCCGGCGGGCCGCAGGTGGCCGCGGTCTCCCTCGACGGCTTCGACACCCACGCCAACCAGGGGTCGAGCCAGGGGCAGCTGGCCACACGCCTGGCCTACCTCGACGCAGTGCTGGACGGCCTCTCTTCCGGCCTCGGCGATTCCTGGAAAGACACCGCCATCGTGGTGGTGACCGAGTTCGGCCGCACGGCCCGCGTCAATGGCACGGGCGGCACCGACCATGGGACGGCGTCCACCGCCCTCTTGCTGGGCGGCGCGCTGAAGAAGGGCGGCATCGTCGGCGACTGGCCGACGCTGCAGAGCGCCAAGCTGTTCGAGAACCGCGACACCGCCCCGACGCTGGACATGCGCGGCCTCTTCAAGGGCCTGCTCACCGAGCACCTGGGCGTGGAGCGGCGAGCGCTGGACACCACGGTGTTTCCTGACAGCGCAGCGGTGGCGCCGGCGAGCGGGATCGTCTAATCGCTCCCATGTGAGCGACGCCAAGAAAGCCGCAGACCTGCGCGCCAGGGCCGCGACCATCCGGGATCAGGGGCGCAAGCTGCAGGCGCGCGCCCGCTCCATGCCCGATGGGTCGATGCGCGACCTCCTCGAAGGCCAGGCCGCGGTGCTGATCGAAGGCGCCGAGAAGATCGACGCCGACGCCCTGGCTCTGGACCCCGCGGTCGGGACCGCGTGAGGCTAGCGCCGCCCGGCCTTGCCGCCTCGCTGCGAAGGGCCAAATGGATCGGCCGGCGCCTCGTGTTCTTCGAAACCGAAACGCTGGAAGCCTGCCCGCAGCTCGGGGCTGATCGGCGCCTCGATCTCCAGCGTGCCGGCGGTGGGGTGCGGCAGGACGATGCGGCGGGCGTGGAGCTGCAGCTTCAGCGCGCCCGAAAGCTCGAGCGACGTGGCGTCGTGGTATTTGGGATCGCCCAGGATCGGGTGGCCGATGGCCAGCATGTGCGCGCGCAGCTGGTGGGTGCGGCCAGTGATCGGTCGCAGCGCCAGCCAGGCGGCCATGGGCCCCGCGCGGGACAGGGTCACGAACTCGGTCACCGCCGGCTCGGCCTTGGGGTCCTTCGGATCGGCCGGAGCGACCATCTCACGGTCGCCAAAGCCCTGCTTGGCCAGCGGCAGCTCGATGACCCCCTCGCCGGGCTTGGGAAAGCCCGCGACGATCGCCCAATAGGTCTTCTGCGTCCGCCGCCGGGCGAAGGCGCCGGCCAGGCGCGCGGCGGCGGCGGGGGTCTTGCCAAGGACGAGCACGCCGGAGGTGTCACGGTCCAGCCGGTGGACCAGGCGCGGCCGATCGAGCCCCTCGCCCCAGGCGCCCAGCAGCCCGTCCAGGTGGCGATGGGTCTTGGTGCCGCCCTGGACGGCCAGGCCAGCGGGCTTGTTCAGGACCAGCACCTCGTCGTCCTCGTAGAGCACCAGTCCGCGGACGAAGGCCCGGTCGCGCGGGGAAATGGCGTCCCTGGGCCGCCCCGGCGGCGCGGTCGGCAGCGGCGGCACGCGGATCTGGGCCCCGGCGGCCAGCCGCGTCTCGGCCTTGGCGCGCGCGCCGTCCACGCGGATCTGACCGCTGCGGGCCAATTTCTGCACCTGGACGTTGGTCAGGTGCGGCCAGCGCCGGCGGAACCAGCGGTCGAGGCGGATGCCCTCCTCCGCCTCGCCGACCGTCAAAGTGCGTACCTCGGCCACTCGCCCAGATTCCCTTCGCCCGCGCGCTATACCTGAAGTTAAGCCGCCGTGGGCAAGATGGCGAAGGATCTGCGCGCGCCGCGTGGGGGGCTGACGCGTTTGAGTGAACGGCTGGAGTGGGCATGAAAGCGGCGAAGCCTGTCAAAGACGGCGCCGAGTCCTTTGCGTTCTTCACCGCCAAGGGCCAGCTGCTGCGCGTCGATTTCGCCCTCGAAGGGCTGATCAGCCTGCGTCACCAGACAACGGCCGCCTTTCGCGTCGAGCCTACGGTGATCCAGGAAGCCACCGACGATCCAGTCGCCGCCCGCGCGTTCGGGCGCCTGACCGACGACGACCTGGCGCAGATCGACCAGGCGACGCTGAACTTTGGCGCCCGCCTGCTGGACCGCGAGGGCCCCTCGCCGGTGATCATCCTGCCGGTGTCCTTCTTCACCATGGCCGCCCGCAGGGGGCGCAAGGCGCTGAGCCAGGTCTGCGAGGATGCGGAACTCCTGAAATCCAACCTGATGATCGAATTCGTCGACGTCGATCGCGGGACCCCGGTCGGCCGCCTCACCGAGGTGGCTGGCCTGGTCAACTCGATCTGCCGCGCGGTCTTCATCCGTGTACAGCCCGGCAAGGACATGCTTTCCACCGTACGCGGTTACCGCCCGCACGGCCTCACCGTCGACGCCTCCGACCTCGGCGCCGGCGACGCCCAGATCGCCGCCCAGATGCTGACCTTCGGTGAGCAGGCCCGCGGCGCCGCGCCCCTGCTGGTCGTCCAGGGGCTGCCCAACGACGGCTTCTTCCAGGTCGCGCAGGTGGCCGGCGTGACCCACGCCTCGGTCCGCGCCCAGCCCGCCGCGTCAAGCGAGCGGAGCGCCGCCTAGTCCCAGCGCGCGGATCAGACCTTCCAGGTCCGCCGGGACCCCCGCCTCGATCCGCCGCGTCCCGCCCGCGGGATGAGGGAAATCCAGCGCCGCCGCGTGCAGCATCAGCCGGGGAACCGCCGCGCCACCCAGCACCAGCGTCCCGCCGTAGCGGGCGTCGCCGGCGATCGGGTGGCCGATCGAGGCCATGTGGACCCGCAGCTGGTGCATCCGCCCGGTGTGGGGCCGCAGCTCCACCAGCGCCGCCTCCGCGCCCGCCGCCAGCGTGCGATAGCCGGTGTCGGCGCTCTCCGCGTCCGGATGATCCGGCTCGCAGGGTTGCATGTGGACCTCTCGGCCCTGGGAGACGCGCCGCAGCGGCGTGGTGATGCGGCCCTGCGGTGGTTCGGGCGCGCCTGGCGTGACGATGGCGAGGTAGGTCTTCTTCACCCGCCGGCCCATCAGCGCCTTGCCCAGGAACGCCGCCGCCGGCTTGGTCTTGGCCGCCAGGATCACCCCGGAGGTGTCGCGATCCAGCCGATGGACCAGGCGCGGGCGGTGACCGCCGGCCTTGGCCAGAGCCTGCGTGAGGTCGTCCAGCGTCGCCGCCGCGATCCGCCCACCCTGGCTGGAGAGCCCCGCCGGCTTGTCGAAGGCGACCAGCTGATCGTCCTCATAGATCACCAACGAACGGACGAAATCGGCGTCGGCGGGCGTGAGCGCTCTCACGATCGTCCCTCAAACCCGCTCATCCCCGCGAGAGCGGGGACCCATGGCGCCGTCGTGGAAAGGTGTGTGCGCAAGCGTCGATCACCGAGTCGTGGGTCCCCGCTTTCGCGGGGATGAGCGGAAGTTAGGGTGGCGGAGGAACCAGACCCCAGCCGAATACGGTTCCCTTTTCAACTTCCCTGCTTCCTGGCCCTCAACCCCGCCCAGCGATCCAGACGCTCCTTGATCCGCGCCTCGGCGCCCTCGCCTTTGGGCGCATAGAACACCTGCCGCTCGACGCCGTCCGGGAAGTAGTTCTGGCCGGAGAAGCCCTCCTCGGTCGAAGGGTCGTACTGGTAGCCCTTGCCGTATCCCAGCTCCTTCATCAGCCGGGTGGGCGCGTTGCGGATGTGGGCGGGCGGGATCAGCGAGCCGGTCTCCTTGGCCATCTGGCTGGCGCCGCCCATGGCCTTGTAGACAGCGTTGGATTTGGGCGCGGCGGCCATGTGCACGCACGCCTGGGCCAACGCCAGTTCGCCCTCGGGCGATCCCAGGAAGTCGTAGGCGTCCTTCGCCGCCACGGTCAGCAGCAGCGACATGGGATCGGCCTCGCCGATGTCCTCGCTGGCCATCCGCACCAGCCGCCTGGCGATGAACAGCGGGTCCTCGCCGCCCTCCCGCATCCGCGCCATCCAGTAGAGCGCCGCATCGGGGTCCGAGCCGCGCTCCGAGTTGTGCAGGGCGGAGATCA